>DAIQQA010000021.1:0-48527 GCA_036787045.1 Burkholderiales bacterium | reverse complement strand
GATGAACGAGGTGAAGTTCGACGGCTTCGGCTTCGCCGTGGACTGGATGCGCAAGGATCTGGGGATCTGCCTGGAGGAAGCCAAGCGCAATGGCGCGCGGTTGCCTGCCACGGCGCTGATCGATCAGTTCTACGCGCAGGTACAGGCGCGCGGCGGCGGACGCTGGGACACTTCCTCGCTGATGCAGTTGCTGGCTAAGGATTGAGCTTGCCCTCTTCGTACCCCGCCTCATCCCTTCGAGCAGAGAGGGAGCTTCCGCTCGAGGGCAGGACGGCGGTGGTCACCGGCGGTTCCGGCGGCATCGGCTCGGAGATCTGCCGTCATCTTGCTCGGGCCGGCGCTCAGGTCGTGTTCACCTACCGTAGCGGGGGCGAGGCAGCGCAACGGCTGCAGGCGACGCTGCCGGGAAGCGGGCACTGGGCCAAGCAGGTGGCGGTAGACGACGGCACCGGGCTGAAGATCCTCGCAGCGGAGGTGGAGTCGAAGCAGGGCCGCTGCGATGTGCTGGTCAACTGCGCGGGCATCACGCGCTTCGTCCCGCATGCCGATCTCGACGCGCTGGACGACGAGATCATCGACGACATCTTCCGCGTGAACTGGCGCGGCGCCTTCGCTGCGGTGCGGGCGTTCCGTCCGTTGCTCAAAGCGTCCGGCGACGCGCTGGTGGTGAACATCTCCTCCATCGCCGGGGTGACGGGAATGGGCAGCAATGTCGCCTACTGTGCATCGAAGGCAGCGCTGGACTGCATGACGAAATCCCTGGCCCGAGCCCTCGCACCCGAGATCCGCGTGGTCTCAGTCTCGCCCGGGCTGGTGGACACCGATTTCGTCAAGGGCTTGGACCAGAAATGGCGGGACGAGCAGGCCGCGCGCACGCCGTTGCGCAGGCTCGCAACCCCCGGCGAGATCGGCGCTGCCGTGCTCGCGGTGGCCAGCGTGTTGAAGTACTCCAACGGCTGCATCATCCCCGTGGATGGCGGGCGGCCGCTGACCTGAGGCGTCCACGATGCATGGCTGGCTTGCGCTTCTCTTCGCCCTGGTCGCAGGGGCATCGAGCGCGCAGGCGGTCGAACCGGAATCCGACCTTGCCCGTCAGCTGCGGACGCAACAGCGCCAGGCGGCGGAGCGGGCAATCGCTCAGGCGACGCTCCAGATCGAGTCCGGCACGCTCGACGACAAGCAGCTCGCTTCAGCCTTCCGGACGCGGGCGGTGGCGCGCAACCGCCTTCTCCAGTATGCCGAGGCGGTCATGGACCTGTCGCGGGCCGTGGAACTGGATCCCTTCAATCCCCTGTACTACGAAGACCGCGCGACCGCGCACCTTAAGCTGCGCGAGTTCCCCCAGGCCGATCTCGACCTGGAGATGGCGCTGGGCCTGGACAGCGGTCGCGCCGGGGCGCAGCGGGAGAAGGGCAGGCTCGCCTTCTATCGGGGGGATTACGAGCAGGCGGCGCAGCACTTCACGCGGTTGGCGCGCTCGGCGGAAGGCCAGGCCTTCGTCTACAGCGTGCTATGGCTGGAGCTGGCGATCCGGCGCGGCGGTCTGAAGCGACCCTCGCGGCTCGCGCTCGCCGAGAAAGTCGCCGGCGCCGAACGTTGGCCGGCACCTCTGGTGCAGATGTATCGGGGAAAGGTGCAGCCCGAACAGGCCATCGCCGCAGCAGCTGCAGTCGATCCGCGCGTGGCGCTTGAGCAGCAGTGCGAGGCATCGTTCTACGCGGGACAGGCATACATGATCCGCCAGCAGCCACAGCAGGCGAAAGCGGCCTTCGAAGCGGCGGTCGCCACCGGTGTGACGGATTTCCTCGAGTACGACTGGGCGGTGCGGGAGCTGGAGCTGCTGGCTGACCGGTGAGGCGTGACCTGTCACGCTTTCCGCTCTCCATGCATCGCCGCATCCACTGCCTCGCGCGTAAGGTGCGGTGCGAACATCTCGATGAAATCGTAAACGTAGCCGCGCAGATAGGCGTTGCGCGGGATGCCGATGCGCGTGACGCTGGGCGCGAACAGGTGGCTCGCGTCGATGGCGCGCAGGTGGCCGTCGCGCTTGGGGTTGAAGGCCATGCTGGCGAGGATGCCCACGCCCAGGCCCAGCTCCACGTAGGTCTTGATCACGTCGGCGTCGATGGCGGTGAGCACCACTTTGGGTGAGAGCCCCTTCGCGTCGAAGGCCTTCTGCATCGTGGTGCGGCCGGTGAACGCGAAGTCGTACGTGATCAGCGGATAGCGCGCGATGGCCTGGAGGGTCAGGTGCTTGACCTGCAGCAGCGGATGGTCGGGTGGCACCACCACGCAGCGGTTCCACTCGTAACAGGGCAGCATCACCAGCTGATCATAGAGCGCCAGGGCCTCGGTGGCGATGGCCAGATCGGCCTGCCCGCTCAGCGTCATCTCGGCGATCTGGGTGGGGCTGCCCTGGTGCAGCGACAGGTGCACCTGCGGATAGCGCTTCATGAAGCGTCGGATTACCGGCGGCAGGGCATAGCGTGCCTGCGTGTGTGTCGTTGCGACGGTGAGTGAGCCAGCGGCCTCACGCCGGAACTCGTCGCTCAGCTGCTTGAGGTTGCGCGTGTCGGCGAGAATGCGCTGGGAGATGGATAGGACCTGCCGTCCCGGCTCCGTGAGGCCGGTGAAGCGCTTGCCGCTGCGCACGAAGATCTGCACTCCGAGCTCGTCCTCGAGCTGCAGGATTTGGCGGCTCAGACCCGATTGCGAGGTGTGCAGTGCCTCGGCGGCTTTCGACAGGTTGAACCTGTGGCGGGCGACTTCACAGACGGTGCGCAGTTGCTGGAGCTTCATGGTGCTGGAATCAGACCACGGCTGACTTGCTCGTGTCTAGGGCGCAGAACCGAGGACCGCCTTTGCGCTCCTCGGTTCAAGCTCCAGGTCTTGAGTCCCTGAGCTCCCGCGCCAAAACCCAAGCCATCCACGCCAACAGCACCACACCGATCACGAGGCTGCCCCAGAGCCCCCAGGTCCTGTAGTCCGGCGCTCCGCGCAGCGCGCGGGGGCCGGCGCGAACCTCCTGCGCTCCCGCTGTGGCAGTCGCGGCCTTCAGCTCTGCGTCGCTGTGCCAGCCAGGGACCAGCGTCTGGATCGGCAGGTCGGCCGAACGCGCACGCAGGTTGCCGTAGGCGAGCTGGAACGGCCCCTCGCCGCGCGCGACGAACACAAGCTGCTGCGGGACCCAGCCCACCTGAACCTGGGGCTCGCCGGCTCCGATTCCGCCGCCGCGTGAGTCCAGCCGCAGCAGCCATTGCTCCCACCCAGTGGCGCTTACGTTGAGATCGGCACTGACGACGTCGTGCCCCTCGTGCGTCAGGCGATAGACGACGCCCGTTGTGATCAGCTGCCAGCGTTGATCGTCCGTATGGCGCGCCAGGACCTGCACCGGAACCAGCGTGTTGCGTTCCGGCAGGCCCACGCGGAGGCGGTCCACCGGGATGCGCCCGCCGGGCTCGTAGCGGAACTCGCCGGGCTTCTCGGCCGAACGCAGCTCGACTTGCTTCCACTGGCGGGCTGGCTCGAGCAGCATGTCACTCGGGCGCGCCCGCAGGCGGGTGAGCTCGATGGGGTTCGGACTTCCAGGCCAGGTCAGGCGCAGGTATTTTCGCCGCAAAGCCGGAAGCTCCACGGTCTTCTGCACGAGCCGCTGCCCGCCGAACTCCAGGCTGACCAGCGGCGCGGCGGACACGAGCGTCTGCCACTGCTGAAGATCGTCGCTCGCCTCCACCCTGAGGCTGCTGCTCACCCCTTCGCCCGGGTCGCGCCAATCCAGGTCGAGTGCCTGCATGGGCCGCTCGAAGCCGGTTGCATCGACCAGATAACCGAGCAGTACGGGGGTCCCGCCGACAGCCTTGTCGCGAGTGATCTCGACGATGGTGCCGGCGGGCGTGCGCCTGGCCCTGATGTCCAGGCGCTCTGAGGCAGTGCCCTGCGCACCATGCAGCGGGAAGAAGGGCACCTCGACCCACGCGGCCGGGGCAGTGCCGGGCGCGGGGCGGGGCTTCAAAGCGTGAGGGACGATCTCACTGCGGCCGTTGAACACCCGCACATCCGCGAGGTCCACGCGCGTTACCCCTTCGTATACCGACCGCGGCACGTCGAGCTGGTGCAGCGCGCCGTCTCCGGACACCTCGAGCGGCACCGAATAGGCGAAGTCGTCGGGGCGCTCCTGCGCGGCGGCGCCGAGCGAGGCGAGCACGCACAGCAAACCTGGCAGCAGTCTCACTTCGCTTGCTCCTGGACACGGGGCGGGACCGGCGAGATGTAACCGATCAGCAGCATCAGCAGGCCCACCCCGATGAAGGACACGATGCGCTCCACGCCGCCCACGTTCGAAAGGTCGACGAGGAAGAGCTTGACCACGACGACACCCATCAATGCCGCGCCGGCGATCCACAGGGCGCGCAGCTTGAGCCGCGTTGCGACGACCATCGTGCACATGGCGAGCACACTCCAGAAGATCGACAGTGCCGCGTGCACGAGCATGGACCGCAGCATTGCATCGAGCTGGAACGGCACGTCGGCCCAGTGATGCAGGGTGCGCAGCAGGATGCCGTTCGCGGCGATAAACGCCGCCGCGCCGATGAGGGAGTACGCCAGCGCGGCCTGCTCGCCGCGCAGGTCGGCAAGCTGCAGGCGCTGGATGCGCCGCAGCCACAGCGCAATCACCAGCAACGCGCCGATCTGCGCCAGGTCGAGCGGGCTCAGCACCGGCACATAGGGCAGCGGTGCCGGATCGCCATTGCTGGCCACGTTCGCGTAGACGACCCAGCCCCACAGGAAGGCCGCCAGCGGCGCAGCCCCGTTGACCAGGTAGGCGGCCAGTCGCACGCGGACCGGCCAGGCAATCTGCGGCCCGCGCAGGGTAAGGAGCACGAGCAGCGCAGCGGGCACCAGTGCCCAAGCGATCAACGGCCACACCGCCTGACCGGCCACCAGCCGGTCGATCGCCCACCCGGCCTCCCACGCGCCCACCGCTGCGAGCACCCAGACCGAGCCGGCGTGCAGGTAGTCCAGCCAGTCCGTCTCGGCCACATCATGCCGGCGCAGCAGCCAGAAGTGAACGGTGAAGGCGATGGGCCAGGCGAGCCAGCCAAATCCTGCGAGGGGGTGCGACCTGTTGTAGACAACGACCGCGACCAGCGCGCTCAAGGCCATGAGCGAGAGGAGCGCGAGCGCCGGGTAGCGGGCCAGGCGCCAGTCGATGCGTCGCCAGAGCAGGCTGAAGATCGCCGCGGAGCCGGTGAAGAACAACAGGGCAGCGTCGGGCTGCAGCCGCCACTGCGTGTGCTCTTCGATCTCGAGCAGGCTGCCGAATGTCCACCACGCCAGGCCCCACAGGAACACTACGGGCACGGCCCAGCGCTCCTGCGGTTTCAGGCTGTCGCGGTGGCGATCCAGGTACCAGTTGGAGAACAGGCCGGCCAGCGCCACCAGCAGGCAGCCGACGTAGAAGCTGTTGAACACCGGCACCGCGCCGTGGGCGGCAGAAGCCGCGCCCAGAAATGCGATGCCGGCCGCTAGCTGCAGCAGCAGGCCGAACGCGCGTGCCAGCCAGCGGTTCTGGCGCACCCCGACCCACACCACCGCTGCGCCCTCCAAGGCCCAGGCGGCGGCCGTCCATCGCCCATCCAGAGCCAGCGGAACAGCCAGCGTGACGAACACCACACCCAGGGCGAGGAAGGCTTCGACCAGCATGCGCAGCAGCTCGCGGTGACGCGTGTAGACGAGGCGTGCAAGGACGATGTACACCAGGCTCAAGGCCAGTGCGCTGAAAGCGGCGCCGTACTCGATCTCGCGCATCAGCCGGAGCTGGAAGCCGAAGGCGAGCAACGGCACACCGAACACCAGGGTGGCGTCCATGTAGCGCTCTATTCGCGTGGCCTGGCGCTGCGCGAACAGCACCGGGATGGCGAGGTACATGAGGAAGAACAAGATCAGGAAGGGCTGCGTGCTGACATAAAGCTCGGGACGATAGAACCGCGCCCCCCAGGCCGCGCCGATGCCGAACGTGAAGACGAAGCCCACCAGGTTGAGCGGCCGCCAGGACCGGAACCAGGCGATCGTTAGGATGCCCGCGTTCAGCACGGCATAGTAGCTGAACAGCATGACGTGGCTCCCGCCGCCCGTCGAGGCGAGGATGGGCGCAAGAAAGCCACCGCTTGCGCCGAGCATGGCGAGCGACTGCGAGTTCTGCAGGATCGCGAGCGCCGCCGAAAGCACCGCGATCAGGAGCAACAGCACCAGCGCCGCGCTCGGGGGGAGCAGCCCGAACAGTCGCAGAGATGCGAATACGGTGAGGTACAGTACGCCGATCCCGCCGCCCTGGAGGGCCAGCGCATAGCCGGCGCGGCGCAGGCGCAGGCGCCAGCCCACCAGCAGCATGGCGATTGCGCCGGCGGCCACGCCGATCAGACGCGCCTCGATCGGGACGTGGGTGCGCTCGTAGGCGTACTTGAGCAGGAATGCCACGCCGAAGAACAGCACCACTACGCCCACCCGCACAACAGTGTTGCCGCCCAGCACCCAGCTCAGCCAGGCGGGCCGCCCGGCTGGACCTGGCGCCAGAGTCGGCTGCGATGCCGCCGGCACCGGCGTGGGCTCGCGCTCGATCTCGATCTCAGGGCCGACGCTCGCGGCTGGCTCGGGCGCGATCTCGAACGTGGGGAACGGCTCGGGCGGTGCCGCCGCTTCGGGTATTGGCGCTTCCGGCGCGAGCGATGGCTGGGCGGGCCAAGGCGGAACCGGCCGGGCTTGCAGGGCGTGGCGCAGGTCGGCGATCTCCTGCTCCAGCTTGCGCAGCCTCTCCTCGGTGGAGCGGCCGAGCGCCAGCCGCAATGCATAGCCGGCCAGGGCGCCCAGCGCTGCGCCGTAGAAGGCCCCTTCGATGTCCTCGACGGCTGCGCCCACGACCAGGCCGATGATCAGGCCGATGAACCACATGGGGTACCCGATCCTCCATGAGGGAAACACGTCCGGGCATGCATACGCCATGCCCGAAGAGGTGGCTCAGGCGGCCAGAATGCGCGCCCGCAGCCTGGAGGAGAGATAGTCGGCCGTCATGACCATGGCCAGGATGACCAGCACGCAGACGGCGGTGTCCTGGTACTGGAACAGCTTCAGCGAGCTCATCAGCTCGAAGCCGATGCCACCGGCGCCCACCATGCCCAGGATCGTCGCAGCGCGCAGATTGACCTCGAACCGGTACAGGGTCGCAGCGATCCAGGAGGGGATGACCTGCGGCAGCACGCCGAAGACCACCACTAGGGCAGGGCGTGCGCCGGTCGCGCGCAGGGCCTCCACCGGGCCGGCATCGATCTCCTCGACCGCTTCGGCGAAAAATTTCCCCAGCATGCCGGCGCCATGGATGGCCAGCGCCAGCACCCCGGAGAACGGGCCCAGCCCGACCGCCGCCACGAAAATCAGCGCGAAGATGATCTCGTTGATCCCGCGCAGGGCATTGAGCACCTGTCGCATGGCGTGGAACACCAGCAGGTTCGGGCTCAGGTTGCGCGCAGCGAGGAAGCACAGCGGCAGGGCCATCAGCACCGCCAGCAGGGTGCCCCACAGCGCGATCTGGATGGTCTCGATGACGGGCTTGACCAGCCGCTCGAAGAACGCCCAGTTGGGCGGCACCATGCGCGAGATCAGGTCGAAGACCCAGGGCAGGCCGCGCACCAGCTCGGCGACGCTGAAGCCGATGCCGCGCGCGCTCCACCACAGCACCGCCGCGCCCAGGGCCAGCAGGACCAACCACCGCAGCGTGCGACCTACGGTCCAGGTGCCGCCGAGCAGGAAGTGGAAGCGCCTCATAGTGGCAACGCCTTCGTCTCGACGTCGCGCTCTGCTTCTGGCGCCGGACTCGTCGCACCGGCTGCCAGACCAGGGTAGATGCGGGCCAGCGCGGCGGGGGTGAGCTCATCCGGGCCGCCTTCGAACACCACTTCACCGGCGCCGATGCCGACGATGCGGTCGGCAAACTCCAGGGCGTACTCGACCTGATGCAGATTGCACAGCACAGCGATGCCGAGCTCGTGAGCGGCGCGACGCAGATCGTCCAGCACCACCCGCGCGGTCTTGGGATCGAGGCTGGCTACGGGTTCATCGGCGAGGATTACCTGCGGCTGCTGTGCCAGGGCCCGTGCGATGCCCACTCGCTGCTGCTGTCCACCGGAGAGGCGATCGGCGCGGTCCAGGGCGCGGTCAGCCAGGGCCACGCGGCGCAGGGCGTCCAGCGCGATGTCCACGTCCGCGCGCGGAAACAGCTGCAGCGCCGCCGCCAGCCCCGGCATGCCGGCCAAGCGTCCGGTGAGCACGTTCTTCAGCACCGACAGGCGCGCCACCAGATTGTGGTCCTGAAAGATCATGCCGATGTGCTGGCGCAGCTCGCGCAGCTCCCGGCGGTTGCGCGGCGCACCCCTGCCGCCAATCACGACCTCGCCTGCGCTGGGCTCGGTGAGGCGGTTCAGGCACCGCAGCAGGGTGGACTTGCCGGCGCCGGAGGGTCCCAGCACAACGCACATCTCCCCGGCGGATACCACCAAGTCCACGCCGCGCAGTGCGGCGAAGTTCCCGTAGGTCTTGCTGAGGCCGCGGACGTGGATCATTTCATCTTCCGCAGGTCGAGGTTGAGCACCTTCGCGGCTTCCCGGACCACCGCGAAGTTGGCGTCGGTCGCCGGCACCCAGCGCTTGATGATGGTGCCCTTGCTCCACGGCAAGTCGCGCATCGAGGCGAACGCGGCGCGAATGCGCTGCTTGAGCGGCTCGGGGAGGTCGCTGCGCATCACCGCCGGGGCGCCGGGAATCGGATCGGATGTCCACACAATCTGGATCTCGTCCCCCTTCACCACACCGCGAGCGACTGCCGCCTCGAACAGGCCGTCGGCTACTGCAGCAGCGTCCACCTTGCCATTCTGCACAGCAATGGCGCTGGCATCATGGCTGCCGGCAAAGATCGAACGAAAGTCGGCATTGGGGTCGAGGCCGGCGCGGATCATAGCGGTCTTTGGGAACAGGTGCCCCGAAGTAGAGCTGGGGTCGACGAAGGCGAAGGTCTTGCCCTTGAGGTCGGCGAGCGAGCGGATATTGCGCTCCTTGCGCGCAATGATCAACGAGTGGTAGCTCGCACCCTGCTTCTGGGTCTCGGGAACGGCGATCGGATCGACTCCTGCCACCGAGGCGGCGAGCACATAGGAGAAGGGCCCGAGCAGCGCCACGTCGAGCTTCTTCGCGCGCAGCGCCTCGATCACGCCGTTGTAGTCGGTGGCGACGAACGGCTTGACCTCCATGCCCAGCGAGGTGCGCAGCGCCTCGATCATCGCCTGGTTGTCGGCGATCATCAGGCGCGGGTCTTCCGCCGGCACCAAGCCGATGTTCAGGGTACCTTGCGCCTGCGCAGCACAGGGCGCGAGCAGCCCGACGCAGACGATCAGGCCAGCCAGCCAACGCCACTGCGCCCAGATGCGTATCCATGCCCTCACTTCGACCCTCCCTCTTCTACTACCTAGCCGCGAAACCTGCCCCGGACTCGATCCAGGGACGCCAAGAGAACACAACCTCATTGACGGCTTTCTTCGTGTTCCGTCGTGTCCTTCGTGGTGAATGAGTTCGTCGGTTCTCCTCTGTGGCTCGGCAGCTTCACCTCAAGCGATGCGCACGCCCTGACGCCAGGTCGCCAGCGGCACCGGGACGGGCGGCAAGTGCGGCGCGCTCGCGGTCTCGCGTACGCGCACGAAGTCTGCGCGCTTGCCGACGGCGATCTCGCCACGATCGTGCAGGCCGACCAGCCGGGCCGGGTTGCAGGATACCGCAGCGATTGCCTTGGGCAGGCTCCAGCCGGCCTGGTCGCGCAGCAGAAATGCGCCGTGCAGCAGCGCATGGGGCACGTAATCCGACGACAGGCAATCGAGCAGATCGTCGCGCGCCAGCGTGAGCGCCGAGACGTTGCCGGAGTGCGATCCGCCTCGCACCAGGTTGGGCGCACCCATGACGATGCCCAGTCCGTGCTCCCGTGCAGCCAGCGCCGCCGCCACCGTGGTGGGGAACTCAGAGATGGTCATGCCGCTCGCCAGCGCCTCGTCGATGTGCTCCGGCACCGTGTCGTCGTGGCTGGCGAGCGGGATGTGGCGCTCTGCGCACAGAGCCAGCAGCCCGCGCCGGTTGCGCTGCGCGTTGCGCGCCTGCATGTCCTGGCGCTCTGCCACGACCCGGGCGAGGTGCTCGTCGCTCCAGCGCTGGTTGCGCTGGGTGTACGTGCGGAACTTCTCCACGTCCATCCACTGGCGCTGGCCGGGAGTGTGGTCCATGAGCGAGACCAGGCGCACCATCGGATCGTCAAGAAACGGGGCAGCTACCTCGAGCATGTTGTCGCATGCCAGCTCGCAGCGAATGTGCAACAGGTGCTCGGCGCGCAGCAGTCCCCCCTCTCGCGCATGGCGCAGCGCGCTGGCCGCGTCCTGCAGGCCCTGGGCACGCACCGAGCGCTCGTCGAAGTCGCCCACCCCCATGGCGTCCAGCACCGTGGTGATGCCGGCGGCCGAGACCTGCGCGTCATGGGTGAGCAGGGCCGACATGGCCGGCCAGCGCACGCCTGGACGGGGCTCGAGGTGCTTTTCCAGGTTGTCGGTGTGCAGCTCGATCAGCCCTGCGACAAGGTAATCGCCGTTCCAGTCTTCTGCGTCAGAGCGGTGGTCACGGCCCCGCCGCAGGTCCACGATCATGCCGTCGCGCATCAGCACTGTTCCGAGGACGATCTCGTCCGCCGTGACGATCCGGGCGTTGGTGATGATTCGATGTGTCGTCATGTCGCGCATGATAACGTTCCCAGCGTGATCTTATGAACTCCCGCTACGCCATCTACTTCGCGCCGTCCGAAGCCTCGCTGCTGTGGCGCGCCGCAAGCCAGTGGCTGGGTCGCGACGCTGCGCGCAACGTTGCGCTCGCGCAGCCCGAGGTGCCCGGCTACAGCGCAGAACAGGTGGCTGCGCTGACGCAGACCCCCAGGCTGTACGGGTTCCATGCCACGCTGAAAGCGCCATTCCACCTGGACGAGGGCCAGTCGGCTGCAGCGCTGTGCGGAGCGCTTGCACGGTTCGCACAAGAACGGGTCGCATTCGCACTCCCCGAGCTGGAAGTGGCCCTACTGTCCGGCTTTCTCGCGCTGCTCCCGAAGCAGCGCAGCGCAGCGCTGCACGCACTCGCCGACGACTGCGTGGCCGCGTTCGAACCCTTCCGGCGCCCTCCCGAGGCCAGCGAGCTTGCACGGCGTCGCGTCGCTGGCCTCACAGCCGGCCAGGACACTCTGCTGGCGCGCTTCGGCTATCCCTACGTGCTGGATCAGTTCCGGTTCCACATGACGCTCACGGGGCCTCTGGAGCCGTCGGACGGTGCACGGCTGCGGCAGTGGCTCGGGCAGTATTTTGCTGCCGCGCTGAATGAGCCGATCCACGTCGGGGACCTCTGCCTGTTTGTCCAGGACCGGCCCGACGCGGACTTCTTCATCCTCCAGCGATTCCCCCTGAAACCTCGCTAAGTACTTGGCCGCGCTGGCGTCCTTTGCCGGGCTCGGGCATGGGCATACCACTTGCGTTCTAGAAAGCGAAAGATCGTGAACTTTCGCAGATGAATTAGCTCGTTGGGGAGTCTGCCATCATGCCCGTTCTCATTGCCTTGACCGCCGTCATACAGGCGTTCTTCATCTATCACGTCTACCGCAGCGGACGGCCCTACTGGTGGGCGCTCATCATCCTGTCGTTCCCGGTCATCGGATGCGTGGCCTACTACATGCTCGAGATCTTCCCCGGCTCGCGCGAGCATCGCTCGGCGCGCCGTGCGGCGATGGAACTCGCCCGCGCTTTCAATCCTTCCGGCGAACTGAAGCGCCGCCTGGAGGAACTGGCCACTTGTCCCAGTGTGGCCAACCGCATCGCGGCCGCTGAAGAGTTCATGCGTTGCGGGATCTTCAACGAAGCGGTGCGACTCTACGCGGAGGCGATCGACGGACCTCATGTGGATGACCCCAGCCTGCTGCTCGGTCTGGCGCGTGCGCACGTCAACAACGGCACCTGCCGCGAGGCCCAGGAGGTCCTGGTCCGGCTGAAGTCGCTGGATGCCCGCTACCGGCCGGAGGAAGCGCGGCTGCTCTATGCGCGAACGCTGGAAGGGCTGGGAGAGAGCCAGCAGGCGCTGGCGGAGTATGAGAACCTGGTGCCGGTCTATGTCGGCCTGGAGGCGCGCTGCCGCTACGGGATGCTGCTCAAGCAGCTCGGCTTCACCACCCAGGCGACGCACGTGTTCCAGGAGGTTCTGGAGTACGCGCGGCGCTTCCGCATCAACCTCGACACCGAGCGCCCCTGGATCGATGCGGCGCGCCGCCACGTGGCGGTGCAGGCCTGACCTCAGCGGAAACCGCATTCACCGCAGAGGGCTCAGGCTATTGCGTGCTGATCCGGCCGTCCCGGGGCGCGGATGGCGCGCTGAGGTCGATGGCGCCGGCTAGCCCGCGTCTGTCCACCGCACTGTCTTGGCCTCTCGCGTCCAGTTCGCCGCGCGCCGCCCGGCTTCCTCGATCTGCTTCGGTGAGAGCTGCTGCGTGACGGCTTCCACGAGCGTACGAACCTCTATGCCGGCGTCGCCCTGTGCAGCCAGCAGCGCCCATTTCCCGGCCTCGACCGGATCCGGCTTGACAGTATCGCCGCGCAGCAGCAGCAACCCCAGACTGTACATTGCATCGTCGCCACCGAGGGAAATGGCGAGCTCGAACAACTCTCTGGCCAGCCTGGTGTCCTTGGGTACGCCCTTTCCCTGCGCGTAGAGAATGCCGAGGTTATGGGCGGCGCCGGCGTGCGCCTGACGCTCGGCCAGGCGCCGATACCACTTCGCGGCCTGCTCGGGATACGGACGGTCGAGCCCCATGCCGACCTCCAGCATGAGGCCCAGGCTGAACTGGGCCTCGACGTGGCCTTGCTCGGCCGCCTCGTGGTAGTAATGCATTGCTTGTAGCGGATCCGCGGGCAAGCCCTCGCCGATGCGCAGCCGCCGCGCGATCTCGTACTGGGCCTGGGGCACGCCCATGTCCGCTGCCTTCGCCATCCATTTCAGACCCTGCAGCCGCTCCTGCGGGTCGCTGCTTGCCTGCAGCAGAACCGCCAGGTTGAACTGCGCGTCGCCGAGCCCCTGGTCGGCTGCGGCGCGATACCAGTAGGCCGCCTGCTCGCGGTTTTCCTCGAGGCCCGTGCCGGTCAGGAAGCAGCCGGCGAGATTGAACTGCGCGCGCACGTCCCCCAGTCTGGCGCCGCGCCCGAAGGCAGCCGCCGCTCGTGACAGGTCGGCGGGCGCCAGCTTTCCCTGCGAATAGATCAGCCCAAGCTCGTTGTAGGCGGGCGCGTAGCCCGTGTCGCCTGCGCGTTCGAGCCACTGCTCGGCCCGCTGGACATCCACGAGCTCGCCCTCGGTCTCGAGCAGCATGCGCGCCATGAAGAACATGGCCTGTGGGTCACCCTGGTCGGCTGCGCGGCGGAACCATCGGCGGGCTTGCTCGGGGTTCTTGCTGCCCCCGGCGCGGGCGAGGTCTTCGATGAAGATTACGCCCAGGTTGACCTGTGCGTCGATGTGGCCTTGGGTGGCTGCCTTGAGGTACCAGCGCATCGCTGTGGGCAGATGCCGCTCGATACCGCCGAGCCCCAGGTGGTATGCGTTTGCGACCGCGTACTGCGCGTCGGGATCACCAGCGTCGGCTTGGGCGATGAGGGTCTGCAGGTCCGCCATGGAGGGTCGGTCGGGGCTGAATCGACCCTACGGCAGCGAGAAATGTGCCAAGAAAAGCAGGCACGAGGCCCGAGACCAGGAGCCTCGCGCCTCGTGCCTGTTACTTGTGCACGTACAGCGTCACGGTCTCCGGATCCGAGAACAGGAAGTTCAGCCCCTTCCCGTAAACCGAAGCATCTGGCTGGTCCACCCTCGCACCCACGGCGAGCGGGACGTTGCGGCTCCAGCGCTGGGACGGGAACAGCTTGCCCGGCATGACCAGTGCCACCATGCCCCCGTAGACGGCCACCACGGGCAGGCCGCCGGTGGCCATGTCGCGGGCCTTGGTCAGCGCGGCCTGGTCTGTGGCAGTCCCCAGCTCCGTCCAGCTGCCCGCTTCCAGCACCGTCTCGGCGACCTGCCAGTGGTGGGCACAGGAGCCGTCCTTACACATCTGGTCGATGCCGAAGAGGCGATCCAGTGCGCGGGCCGGAAAGTGGCGGCAGGTATCGAGATCCGTGCCCTCGGCGCAGTCGCCGATCTGCTCCTGCAGCCAGCTGGCGTTGCGCTGCCAGGTGGTCTCGCCGGCCAGCACCGTGGGGCCGGCGCCGAGGCCGAACAATAGGATGGCGAGCATTCGAAGGGACATGGGTGTCCTCCAGCGACCGGACCCCGATGCAATCGGCATCGGCCCGCCAACCTTGATACCGACCGTCGGCAACGCCGAAACGCTGTGCGGGAGACCGGAAGCGGGCCGCGGCGTTGCAGTTCGACCAGGAATCCCGCCGCTGCGGGAGTGCCGTGCTGCGCCGAAGCCGGGCAATCCGCGGCCCGTGGCCGTCGGGGCGCCAGCGGGCCGTTCAGGCGCGTGTCACAGGTCCGTCTGATAGCGGCCGTGTACCGCGCGGTCGAACGCCTCGATGTCGGCTTCTGCGAGGCCCCCCTGCTCGGCAATCTCCTGACCGAAGGAGACCCGCATCTCGTCTGACCAGGTATCCGGCTTCCACAAGGCGCTGCGCAAGAACGCCTTGGCGCAATGAAAGTAGCACTGGTGGACGGCGATCTGCGTGACGAGCAGCGCCGGCTTGCCTCGCGTTGCGAAGGACGCGCACAGCTCAGCGTCGTCGCGCAGCGTGGCGCTGCCACTCACGCGCAGTGTTTCGCCTGTCCCGGGCACCACGAAGATCAGCCCGACCTGCGGATTAACGAGAACGTTCTGAAGAGAGAACACGAGCTTGTTGCCCTTGCGTTCCGGCAGCTGCAGGGTGTGCTCGTCCACCACCCGGACAAAACCGGGTTCGTCGCCCTTGGGCGAGACCGTCGGTTGTTCCATCGCGTCGACGGTAGCCAGAAACAGCATGGGAGAGTGGGCGATGAACTGGCGCGCGCGTTGATTCAGGTGTGCGTGGATCTTGCAGGCGACCTGCGCGCTGGGCTCGCCCATGATGGCCCGCAGCCGGGCCACACTGTCGACGGCAGCCATGCCAGTGAACGCGACCCTACTTCATCGTCGGCATGACGAACTCTGCGCCCTTGCGGATGCCGGTCGGCCAGCGGGAAGTGATGGTCTTCAGGTGGGTGTAGAAGCGCACGCCCTCGGGACCGTGGACGTAGTGATCGCCAAAGAGCGAGCGTTTCCAGCCGCCGAAGCTGTGGAACGCCATCGGCACCGGGATGGGCACGTTGACACCGACCATGCCGATCTGCACGCGCATGGAGAACTCGCGCGCAGCGTCGCCGTCGCGGGTGAAAATGGACACGCCGTTGCCGTACTCGTGCCGGTTGACGAGATCGACCGCCGTCTCGAAATCCGGCACGCGCACCACCGACAGGACCGGACCAAAGATCTCCTCTCTGTAGATCGACATGTCGGGACGGACGTGGTCGAACAGGCACCCGCCTAAGAAGAATCCATTCTCATGGCCCGGCACCCTGATGCCGCGCCCATCCACCACGAGCTTCGCGCCCTCGGCGAGCCCGGCGGCGACGTATCCGGTCACCTTGTCGAGGTGCTGCCTGGTCACCAGCGGGCCCATCTCGGCAGCCTCGTCGGTGCCCGCATTGATCCTCAGCGCCCTGGCGCGCTGCGCGAGGCGCTCCACCAGCGCATCGGCTACCCGGCCTACCGCGACGGCGACGGAGATGGCCATGCAGCGCTCCCCGGCCGAACCGTAGGCAGCACCGATCAACGCGTCGACCGCCTGGTCGAGGTCGGCATCGGGCATCACCACGAGGTGGTTCTTCGCGCCGCCCAGCGCTTGCACGCGCTTCCCGCTCGCGGTCCCGGTGCGGTAGATGTACTCGGCGATGGGGGTGGAGCCGACGAAGCTCACTGCCGCGATGCGCGGATCGGTGAGCAGCGCGTCGACCGCCACCTTGTCGCCATGCAGGACGTTGAACACCCCGGCCGGCAGGCCGGCCTCCTGCAGCAGCTTCGCGAGATGGATGCTGGCTGACGGATCGCGCTCCGACGGCTTGAGAACGAAGGTGTTGCCGCAGGCGATGGCGACCGGGAACATCCACATCGGCACCATTGCCGGAAAATTGAAGGGCGTAATGCCCGCGCACACACCCAGCGGCTGCCGCACGGAGTAGCTGTCCACCCCGGTGCCGACCTGCTCGCTGTATTCGCCCTTTAGCAGATGCGGAATGCCGCAAGCGAACTCGACGACCTCCAGCCCGCGCGTGACCTCGCCGCGCGCATCCGACACCACCTTGCCATGCTCGCTGGAGATGAGCGCGGCGAGCTTGTCCATGTCGCGCTCGATCAGCTCTTTGAACTTGAACATCACGCGCGCGCGGCGCAGCGGCGGAGTAGCGGCCCAGGCCGGGAATGCGGCGTGCGCGGCCGCGATGGCGTGGCCCGCCTCTGCCGCGCTCGCGTAGCCGACACGCCCACTCACTTCACCACGTGCCGGGTCATAGACCTCGCCAGCGCGGCCGCTGTTGCCTGCGACCTCCCTGCCGTCGATCCAGTGGTGGATCTCTCTGATTTGCAGCGCGGGCTGCTCCAATGGTTTGTTCATGTGGTCCTCGTGTTTGACCCAAGAGCGTTCTAACCGCGAAGGCGCAGAGATAACGCGGAGCAATGTGGGTTTCCAAGTCATCGGTATCGCCAGTGGAGCCGGAAAGTTGCAGCGACTCTCTGCCAGATACCGCAGCGTCGAGTCTCCTACGGCGCCCAATCGATCTTCATTTCTCTGCGCTTCCTCTGCGTCTCTGCGCCTCTGCGGTTCAGGGGTAGCGGTTCAGCGGTGTGCGGAGGGAAACTCGTCCAGCGGATAGATCGGCCGGCGCAGCTTGCGGTACTCGAAGGAAGTCCAGTCGGAGGTTCCCACGCCCGGTGCGTCGCAGAACACCAGTCCCTTGGCGATGGGCAGGAACACCGGGCGGAAGTACATGCGCGATTTGAGCAGCAGATACTTCGCCTGCATGGGGTCGATACCCACGCTGGTGAACACACCCCGATCCCAAGGCTCCTGGTTGCGCTCGATGATCACGATCTGCGCTGTGCCGGTGTCCAGCACGGCGGTGCGGCCCATGTAGCAGCGCATCCCCTGGAACTGAGGGCCGGTGATGGTGTACTCGCCATCGGTAATGGCGCGCACCACGCCGGTCAGCTCCAGCGGTTCGCCCTTGCGGCCGATCGCCGGCATGTCCATCTTTCCGCCGATCGGGAGCGTGACCTTGGCGCCTACACCAGCCTCGATCAACGTCGCGACCGCTCGGGGATCGCGCACCGGGCCCACGGCTATCCCGGTCAGCCCCTGGCGCAGGGCTTCCCTGAGCACGTACATGGTGTCCTGGTTGGCACCCGATGCGCAGTTGTCGGCATGGTCGAGCAGAAGCACCGGCCCGCCGCCTCCCTCAGCCATCTGCTTCGCCCGCGCAATGGCCTGCTCCAGAGGTTCGCCACGGTAGATGAAGTCTTCCTTGCGGCGCCAGGCGATATCCAGGATCGCCTGGCAGGCGGCCTCGGCCTGGCTGCGGTTGCCGTCGGCAACGGTGACGGCGCTCAGGCCCGCATCGCGAATGTCCGCCTGCTGGAACCCGCCGAAGGCAGTGGCGGCCAGCAGGCCCCTTGCCTCCGCCGCGCGCGCGGCTTCGACGCATTCCCTCATCGGGCTTTCGGCGGTGTTCTGCCGCAGGGTCTGCGCGAGCAGGGGGACGTTGCCCCATGCCATGACCGGCTTGACCTCACCTTTCATCGCGCGCAGCAGGATGCTGCCGGCGAGATGGCCGGACTCATACTGGTCGACGTGCGGGTAGGTCTTGTAGCCGGCGATGACGTCGCAGTTGCGCACCATTGCGTCGGTGACGTTGGCGTGCAGATCCAGCGATACTGCCATCGGCACCTTGGGCGCGATCGCCCGGATCCTCTCCAGCAGCGTACCCTCGCCGTCATCGGTGCGGTCGGCTACGACCATGGCGCCGTGCAGGTCCAGGAACACGGCATCGCAGCCTTTGGCGATCTCGTTGCAGATCAGGTCGCAGATGCGGTCGTACGCCTTGCCGTCGACGGGGCCGCTGGGATTCGCCCAGGCCGCCACTGGCGTTATGACCTGCGCCCCCGCGGCTTCGGCCAGATCGAGGTACGCAGCCATCGGCAGCCGCGTGCCCTTCATCGCCTCATGCGCCGCCTTCCCGAGAAACGGGCCGCCGTTGCCGAACGCCTCCCAGGGCGTCGGCACGGGCGAGAACGTGTTCGTCTCGTGCTGCATCTGGGCAATCACGACCCGCATCGTTACACCCTACAGCGCTGAACCGCGGAGGCGCGGAGGCACGCAGAGGGCCATACGCAGCTTCTCCGCGAGCCTCAGCGTCTCTGCGCCTCTGCGGTTCAAGGGAACTAGGGAAGCGTCTTGAGGATCTCGCGCACCGTCTCGAACAGTCGATCGATCTGCGCCTTCTCGATGATGAACGACGGCGACAGTGCGATGGTGTCGCCGGTGGTGCGGATCAGCACGCCCTTCTCGTAGGCGCGCAGGAAGGCCTCGAAGGCGCGCGCCGTGGGCTGGCCGGGGATGCCTTCCAGCTCGATTCCAGCGATCAGCCCGATGTTGCGCAGGTCGATGACGTGCGGCAGGCCCTTCAGCGAATGGACGCCGTCTTCCCAGTAGGGAGCAAGCTCGGCTACCCGCTCGAACAGCCCTTCGGCCTTGAACAGGTCCAGCGTCGCGATAGCTGCGGCCGCGGCCAGCGGATGCCCGGAATAGGTGTAGCCGTGATACAGCTCGATGGCGCTCTCTGGGCCCTGCATGAAAGCGTCGTAGATCTCCTTCTTCACTATTACCCCGCCCATGGGCACGGCGGCGTTGGTGAGCGCCTTGGCGCAGGTGATCATGTCCGGCGTGACGCCGAAGGTCTGCGCAGCGAACGCGTTGCCGGTGCGGCCGAAGCCGGTGATGACCTCATCGAAGATGAGCAGGATGCCGTGCTTGTCGCAGATCTGGCGCAGGCGCTGCAGGTAGCCCTTGGGCGGGAGCAGCACGCCGGTGGAGCCGGCGACGGGCTCGACGATGACCGCGGCGATGTTGGACGCATCGTGCAGCGCGACCAGCCGCTCGAGATCGTCCGCGAAGTGCGCGCCCGATTCGGGCTGGCCTCTGGAGTAGGCGTTGCGTGCCAGGTCATGGGTGTGGGGCAGGTGATCGACCGCCGGAAGGAGCTGCCCGTTGAAGGTCTTGCGGTTGGCCGTCATCCCGCCCACGGAGATGCCGCCGAAGCCCACACCGTGATAGCCGCGCTCCCGGCCGATCAACACCCGGCGCGTCCCCTCGCCGCGCACGCGATGGTAGGCCAGCGCGATCTTCAGCGCCGTGTCCACTGCCTCCGACCCGGAGTTAACGAAGAACACGTGGTCCATGCCCTTGGGTGTGATCTGCACCAGGCGATCCGCGGCCAGGAAGGCACCAGGGCTGTGCATCTGGAAGCCGGTGGCGTAGTCCAGGCTTTCCGCCTGCTTCTTGATGGCCTCGACGATCGGCTGGCGGCAGTGACCGGCATTGACTGCCCACAACCCCGCGATCCCGTCCAGGATCTGCCGCCCATCGTGCGCGGTGTAGTACATGTCCTTTGCTGCCACCAGCAGGCGCGGCTGCGCCTTGAACTGTCGGTTGGCGGTGAAGGGGATCCACAGCGGCTCGAGGTTGAGCTGCTGGAGCAGTTCCTGGTCGCGCGTACCCATGGTGGGCCTCCTGGGGAGTGAGTGCGGGGCAGACCGAGGGATTCCAGTCTGATTGACTACGAATTATAGCGCCCGGTGCCGGTGAGTGCCGTGCCTGAAGACGGCAGCGGCCGCAGACCGACCAGATCGGCCGCAGCGCCGGCCGCAGTGCCGTTGCCTACATACAGGCGTTACCGTATTCTTCCACGCTCTTATCCCGCGCTGCATTCGGAGCGAACGACCCGATGGATCTCAATTACACCCCCGAGGAGCAGGCATTCCGCGAGGACGTGCGCGCCTTCCTGCGCGAGCGCCTGCCGCACGAGATCAGCCGCAAGATCCTGGAGCACAAGCGGCTCGGTAAGGAAGATCAGGTGCGCTGGCAGAAGATCCTCCACGAGCGAGGCTGGATGGCGCCGGGCTGGCCGCGGGAGTACGGCGGTTGCGAGTGGAATGCCGTGCAGCAGCACATCTTCGACGAGGAGTGCGCCGAGGCGGGCGGGCCGCGCATCATCCCCTTCGGCGTGCACATGGTCGGGCCCGTGATCATCGCCTTCGGCAGCGACTGGCAGAAACGCCACTACCTGCCTCGGATCCTTTCCAGCGAGGACTGGTGGTGCCAGGGCTATTCGGAGCCTGGTGCTGGCTCGGACCTCGCCTCGCTCAGGACGCGCGCGCAGCGCGAGGGCGACCACTATGTCGTCAACGGCCAGAAGACCTGGACCACCCTGGCGCAGCACGCCGACATGATCTTCTGCCTGGTGCGGACCGCGAGCACCGGCAAGAAGCAGGAGGGCATTTCCTTCCTGTTGATCGACATGCGCACGCCGGGGGTGACGGTGCGCCCGATCATCACGCTGGAAGGCGAGCACGAAGTCAACGAGGTGTGGCTCGAGGACGTCAAGGTGCCGGTGGAGAACCTGGTGGGCGAGGAGGGCCGCGGCTGGACCTATGCCAAGTTCCTCCTCTCGCACGAACGCACGGGCATCGCCGGCGTCGGCGCCTCCAAGCGTGAGCTGCGCATGCTCAAATACATCGCCTCGCAGGAGCGCAAGAACGGCCGGCCGCTGATCGAAAATCCGCGCTTTCGCGACCGCATCGCGCGCGTGGAGATCGACTTGATGGCACTGGAGATCACGAACCTGCGCGTAATGGCTGCGGAGCGTGCAGGCCGGGCGCCGGGGCCGGAGGCCTCGATCCTCAAGATCAAGGGAACCGAGATCCAGCAGGCGCTTACCGAGTTGATGATGGAGGCCGTTGGCCCCTACGCGCTGCCGCACCTGCCCGCGGCCTGGGGCGATCACTGGCTGGGCGAGCGCGTCGGGCCCGATTATGCCGCACCGCTGGCGGCGCGCTACTTCAACTACCGCAAGGTGAGCATCTACGGCGGCTCGAACGAGATTCAGCGCAATATCATCGCGCAGCACATCCTCGGACTTTGACTTGAACCACAGAGGCACAGAGACAGAGAGCACGGCAGTCGTGAGATCGCCTGCAGTACGTCTGCCTGGGGATAGAACCGGCGTGCGGCAGCCCGGGCTGCCCGTTCCTGGCTTTCTCTGTGCCTCTGTGTCTCTGTGGTGAGACGCAAATGGACTTCGATTACACGGAAGAGCAGCAGCTGCTGAAGGATTCGCTCGAGAAGTTCCTCGACAAGAACTACTCCTTCGAGCAGCGCCGCGCGATCATCGATTCGCGCGAGGGCATGAGCCCGGTGGCATGGGAGGGCTTCGCGTCCATGGGCCTGCTGGGGGTGCCGATTCCCGAAGAGTTCGGCGGCTTCGGGGGTGGGGGCGTGGACACGATGCTCGTCATGGAGGCGTTCGGCCGTGCGCTGGTGGTCGAGCCCTACCTGTCCACGGTGGTCCTGGCCGGCAGCACGATCACACTCGGCGGAAGCGACGCGCAGCGGCAGATCCTGTTGCCGAGGGTCGTGGACGGTTCGATGAAGTTCGCCTTCGCACACACCGAGCCCGGAACGCGCTTCGAGCTGAATCGCGTGGAGACGACGGCTCGCCAGTCGGGCGGCATGTGGGTGATCAACGGGCACAAGTCGGTCGTCATGCATGGCGCGGTAGCGGACCTGCTCATCGTTACGGCGCGCACCGCCGGCGCATCCGACGACCCGCATGGCATCACGCTGTTCTTCGTCAATCCCGGCGAGCAAGGCGTGATGGGGCGGGAGTATCCGACCTACGATGGCATGCGCGCGGCCGAGGTCAGCTTCGACGACGTCACCATCAGCCCCGAGTCGGTGATCGGCGTGCTCGACAACGGATATCCCCTGCTCGAGGCTGTGATCGACAGAGGCATCGCCGCGGTGTGCGGTGAGGCAGTGGGCTGCATGGGCGCGCTCAACACTGCCACCCTGGAGTACCTCAAGACCCGCCAGCAGTTCGGCGTCCCCATAGGGAGATTCCAGGCGCTGCAGCACCGCATGGTCGACATGCTCATGCACTACGAGCAGGCCAGGTCGATGGCGTTGCTGGCAGCCGTCAAGGTGGATTCGGCGGATCCCGCCGAGCGCCGCCGCTGCCTGTCCGCGGCGAAGGAGTTCATCGGCCGGGCTGGCCGCTTCGTGGGCCAGCAGGCGATCCAGCTGCACGGTGGCATGGGCATGACCGACGAGCTCAACGTAGGCCACTACGTGAAGCGGCTCACGGCGATCGATACAAGCTTCGGTGACGCCGACCTGCACCTGGACCGGTTCTGCGAAGGCGCCGTGGCGCACACCGAGCCTGCACTGCGCCAGCCGGCAAAGAAATGGAAGCAGCTGGTCTAGCCAGACGAACTCTGTGGACGCTGATGCTGGGTGTGCTCGTCTGGCTGCTCGCCGGCTGCGGGCCCGAGCAGTCCCCTGACGAGCAACTGATCCGCGCCGTCCGGCAGAAGGATCTCGCCGAGGTCGAGCGCCTGCTACAAGCCGGCGCCAATCCCAATGCCGACCAGGTGCCGGGATTCGAGGGCCGGCCGCCGCTGTTTCATGCGGCCACGTTCGGCTACACCGACATCGCCCAGGAGCTGATCGACAAGGGGGCGAACGCCGACTATGGAGCGGATAAGGGCGCCGTCACCCCGTTGATGATTGCTTCGCTCAACGGCGCGGCTTCGACCGTGGAGCTGCTGCTGGGCAGCGGCGCCAGCGTGAACGCCAGAGCTGGCGACAGCACGGCACTGACGGAGGCTATGCGGCGGGGCTACACGGAGGTGATCGCGCTGCTTTTGGCCGCCGGCGCCAATCCGGACGTGCCCATGGAGGACGGCAGCGCACCGCTGTGCTATGCGAAGAGCCACAACTACACCGACGCGGAGCGGCTGCTGCGGGAAGCCGGCGCCCATGGGGAGTGCTGAGAGGGGGTGGCGTCGGATTGCCGCCGAGGACTCTTCGAACGGTACAGCCGCACAAACCACGAAGGACACGAAGGAACACGAAGGAAAGGCACCTTTTTCGGGTCGCCACATGGACCGCGACTATGCAGGCGCGATGTGGCTCGCGTTGGCAGACTATCTGGGCCACGGCCTTCTTCGTGACCTTCGTGTCCTTCGTGGTTCACGTGCTTCGAATGCTTCGGTGAGAGAACGAGATGGGATCGATCGACAAGGTTGGAGTGATAGGCGCCGGGCTCATGGGCTCGGAGATCGCGCCCGCGGGGGCTCGGTAAACCGGTCTGCCCGCTGGCTTGCGCGCAATGCTATAGGCAAGACTCGTGGTTTCGCCTCCATGACGCCGAAACGCGCGGCTCCGCTGCAAGCCGATGGGCGCCGCGATCACTGGATGCGGTACGCAGCATGACAGGCAACGCACTGCTGGATGATCGCGGACAAGCTCTTTAGGGCACGAGGCAGATCCTGGTCAACGGATGCGTCCTGTGCGGTAAGCGCAAACTGGCTCGCGGCTCTGTGCATCTGAGTACCGATGGCCTGCATTGGCTGCGGCATGTAAGGAGCCATATGCGACGCCCCATGCGACGCAAGAGAGGACATCCCAAGTCGCTCTTCCGCGATGCTCCCTGCGGCATCGAATCTGCCGTCGGCTAGCGCATCTTGGAGTTGCGAAATGGCGAGGAGGTGATCACGCATGTTCGCCAGCATATGCCGCTGCATCATCTCCGGCAGAGCGACCAATTCACGGCGGTCTGAATCATCCGCCGAGGCAGCGTCCAGGAGAAAAAACGCCGAGAGCATCAGTAGAGCAGACCACTTCACGGTTCGCAGTCCTCGTAAAATGCGGCCCAACTAATATGTGAACAGATCGCCATTCCGTATATCTCTACCAGTGGCTGATCTGAGAGCACCAAGAATTCCTTTTTCCTACACGCATTACACCGCCGGCTTCCGTCTATCGGTTACGGAATAGACGGATCCGCCTATCTCACTCGGCGGTACCCATCGAGCATAAGGTTCCCTTTTAGGGGACTGGCATCGTAACCGGCGCGGATGAGCCCACCGAGATGAAAACCGGCACCCGCTGAAGACAGCGGATCAGCGGCCAGTAGTCAGTGCGGTGGTTCAGTGGGTCGGCGCTCAGCGCTCAGTGGTTAGTGGTCGAACTTTCTTGCGCACCCGTTGGTGCATATCCTTCTCCACAGAACCCGGCTCCAACCCCTGCTGCCAGCTGCGCACCAGGAACCCGCCGACCCAGGTCGAGCCCATCTCCTCCATCTCCTCCCCGGTGACCGTGCGCATCGGCTCGCCCTTCACCAGCTTCCTGAGCTTCGACTCCATGCTGTTCACCTCCTCGGGCAAAGCATACGACAATAGGCCACCGTCGGCCCCCTGCTGGCGCGCGCCGCTGGCAGTCCCCGCTGGCAGCTGGGGCTGGCCGCTGTGGGCATCGATGTGGGTATCGGACCCGGGTCCGAGTCGGAACCAAAGATCAAACACTTGTGGATCAATAGCTTGAAAAGTGCGCCAAAGTACTACTGGGAAGACTTCAAAGTGGGCGACACCGCCTCGATGGGGGAGATGCGGGTGGACAAGGACGAGGTGATCGCCTTTGCCCAGGCCTACGACCCGCAGCCGTTCCACATCGACGAGGAGGCGGCGAAGCGCTCGTTCTTCAGCGGGCTGATCGCGAGCGGCTGGCACACCTGCGCCATGGTGATGCGCATGATGGTGGACTCCTATCTGCGCGACTCCGCCAGCCTCGGCTCGCCGGGAGTCGAGAACGTGCGCTGGCTCAAGCCGGTGCGCCCGGGTGACACCATCCGCGCGCAGCGCCATGTCCTGGAGACTCGGGCGTCACAAAGCAAGCCGGGTATCGGGATTGTCAAGTCGCGCTGGGAAGTGTTCAACCAGGACGGTGAGCTGGTGATGACCATGGAGGGGTACGGTATGTTCGAGCGTCGCAACCCGGGAGCTGCCTGATGCTGGTGCGCCTGAATCACAAGGTCCACGTGCTGTTCCGGCGTCAGGACCTCGACATGGTCAAGCTCGAAGGAAAGATCGTGGTCGTGCTGGACGTGCTCTTCGCCACCTCGACCATGATCGCGGCGCTCGCCGGTGGAGCCTCCGAGGTGATTCCGACGCTGAATGAAGACCACGCGCGCGAGCAGGCCAGGAATCTGCCCGCCGGCTCGTACGTTCTCGCGGGCGAATTGTTTGCGGACACGATCGCAGGTTTCGCACCACCGACCCCGCTCGCGCTGCTCGAGCACGACATCAAGGACCGCACGCTGATTTACGCCACTACGAACGGAACAGTGGCCCTGAAGGAGTCGGCCGGCGGCGCGCATGTTTTCGCCGGTGCGCTGCTCAACGCCGATGCGGTGGTCCGGCATATTGCCCAGCGTCACCCGGATAGCACGATCCTGGTCGTGTGCTCCGGCTCGATGGGAAACCCGAACCTGGAGGACATGTACGGTGCAGGCTACTTCGTCGAGCTCATCGCGCGCGAGATCGGCGAGAACCGCGACTTTTCGGACGCGGCGTGGGCCGCACGGGCGCTCTATCGCAGCGAGTCGGCCGAGTCGGTGCTGCAACGCTGTCGAGTCGGCCAGATGATGCAGGGGCGGGGCCTCACCCATGAAGTCAAATATGCAGCCCAGCTCGGCGCCCTGGACGTCGTTCCCAAGCTCATCGACGGGCGGCTGATGCCGGTTGCTCTCGCCTAAAAGTGCTGGGACACACTGATTCCGCCTCTCACCACGAAGACACGAAGGCACGAAGAAAAACGAAGGGCCATAAGAGGTTCTAGCGCTCGCCACAGATTCAATCTCGACGTTGAAGCGCACACGACGCAGGGGCCGCGGAGCAACGCATGACAGCAGAACCGATGGAGCTCGAACACAAATATGCAGCGCTTCCGAACGGGATGCGCCTGCACTATGTCAGTGTCGGGTCGGGTCTGCTGATGCTGTTCGTGCACGGCTTCCCGGAATTCTGGTACGAATGGAAGGACCAGCTTGCCGAGTTCGGCAGGGATCATCGAGCCGTCGCGCTGGATATGCGCGGCTACAACCTCTCGGCAAAGCCGGCGGAGGTTTCGGCCTACAAGGCCAAGCACCTGGTGGAGGATCTCCGGTTGCTCATCGAGCACCTCGGTGCGGAGCGCTGCGTCATGGTGGCGCACGACTGGGGCGGGGCGGTCGCGTGGAACTTCGCGGTGGCCTATCCGGAACGGCTGGAAAGGCTCGTCATCGTCAATGCGCCACATCCGGTGACCTTCGCTCGGGAGCTGCGCCACAACCCGGCGCAACGAGCGGCCAGCGCCTACATGAACTTGTTCCGCAGCGAGAAAGCCGAGCGCGTGCTGTCGGAGCACAACCACGCACGCCTGGTCCGGATGACTCTGGACGCGTGGGCAGCGAACGGCGGGGCTGCGACGGAGGGCGATCGCCGCGCCTACCTCGAAGCCTGGTCTCGGCCCGGCGCTTTGACCGGGAGCCTCAACTACTACCGCGCGTCGCCCCTGCATCCGCCGGAGGCAAGCAGCGGGGAATTGCCGCCGCAGCTCGACCCGGCCATGTTCCGCGTGCAGGTGCCCACGCTGGTGATCTGGGGCGAGCGCGACGAGGCGTTGCTGACGGGCAACCTCGATGGCCTCGAGGCCATGGTGGATCGGTTGCAGGTGGTGCGGATCTCCGAAGGGTCGCACTGGGTCGTGCACGAGCAGCCGGCCAGAGTGAGCTCCCTGATTCGCGCGTTCGTTTCCCGGTAGCGCTGCTAGCATGGCTGCGGGATGGAGAGCGAACGCCGCCGCGAGGAGGCGGCGGAGAACCCTGCGAGGAGCGGCCATGAAAGGAATGCTCGCGTGCCTTCTCACAGTTGCCTTCGTGCCGTGGACCCCACCGGCGGTGGCAGTGACCGACTGCAGCAAGCCCAGGACCAACATCGACAGGCTGCTGTGCTCCAACGACCGGCTGGCGGCTGCGGACCAGATGATGGCTTTGGCGTTCCGCGATGCGTTCCAGCGGACAGCAGACCGGGACGCGTTGATCGAGGAACAGCAGGCCTGGCAGAAGAATGTGCGCGACGCCTGCAACGACGTGCCGTGCCTGCTGGAGGTCTACCAGCGGCGGACTTCGGAGCTGGAGACGTACTGACGGGCTAGAGCGCCAGGGGCTGAGTGATGTCGACCCCGGGCAGCACCTGATCGATGAGCTGGCGGAGCTGAGCGGCCACCGCCGGCTGGATGGCTGCGCCCGGGTGTCGGACTCGATTGCCGGCGATGGCCCCACGCAGGCGCAGGATCTCCTTGCGGATGGCCACGCCTGGCTGTTGCTCGAAAACGATGAGAGGCAGGAAGCGCGTATAGATCTGCCGCATGCGCGCGACATCGCCGGCCCTTGCGGCCTGCACCATCGCCGTCAGCGTCTCCGGGAAGGCGAAGCCGGTGTTGAACCCGCTGGAGCCAGCCTCCAGGTCGAACTGTCCATACAGAGCACCCAGTCCGGTCAGGATCGGCACTTTGCGCACCGACATTCCCTGGATCAGCGTGCGGATCTTCGGCGCCGTGGGTAGGGCCTCTTCCTTCATCGCGGCAATCAGGGGCAGCTCGGCGACGATGCGCAGCATCAGCGGCGCGCTCATGTATACGCCGCTCGAGGCGGGGTGGTCTTGCAGCACGATGGGAATGCGAATCCCGGACGCGATAACCCGGTAGTACTCGAGCACGCTCTCCTCGCTTGGCACCGCTTCGGCATGGGGTGTGACCATGACGGCGCGCGCGCCCAGCTCCTGTGCCATCTGGCTCAGACCCAGCGCTGCCTGGGTGCCGCTGTGGCTGGTCCCGACGATGACTGGCAAGCCGGCCGCGGCCTTTACCGCGACCCGGATCAGCGCCTCGCGGTCGCGGTCCAGCATCCGGTTGGCCTCTCCCAGCACGCCGAGGATGGTGACCCCGTCCACGCGCAGCGCCGCCATGAAGCGGATCAGTCGGTCCATGGATTCAAGATCCACCTCCTCGTTGTCGTGAAACGGGGTGGCGAGGATCGGATAAACGCCTTCGAACGAGAGCTGATGTGTCATGGGATCAATGTGCAGTGCATCTGGGGCGGAATTGTCCGCCGGCCTGTGCACCCTGTAAACACCGAGAGAGGCTACAATGCCGCTGCCCCTCCCTCCTCACGCCTCACGACTTCATGGACTTCCCGATCAATCAACTCAAGCGCAACCTGCGCGCGGGCAAGGTGCAGACGGGCTGCTGGGTCAGCCTGGCCAGCCACACCTCGGCGGAGATCTGCGCCAGCGCCGGCTTCGACTGGATTCTCATCGACATGGAGCACGCGCCCAACGATCTGCCTCAGGTGCACCATCAGCTGCATGCCGCCGCAGCCTATGCGGCGAGCGTGCTGGTGCGCGCGCCGTGGAGCGACACGGTCCTGATCAAGCGCCTGCTCGACATCGGTGTCCAGAGCCTGCTGTTGCCTTATGTGCAGAACGAGGCGGAGGCGCGCCGCGCGGTGGCGGCGGTGCGCTATCCGCCCCATGGGGTGCGCGGGGTGTCGGCCAACTCGCGCGCCAACCGCTTCGGACGGATCAAGGACTACTTCGCTCGGGCCGATGACGAGACCTGCCTGCTCCTGCAGATCGAGACGCGGACCGCCATCGGCGAGATCGAAAAGATGGCCGCGATCGACGGAGTGGACGGCCTGTTCATCGGCCCCCAGGATCTCGCGGCCGACCTCGGGCATCTGGGCGATCCCGGCCACCCCGAGGTGCAGGCAGCCATTGGCGAGGCCATCGCGCGCATCAAGCGCACAGGCAAGGCGCCGGGCCTGCTGAACTTCAACGAGGCTGAGGCCAAGCGGTGGATCGAGCAGGGCGCGCAGTTTGTTGCCGTGACCAGCGATCAGTTTCTGCTGGCTCGCGAGAGCGCCGCTGTGGCTGGCCGCTTCAAGAGCTAGGCGAGTCTTTGTGCTGCTTGAGAGTGCCCAGCATCAACGTGACCAGCCCGAGCAGAAGCTCGTCGGCAAACGGGATGAAGTCCGGGATCAGGAGGTCGAGCAGGAATAGCGCGGCTGCGATGGCGAACAGCGTCGGGAAGCGCAGTCCGGCAGCGAACTGCAGCACAGCGCCGACAAGCGAGTTGCGTGCGACTGCCATGGGCCGTACTCCGGAGGAACGAGGTTTGCTTGCACCAGCATACTCCGAGCTGACAGGCTGAGCATGAAAGAGTTCGAGATCTACTGCCCCAAGTGCGCGTGGCGGCCGGCGCCGGAAGATCGATGGGAGTGCTCGCCCGGCTGCGGTGCGGTCTGGAACACCTTCTGGACGCGCGGCATGTGCCCGGGCTGCGGCAAGCAGTGGGGGGTGACGCAATGCCTGGCGTGTCAGCAGGTGTCTGCGCATCAGCACTGGTATCACGTCCCCGAGCGGCAGGCCGAAGGCATCCAGGACCAGGAAGAACCGGTCACCGAGGCCTGAGCGATGTCCACGATCGTCGTCGTTCGCAAAGGCAGGGTCGCTTGCATCGCCTGCGACACCATGGCCACCATCGGCGCGCTCAAGCAGAAAGCCCACTACGTCGAGGTGCCCGACAAGATCTTCCGCTTCCAGGATGCCTTCATCGGAACCGTGGGGTACGCGGTGCACAACGCCGTCCTGCACAGCTACTTCTCGCGCCATCCCGAGAACGTCACTCTGGACAGTCCGGCCGGCATCTTCGAAACCTGGCGCGTGATGCACAAGGTCCTGCGCGACGAATACCACCTCAACCCGCGCAAGGACTCGGAAGACGCCTACGAAACCACCCGCATGACCGCGTTGCTGGCCACCCCGCGCGGCATCTTCGGGATCACGCCCTCGCGCGACGTGGAAGCCTTTCCACGCTTCTGGGCCATCGGCTCGGGCGCGGACTTCGCGCTCGGTGCGATGTTCGTCATGTACCAGCGCAGCGACGACGTCGAGGAGATTGCGCGCGCGGGCGTGGAGGCGGGTGCGGAGTTCGACGACGGTAGCGATGTGCCGGTGGTTGTGCACCAAGTGGAGTTGCTGCGTTCCGGGTGAAACCGGAGAATCTCAACGCAGAGGCGCAGAGACCGCAGAGAAATTCGATGCCTGGCGTGCGACCCAGTGTTCCGGTGAACGCACGTTGAACGTCGGGTTGCAGGACTTCTGGTGGCCGTGACCGCCGATCCGCCCGGGCCAACGATAGTCCGTAACTTTGTTTCGTTTCCTCTGCGCGCTCTGCGTTCTCTGCGCCTCTGCGTTGGGTGTTGCCCTAAGGCCGTAGTCCGAGACCAACGCGGATACGCGCCGCCAGGACCTCCGGCGGGTCGCTGATGTCGATGGTCAGCGCATCCTGCGGCGCCTCGAGCGTGTCGAATTGCGACTGCAGCAGCGAAGCCGGCATGTAGCGGTGCTTACGGGTTTGCAGCCGGGCCATGATCAGTTCGAAGCCCCCCTTGAGGTGCACCCAGCGCACATCCGTCAGGCCCTTGGCTAGCCGGTCACGATAGGCCTGTTTGAGCGCGGAGCAGCCCACCGCGGCGCTCTGGCCCTTCGCATCCTGCGCGAGCATCAATTCGTTGAGCCGATCCAGCCAGGGCCACCGGTCCTCGTCGGTGAGCGGATGGCCCGAGCGCATCTTCTCGACGTTCGCCGGGGGATGGTAGTCGTCGGCGTCGATGTAGGGCCAGCCGAGCGCGCGCGCGAGGAGTTCGCCGACCGCAGTCTTGCCGGACCCCGAAACGCCCATCAGAACGACGATCATTGCTCGCCCTTGACCGCGTGCCCGCCGAACATGTTGCGCATCATCGCGAGCAGCTTGGATGCGTAGTCCGCGTTGCCCTGACTGGCGAAGCGGACCATGAGCGCGAGGCTCATCACCGGCGCGGGAACGCCCAATTCCACTGCTTCGAGCGCAGTCCAACGCCCTTCCCCTGAATCGGCGACGAAGGGCTCGATGTGCTCGAGCGCGGCGTCCTTGGCCAGGAACTCGGCGGTCAGGTCGAGCAGCCAGGAGCGCACTACGCTGCCGTTGCGCCACATCTGCGCGATCGCGCCTAGATCCAGCTCGAGGTCCTTCTTCGCGGCCATCAGCGCGAACCCTTCCGCATAGGCCTGCATCATCCCGTACTCGATACCGTTGTGGACCATCTTCACGAAGTGGCCAGCCCCGGCCGGACCGCAGTGCAGCCAGCCGCTGTCCGGCGCCGGTGCGAGGATCTTCACGAAGGGGATGACAGAGGCTACCGCCTCTTCGGTTCCGCCGAGCATGATGGCGTAGCCATTGGCCAGCCCCCACACGCCACCGGAGACACCGGCGTCCACGAACCGCAGTCCGCGTTCCTGGAGCCTGCACGCGCGCCGTTGTGAGTCCCGATAGTAGGCGTTCGCACCGTCCACCACGATGTCACCCTTGGCCAGCTGCGGCACCAGCGTGTCCAGCGTGTGCTCGGTGATCTCGCCGGCCGGAAGCATCAGCCAGACGACACGCGGAGTGGAAAGTCCACGCACTATCTCCTCGAGCGTGTCGAAGACCGTCACGCCGGTTTCGCCTTCCAGGGCCGCCCGTGCCACAGGGCTGACGTCGAACGCCCGAACGTTGGCGCCGCCGCGCACCAGACGCCGGGCCATGTTCGCGCCCATGCGCCCCAACCCGATCAAAGCGATCTGCATGTGTGCTCTCCTGTGCGAGCTGAGTGCGTCCAAGCTTAGCACCATCATCCCGACGGAACCGTGCGAGCCGGACCGTATAATGCGGCCCATTCCTGCAGGAGAGACGCATGCCCAAGCTCGAGCTCACCAGCCCGCGCGAGTTGCGCGACCGGGTCGGCCAGGAAGTCGTGGTCAGCGACTGGCTGGAACTGACCCCGGACCGGGTCGACCGCTTCGCCGAGGCCACCGGTGACCGTCAGTGGATTCACGTGGACGTCGAACGCGCGCGCCGTGAGTCGCCCTTCGGTGCGCCCATCGCCCACGGCTTTCTCACTCTGTCGCTGCTGTCCAAGTTCATCAACGAGTCGGTGTCGTTCGGCGCGTCGAAGATGGGCGTGAACTACGGGTTCAACCGAGTGCGCTTTACCGACCCCGTCCCGGTCGGCGCGCGGATCAGGGCACGCCTCGCAGTCAAAGGGATCGAGGACATCGAAGGCGGGGTGCAGTTGACCTGGAACGTCAAGGTCGAGCGCGAGGGAGCCGGCAAGCCCTGCCTGGTGGCCGAGTGGTTGACCCGGCGCTACGACTAGGAGGAGGACCGTGGCGCGCAGCGACTACACCTTCTGCCATCCGTTGCGCGTGCGCTGGGCGGAGGTCGACCGGCAGGGCATCGTCTTCAACGGCAACTACCTGCACTACTTCGACGTGGGGATCACCGAGTATTGGCGAGCGATCGGCTATCCCTACCCCGACGCGCTGGTGAGTCACGGCTCGGACATGTTCGTCAAGAAGGCGACCGTCGAGTACCACGCCCCGGCCGGCTACGATGACGTGCTCGATGTGTGCGTGCGTGCGGCTCGCATCGGCCGCAGCAGCGTGCAGTTCCTGCTCGAGGTCCACCGCGGCGGCGAGTGTCTAGTCACTGGCGAGGTCATCTACGTCAATGCCGATCCCGCGACGCGCAAGCCGGCGCGGGTTCCCGAGTTTCTGCGCGATGCGATGCTGCGCTACGAGCGCACCCGCCCCGAGGGCAGTTGAGCACTGCATTTGCGCCCCGCAGCAAAACCGGCTACATTATCGAGCCCAGTGCGCTGCAGCACCGCGGACTCGAGGCTGTACGTCCCGGGTGCGAACACAAGAACACCACACCATGCAGATTCGCGACAAGCTCTACATCGGCGGCCAGTGGGTGGCCTCTGCGTCAGCCGATCTCCTCGACGTTCACAGCGCTTCCACCGAGCAAGTCATCGCACGCGTTCCGGGCGGCTCGCCCGCTGACGCGCGGCGGGCCGTGTCCGCCGCGCGGGCGGCTCTGGAGCAATGGGCGAACACCGCGCCGGCACAGCGCGCGGCCTGCCTGTCCCGTATTCATGCCGGGCTGAAGGCACGAGCGGACGAAATCGCTCGCACTATCAGTCTCGAGGTCGGCACGCCGCTGAAGATGGCGAGCCGCATTCAGGCCGGGCTGCCGCAATCGAGCTTTGCCCTCTATGCTCAGCTGGCGGGCGAGTTCCCGTTCGAGGAGCAGGTCGGCAACTCGCTGGTAGTGCGCGATCCCGTCGGTGTCGTAGCCGCCATCACGCCCTGGAATTACCCGCTTCATCAGATCGCTGCCAAGGTAGCGCCTGCTCTGGCCGCCGGCTGCACGATCGTGCTCAAGCCCAGTGAGGTGGCGCCGCTCAACGCCTTCATCCTCGCTGAGATCATCGATGCTGCCGGGCTGCCCCCCGGCGTTTTCAATCTGCTGTCGGGAACCGGACCATCGGTCGGGGAAGCGCTGGTCGCGGATCCGGACGTGGACATGATCTCGTTCACGGGTTCCACCCGGGCGGGACGCCGCATCGCAGAGCTGGCCGCCGCAACGGTCAAACGTGTGACGCTGGAGCTGGGCGGCAAGTCCGCCTGCATCGTGCTCGATGATGCCGATCTCCCCGCGGCAATCAAGACCACGGTGAATGTCTGCTTTCTCAACTCCGGTCAGACCTGCAACGCCCTCACCCGCCTGCTGGTGCCGGAGAGCCGCTACGAAGAGGTGGCGCAGCTCGCCGTCGCGGTGGCCGGGACCTTCACGGTCGGCGATCCGCTGCAGGGCGAAGCCCGGCTCGGACCGCTCGTGTCGGCGGCGCAGCGGCAGCGGGTGCAGGACTACATTCGCAAGGGTGTGGAGGAGGGCGCGCAGCTGTTGTGCGGTGGGCCTGAAGCGCCCGAAGGGCTGACCACGGGCTACTACGTCAGACCGACCGTGTTCGGCCGGGTCAAGCCGGACGCCACCATCGCCCAGGAAGAGATCTTCGGTCCCGTGCTTTCCATCATCACGTACAAGGACGAGGACGACGCGGTGCGCATCGCTGACAGCACCATCTACGGGCTGGCGGCGGCCGTCTGGTCCAGCGACGAAGCGCGCGCGGCGCGCGTTGCGCGCCGCCTGCGCGCCGGCCAGATCGACATCAATGGTGGAGCATTCAACATCAACGCCCCGTTCGGTGGGTTCAAGCAGTCGGGGCGCGGACGCGAGCTGGGCAAGTACGGGCTCGAGGAGTTCCTGGAGTACAAGTCGCTCCAGACCCGGGCGCCGAAGGCTGCCTGAGTAACTGGCGGAGCAGCGGAGACAATCATGGATTTCGCCTACACCGAGAAAGTGCAGAAGCTCCAGGCGCAGGTGAGCGCCTTCATGGACCAGCACATCCACCCCAACGAAGCGCGCTTCTTCGCGGAGATCGAGGACAACCGCCGCAAGGGCAATGCCTGGGTGCTTGCCCGCGTGATCGAGGAGCTCAAGCCGCTCGCGCGCGAGCAGGGGCTGTGGAACCTGTGGCGGCCCAAGGATCACGGCGGCGCACTGACCAACCTCGAGTACGCGCCTTTGTGTGAGATCATGGGCGGCGTCGGCTTCGCGCCGGAGGTGTTCAACTGCTCGGCGCCGGATACCGGCAACATGGAGGTGCTGCTGCGCTATGGCACGCCGGAGCAGCAGAAGCAGTGGCTCACGCCGCTGCTGGCCGGCGAGATCCGCTCGGCGTTCCTCATGACCGAGCCGGCGGTCGCGTCCTCGGATGCGACCAACATCGAATGTCGCATCGAGCGGCAGGGCAACGAGTTCGTGATCAACGGCCGCAAATGGTGGTCCTCCGGTGCCGGCGATCCGCGCTGCAAGATCTACATCCTGATGGGCAAGAGCGACCCCGCCAACCCGGACAAGCACAAGCAGCAATCCATGATCCTGGTGCCGGCCGACGCGCCCGGAGTCAAGGTAGTGCGGGCGCTGTCGGTGTTCGGCTACGACGACGCTCCGCACGGCCACATGGATGTGGAACTCAAGGACGTGCGTGTGCCCGCGTCCAATCTGCTGCTGGGCGAGGGACGCGGCTTCGAGATTGCCCAAGGCCGCCTCGGCCCGGGGCGCATCCACCACTGCATGCGCATCGTCGGGCAGGCCGAGCGCGCGCTCGAGCTGATGTGCAAGCGTCTCAAGAGCCGTGTGGCGTTCGGCAAGCCAGTGGCGGAGCAGAGCATCTGGCACGAGCGAATCGCCGAGGCGAGGATCGGCATCGACACGGCGCGCCTGCTCACGCTGAAGGCCGCCTACATGATGGACACCGTGGGCAACAAGGCGGCAAGAGCAGAGATCGCCATGATCAAGGTGCTGGCGCCCAACGTCGCGCAACAGATCATCGACTGGGCGATTCAGGCGCACGGCGGCGGCGGCGTGTGCCAGGACTTCCCGCTGGCGTGGATGTACGCGTGGAACCGCACGCTGCGGCTGGCCGACGGGCCCGACGAGGTGCACCGCAACCAGATCGGCAAGCTCGAGCTGCGCAAGTACGACCATCGTTGAGTGACTGCCGGCTAACAGGCTGCTGCAAAGAGCGATTGCGCGAGCGGCTGCCGGCCTCCCGCGGGCAGCATCACACCAGCTGTCGCGATCTCGCGCGTTCATGCGGCAGCCGCGTTGCAGCAGAACTCGCTGCGAAAGCAAGGCAACAGGCTCACTGCCAGCCTTCCCGGAGTTGCTGCGTCGCAGCAGGAGAGATCGGGTGCGAGTGCATATCGACGATTCCCGGAAATCCGCGCCAGTCAAGGCGCTGCGGCCGGTGACCAAATGTTGAAACCGGTATTTCCTTAGTGTATTTTCCCGTTGTTGTACCTGTAGTTGTTCCATCCCAACCCACCTCGAAGGGGGAGATTGTATGAACATCACTTTCAACGTTAACGGTAAGAATCAGACCGTGGACGTTGCGCCGGACACACCGCTGCTGTGGGTCCTGCGCGATACACTCGGCATGACCGGCACCAAGTTCGGGTGCGGAAAGGCGCTGTGCGGCGCCTGTACCGTGCATCTGAACGGCATGGCCACCCGTTCGTGCCAGACGCCGATCGGCTCCGTCGCCGGTCAGAAGGTCACCACGATCGAAGGCCTCGGCATGAACAAGGTCCAACAGCAGTGGATCGCGCTGGATGTTCCACAGTGCGGCTACTGCCAGCCGGGTCAGATCATGTCGGCCACCGCGCTCCTGGCGATGAACAAGAACCCGTCCGACGCCGATATCGATGCGGCCATGTCGGGCAACATCTGCCGCTGCGGCACGTACCCGCGGATTCGCGCTGCCATCAAGGCGGCGGCAAAGGCCTAAGGAGGGGTTGACATATGGAAACCATCAAGAACCAATCCCGTCGCGACTTCATTAAGTCCAGCGCAGCCGTCGGTGGCGGCCTCGCCCTGGGCTTCTATCTGCCCGGCACGGTGGGAGTAGCACAGGCCGACGCTGGCGGTGGCTACGCCATGCCCAACGCATGGGTCAAGATCGGCGCCGACAACAAGGTCTCCATCCTGGTAGCACGCTCCGAGATGGGCCAGGGCGTTGCAACCTCGATGCCGATGCTGGTGGCCGAGGAACTCGACGTCGACGTCAACAAGGTGACCGTCGAGTTCGCGCCGCCCGCCGAGGTGTACATCAACAGCCTGCTGGGTGGTCAGATTACCGGTGGCTCGACTTCCGTGCGCGACGCCTGGGAGAAGCTACGCAAGGCCGGCGCGTCTGCCCGCATGATGCTGGTCGCCGCTGCCGCCCAGGAGTGGGGTGTGGACGCCGCACAGGTGCGAGCCGAGAACGGCAACCTGATCGGCCCCAGCGGTAAGCGCATGAGCTACGGCATGGCCGCGCCCAAGGCTGCCCAGATGGAAGTGCCGAAGGATGTCCCGCTCAAGCCGGTTAGCGCCTTCAAGGTCGTGGGCAATGCGAAGCAGAAGCGTCTGGATACGCCCCAGAAGGTCAAGGGCGAACCGAGCTTCGGTATCGACACGCGCGTGCCAGGCATGATGTACGCAGCGGTCGCGATGAGCCCCTACCTCGGCGGCAAGGTTAAGAGCTACGACGACTCCCGCGCCAAGAACATGCCTGGCGTGAAAGCCGTGGTGCAGTACAGCCGCGGCGTGGCAGTGGTCGCCGACTCCTACTGGCAAGCCAAGAAGGCCAAGGATCTGCTGCGGGTCGAGTGGGACGAGGGTGCGAACGCCGGCTTGAACATGCAGAAGATCTGGGCCGGTCTGCGTACCGCCTCGGAACAACCGGGCGCGGTCTTCCGCGAGAACGGCAACGCAGACGAGGCGCTGTCCGGCGCCGCGAAAACCGTCACGGCAACCTATCAGCTGCCGTTCCTGTCGCACTCGCCGATGGAGCCGCAGAACACCACGGCCCACGTCATGGCGGACAAGGCGGTCATCATCACCCCGACGCAGTTCCAGCAGCTGATCCCGCACGTGGTCGCTGGCGCCACCGGCCTCAAGCCGGAGCAGGTCGAAGTGCAGACCACTTATCTGGGTGGCGGTTTCGGCCGTCGCGTGGAGGTGGATTACGCCATCGACGCCGCGGAGATCTCCAAGGCAGCGGGTGGCATTCCGGTCAAGATGGTGTGGAGCCGCGAAGACGACATGACGCACGACTCCTACCGTCCGGCCGGTCTGTACACGATGACGGCGGGCATGGATGCGGGCGGCAAGGTCTCCGCTTTCCGCTTCCACTCCACCAGCCCATCGATTTCGGCGCGTCTGTTCCCGAGCATCGTCAAGGATGGCATCGACCCGTTCGCGGTGGAGGGCATCGACAACTTCCCCTATGCGGTAGCCAACACGAAGATGACCTACGTGATGCACGATTCGGGCGTCACGCCGGGTTACTGGCGCGCGGTGTCCCACAACCTGAACGCAGTGGCCCTCGAGTGCTTCATCGACGAGTGCGCGGCTGCGGCGGGCAAGGACCCGATCGAGTACCGCCTGTCGATGATCGACATGAGCCAGGAGAAGCACAAGTGGTCAGGTCTGTCCGCCGGTGTGGCGGTCGGTCCGCGCATCAAGACCGCTCTCGAGATGGTGCGCGACAAGTCGGGCTGGGGCAGAACGATGGCCAAGGGCCAGGGTCGCGGCGTTGCGGTGATGGAAGGCTATAACACCGTCATCGCGATCGTGACCGAAGTCACGGTTACGCCCAACTACGACGTCAGCCTGGATCGCGTCGTGGCGGTCGTCGATGCTGGCCCGCTGGTCCATCCGGATCAGGCCCTGGCGCAGATGCAGTCCTGCATCAACTTCGGCCAGTCCGCGTGCATGTGGGGTGAGATCACCGTCAACGACAACATGATCGAGCAGAACAACTTCGACATGTACCGTGTTGCCCGTATGAACGAGGCGCCGAAGAGCATCGAGATCCACTGGATCAAGCCGGCGGCCAACCAGCCGCCTGGCGGCCTGGGCGAGCCCGGCACCGCCGTGGTCCAGCCGGCCATTGCCAACGCGATCTATGCCGCCACCGGCAAGCGCGTTCGCATGCTGCCGCTGACACCGGAGAACATCCGCGCAGCGTAGTCGGCCCAGCGTGCGTTGATCCGCCCCCGTTCTCCTCCCCGCCTGGCCAAGGGCGGGGAGGGGAGCCGGGGGTTTTTCTCCCGATGGGTTATTTCCGATCGGGAATAACGAGAGCATCTTCCAGGCAGGAAGCCGCATTATGGACAGCGTCGATCTGCAGGTATTGAAAAGCACCGCCCAATGGCTCAAGCAGGGGCGCAGCGTGGTGCTGGCCACCGTCGTCGAGACGTGGGGTTCGGCGCCGCGGCCGGCGGGCGCACTGCTGGCCGTGCGCGACGACGGGCAGGTTGCCGGTTCGGTCTCCGGCGGCTGCGTGGAAGACGATCTCATCGAGCGCATTCGCAAGCGCGAGCTGGCCGGTGACAAGCCGGAGCTGACCGTCTACGGCATCACCAAGGAGGAAGCGGCACGCTTCGGTCTTCCTTGTGGCGGACAGCTGCGCATCGTCCTGGAGCCTCTGCGCGAGGCACCGTGGCTCGACCAGTTGCTTGCCCGCGTGTCCGCCCGCGAGCTGGTGGCGCGCGAGCTCTCGCTCGAGACGGGCGAAGTGCGGTTGACCGCAGCTACCCGCAGCGACAACATGACCTTCGACGGCAGGCTGCTCAGGACCGTGCACGGACCGCGCTGGCGGCTGCTCGTCATCGGCGCGGGCCAGATCTCCCGGTATCTGGCCCAGATCGGGCTCGCGCTGGACTACAGCGTGATCGTGTGCGACCCCCGTGAGGAGTATGCAGACACGTGGGACCTGCCGGGTGTGGAGTTGGTGCGTGGCATGCCGGACGACGTGATCACCGAGCTCAACCTGGACAGTCACAGCGCTGTCGTTGCGCTGACACACGACCCCAAGCTCGACGATCTGGCACTCATCGAGGCATTGAAATCGGCGGCGTTCTACGTCGGCGCGCTCGGCTCACGGTCGAACACCGCGAAGCGCAGGAAGCGGCTAGCGGAGTTCGATCTGTCGCAAGCGGAGCTGGATCGTTTGCACGGTCCGGTGGGGCTGCGCATCGGCAGCAAGACCCCGCCCGAGATCGCGGTTGCGATCCTGGCCGAGATGACGGCCGTGCGCCACGGCGTGGAGCTGGCCACGGTGGGCACCAAGGAGAGCAAGGAAGTCGAGCAGGAGGGGCCGGTGTGCGCGACCACCGCGCGCGCCTGAGCCTCAGCGCAGTACACTACGGGGAGCCTGACGGCTCCCTTCGTTTTTTTCCTGGAACCGCAGAGGCGCAGAGGAGCGCAGAGAGAGGGAAAAGAGCAACTCTGGAGTCGGCGTGGCTGTGCGCGAAGTTCAGAGACCGCGACTCCTGAGTGTGCTCGCTCAGGCAGTCCTGGTCGTTCGGCCGAGATGCGTTGCAGAACACACTCTTCCTCTGTGCTCCTCCGTGCCTCTGCCCCTCTGCGGTTAGATTTAGAAGAGGAGAAAGAAATGAGATTGAAAGACAAGATCGCAATCGTGACCGGAGCGGGCTCGGGCTTCGGCGAGGGTATCGCCAAGCGCTTCGCTCAGGAAGGCTGCAAGATCCTCGTCAACGACATCAACGTCGAGGGCGGCGAGCGCGTGGCGAAGGAGATCAACTCGAGCGGCGGAAAGGCCGTATTCTTCAAGGCCGACGTGGCCAAGGATGCCGACTGGGCTGCGATGCTCAAGTTCACGCTGGATACCTTTGGCGGGCTGACCACGGTGGTGAACAACGCGGGAACGACGCACCGCAACCAGCCGATGCTCAATGTCACCGAGGAGCAGTTCGACCGCATCTACGCGGTGAACGTCAAAAGCATTTTCCACAGCGCCAGGCACTGCGTTCCCTACTTCCGCCAGAAGGGTGGCGGAGTGTTCATCAACGTGGCCTCGACCGCCGGTGTGCGGCCCCGTCCGGGGTTGACCTGGTACAACGGCAGCAAGGGCGCGGCGATCATGACTGGCCGTTCCATGGCGGTGGAGCTGGCGCCAGACCGCATCCGCGTGTGCACCATCAATCCGGTGGCGGGAGAGACCGCCCTGCTTTCTGAGTTCATGGGCGGGCAGGACACCCCCGAGATACGCGCCAAGTTCGTCGCGACCATCCCGCTGGGCCGGCTGAGCCGGCCGCTCGACATCGCCAACGCAGCCCTGTACCTGGCCTCCGACGAGGCGGAGTTCATCACCGGTGTCTGCCTGGAGGTCGACGGCGGGCGCTGCGTCTAGGGCCTGCCGCCCCTAAAGCGGGAACGCAAAGGACGCAAAGGAGGAAAGAAAGGACGCCAAGGAAAGGACTCGACTCTGGTTCGCAAAGCGTGTTGCGAAGCTGGTTGATCTAGGCAGAGTTGCCGGGAGCGATCCGCGGACCAGTCAAGTCACGTTCGTCTTCGCGTCCTTGCGGTTTCCCTTTGCGTCCTTTGCGTTCCCGCTTTAAGGTGTAGCTCCTTGGGGGCTCGCTTCGCGAAGGAGGCGAACGATGAAGATCCTGATGGCCTACGACGCAACGGCCGACGGACGGGCCGGGCTGCTGACCACCCCGGAGCTCGCATGGCTGCCGCACGAGGAGATGCACCTGCTGGCCGTCATGCCCATGCCTAGCGGGCTGTTTCTCGGCGAAGGCTATGTCCCGGGTGAGATCCGGGATGAGGATCGTGCCCAGGCCCAGGCCGAGCTGGATGCGGGCGTCGCAGAGCTCGTCGCGCGCGGCTTCAATGCGAAGGGGCTGCTGAGTTTCGGCGAACCCGTCGACGAGATCTGCCGGACGGCGCGCGAGCTGGGATCCGATCTGATCATGGTGCGACACCCGCGCCGAATCTCCTTCGCGGCGCGCTGGTGGAAGGGCTGGGTGGGCGCCTCCCTGCTGGAGCACGCGCCCTGCAGCATCCTGATCACCGTCTCGCACGACCCCGACAAGGGGTGAACCAGAACAACGGACCGAGCCCCAGAGCTCGCCGAGAGCTCAGAGGACCCCTTCAACTCGCGGGCTTGCGGGTGCGCCTCTGGCAGGTATCGAGGCCGTCGCGCCACCCGGCAGCGTACTGCCGGTCCTCTTTGAACCGCTTGGCGTCCTGGCGCTGGCGTCCACCCACGCTCGCACAACCGTCCGCGTAGCCGTCGCGGAATGCGGGCGGAAAGCCGGAAAGGTTGACGGCGGGTGGCGCAGGCTTTGGGGCTGTGCACCCCACTGCAGCCAGAACGAGCAGGGACAGCAAGGGGCGACGCACGATTCTAGGGCCCAGAAAAAAAGATGCCCGACAAGGGAGGCAATCGGGCATAAAAGAGAGCGCTAACGCGCACGAAATCTACGGAGGTATTCCTGCTTCTCGGCGTTCAATACTGATCTCGCCCGCCTCCTCGACGCCGCGAGTAGATGCGCTACCGTGCGTCCCGGCTGGGCGCCGGGGCGGCCAGCGCTGCCTTGGCGGTCTGCGCTTCGACCATATCGACCTGCGCTACCAACCGCGCGCTCGACTGCTCCAGTGCATCGTAATAGGACGGCGTTGCCGGGTTGTCTGCCTGCGTCTGCGGTGTGAGCGACAGAGGCAGGAACCCCACGATTGCCGAGATGCCGAGGCAGCCGAAGGTGGTCACGGTGCCGGCCGCGGCCACCATGAGGGGGAACAACCAACCTTGCCGACGCTCCATCGCCATCTCCACATCGCATGCCATAGCCGCCTGCGGCCGTGGCACCCTTGCCTTGCGGAGATCTGTGCAACTCGCATACCAGGTTTACATATTTTATCAATCAGCGAGTTACATGATATCGGCAGAGATCGTTGTCACTGGCCAACGACGCCCCCCAGCGACTTGGAGTTAACCGCCTGATCTGAAACCGATTTAGGGGTCGTTGCCGAATGACAGCAAGAACGGCTGCCGAAACCCGCGCGCAAGACGTCGTGCCGCCGTCTTGCGATCCGCTGCGGCCGCCGAAGGGCGATTTCCCGTGAGAGTGCAGCTGTGCTAGGCGGCCGCTCCGGGCTTGAACATTGAGGGGTTCAGATGATGGCGCTGCAGGAGCTTGTAGAACTCGGTGCGGTTGCGTTTGGCCAGCCGCGCCGCCTGCGTGACGTTGCCGTTGGTGATCTTCAGTAGCTTCGCCAGGTAGTCGCGCTCGAAGTCGAAGCGCGCCGACTCGAAGGAGGAAAGATTCCCGGTCTCGCCCCGGATCGCCGTCTCCAGCAGCCCCGGGGTGATGATGGGGGTGGTGGCCAACGCCACGGCCTGTTCGACCACGTTGTAGAGCTCGCGCACATTGCCCGGCCAGGAATGCTTGACCAGAACCTCCATGGCGTCCTGGGCGAAGCCGTTCAGGGCCTTGCCGTAGCGCTCCCCCAGCGTGTTGAGGAAGTGCGTGGCCAGCACTGGGATGTCTTCGCGGCGCGCGGATAGGGGCGGAAGGGACAGCGCTACGACGTGCAGCCGGTAGTAGAGATCTTCCCGGAAGGCACCGGCCTTGATGGCTTCCTCCAGATTGCGGTGGGTGGCCGAAATGATCCGCACGTCTATCTTGATGGCCTGGGTCGAGCCGATCGGCCGGACCTCCCTTTCCTGCAACACGCGCAGGAGCTTCACCTGCAGCGGCAACGGCATGTCACCGATCTCATCGAGGAAGACAGTGCCGCGGCCTGCAGCCTGGAACAGGCCCTTGTAGTCGGACGCCGCGCCGGTAAACGCGCCTTTGACGTGTCCGAACAGCTCCGACTCGAGCAGTTGCTCAGGGATAGCGCCGCAGTTGACGGCGACAAATGGCTGGCCGGCGCGGGCGCTAGCCCGGTGAATGGCCCGCGCGAGGAGCTCCTTGCCGGTGCCGCTCTCCCCGAAGATCATCACGCTCGCATCGCTGCCCGCAACCAGGCGGGCTTTGGCTAGGATCGCGTCCATCTCCGGGCTGCGGGTGATGATCTCCTCGCGCCACGAGCTCTCCGCCGTGCCGTCATTGGCAGCGGCACGGCTCACGCCGAACTGCAGTGCCTTCTGAACCTGGCTCAGCAGAGCCTTGCCGTCGAACGGCTTGGTGATGTAGCCGAACACTCCGCGCTGCGTTGCCGCGACCGCGTCCGGGATCGTGCCGTGGGCGGTGAGGATGATTACCGGAAGGGCCGGGTTCTTCTTCTTCAGCGACTCGAACAGCGCCATACCATCCATTCCGCCCATGCGCAGGTCAGTGATCACCAAGTCGGGGCTGGTGACCGACAGCTGAGACAGCGCGGCCTCGCCGCTCTCCACCGCGGTCACGCCGTAGCCGGCGCCCTGCAGGCGGATCGACAGGAGGCGGAGCAGATCGGGGTCGTCATCCACCAGCATTACACGGGCTCGTTGCGTATTCATTCGTTCCTCTGGGGTTTGCTGCGTTCCAGCAGCTTGCGTTCAGTCTCTATAAGGGCATCGAGCTTCTGCTGAAGCTCGTCGTTGCGCCGAGTCTCGTCCCGGAGCTTCTGCCCCTGGGCCTGAAGCTGGGCCTCCAGCTGCTGGTTCTCGCTCAACAGCGTCCGCAGCACCATCCCGAGGGGGCGCAGCTCCGAACCGCTGTCCTGGGTCTCCTTGAGGTAGGAAGATATCATTTCCTGTGCCTGGGCGCGGTCTTTGGCTGTGGCGCCCGGCAGGCAGCGCAGCAGGACGAGCTGCATGAGGGCGAAGTCGGAGCGGTGCTGCCCGAAGAAGCGCAGCGTGCGTTCCTGCTCCTGAGCGAGCTGGTCGGCCGGCAGATTGAGCGCGTAGTCGTAGTAGTTGAGCAGGCGCTCGGCGTCGCTGATCCGCGGAGACTGCTGGGGTGGGGGTGGCGGCAGCTCCTCCACCGTCGGCGGGGGCACGGTCACAACCGGCGCGGGCGTCCGTGGCGGTGCCTGGACGCAGGCGGCCAGCAGGGCGGCCAGGCACAATGAGGCGGCTTGTCGGCCGGCAGTGCGGGGCCGATTCACGCCCGTGCGAATTGGGAACGCAGCCTGGTGTGGCTCGGACTGGCTCCCACCGACCTCGGAGCGCCCGAACTGCATGCGAAACCTGGCAAGACACGGCGATGAGCGCAATCGGCGGGACAGCATCAGCGTCCCTGGACAGCGGGCGCAATGGGGAGGCGCAGCTGGAAATGCGCCCCGGAGGTTGTGCCCTCCACGATCTGGACCTTGCCCCCATGGGCGGCGACGTACTCGCGCACGATGGCCAGGCCGAGCCCCGTTCCTTTGACCGTCTCGCGTGGCCGCGCTTTGCCCTGGTAGAACGGGTCGAAGATCCGCTCCCGGTCTGTGGGCGCGATCCCCGGACCCTGGTCGACCACGTCCACGACCACCTCGCGGCCACGCACACGCGCCGCAACCAGGATCTCGCCGAAGGGCGGGGAGAACTTCACGGCATTGGACAGCAGGTTGTCGAGAATGATCTCGAGCTTGTTCTCGTCCGCCTCCAGCGCGATGGCCGGGCAGCTGACCTTCAGCTTGATGTCCTTGGCCTGCATGGGGAGTTGATGGGCCTCAGCCACTCGGCGGATGACCGGAGCCAGCTCGACGCGCCGCAGATGCACGCCGGAGCGCTGGAACTGAACGGTGTGATAGTTTAACAAATCCTCGATCAGACGCTGCAGCCGCAGGGTGTTCTCGCGCAGGATGCGGGCGACCTCGACCTGAGGCTGGGACAGGGGCCCGACGGAGCCGTCGGCGAGTAGTTCCGCCCCCTCTCGGATGGCGGACAGCGGTGTCTTCAGCTCGTGCGACACCTGGTGGAGGAAGCGGGTCTTCTGGTCCTCCAGCTCGATCAGGCGCAGGCGGACCCAGTCGATCTGACGGCCGAGGTCCTCGAGGTCCTTCGGGCCGGAAACGCTGACCGGGTAGTTGAAATCGCCTTCACCGAGGCGCTTGAGCGCCGCCTCCACCTGTCGGATCGGCTTGAGGATCAGGATCGTGGCGCCCGAGACCAGGAACAGGGCGACCGGGATCAGGGCCACCAGCTGCCAATAGATGAAGCTGTTTACCTCGCCGGACAGCGCTTGCATGGCGGCGGTTTCGCGTCCGACCGCTTCGCGCCCGGACACGTCCAGGGACCGGCCAAGCCGTCCCAGATCAACGTAGTCGTCCGCCAGATCCACCACCAGCCGCGGCTGTTCGCGCAGCGCCGCGACCCCTGCAAACAGACGGTTCTCCACTTCCGCCATCTGGTTCAGGATTCGCACTTGCCCAGGCAGCAGGTCCAGGGTCTGCATGCGCCGGGCGGTTTCGGAGAAGTCCCGGTGGGCGCTTTCGAACAGCGCGTAGAGCTCGGGGTCGGCCAGGATGGCAAATTGGCGTGCCCCGCGCTCCATGCTGGTGATCTGCTCGATGAGCAGCCGTGTGCTCTGCGTCACCTGGACAGCGTTGATCACCGCCCGCTGGCTCTTGCTGGCCAGCTCATGGATCGAAACGGCGTTGTTGATGAGCGCGAAGATGAGCGGCAGCACGGCCAGCGCGAAGCCGGCGAGGATCAGCATCGGGAAGGACTTGGGATAGAACTTCCAACCGGGTCGCAAGGGCTGCTCCCGCCTCGGAATGGTGCTCGGCTCGGCTCTCGTCGACATGCGTCAATTAGCTCTCGAAGCGCACCTGTACCTCGCCCAGTGAGCCGAAGTCAGCCCGAACGCGGTCGCCCGCCCGAAGCTCCAGAGGGGTCATGCACGTTCCGGTGGTGACCACCTGGCCCGATTCCAGGGCCACTCCGAGCGTTCGCAGCTCGTTGGCGAGCCAGGTCAGCGCCACACGCGGATCCCCCAGCACATTCGCTCCCTTGCCCGCTCGCCCATAGCGTCCAACGACCTCGGCCTCGACGCGGTGCGCGGCCAGCTCCAGGGTTCGCCAGTCGCGCGGTGCCGCTGCACCCAGGACGAAGTAGTGGGCGCAGGCGTTATCGGCGATCAACTGGGCTGCTCCTACCCGGGCGAAGTCCTCATAGCGCGAATCCGGAACCTCGATGGCCGGGTGCAGCGTTCCCGCGGCGGCCAGGACCTCGTCGATCGAGTAGGGTTGGCTGCGGGGAAGCAGGTCCCGCGCCATCCGGAAGGCGAACTCCGGCTCCGCAACGCGCATGTGATTGCGCGCGAGCGGCAGTACGGCGCCGCTCTCGCATGCCCGGCTGGTGAGAAGTCTGCCGGCCAGAGGGCCGCTGACGCCGATGTGTGCCTGGCCCGCCGCGCTCGTCGCCGCGATCTTCCAGCCGAAGGGCGTGTCACCGGAGAGGGCCAGGACGGCCGACTGGATGGCGTACCCGTCGGCCCGAGACGCCGGCCGGCAGGCATCCGGCAGCGCGTGGATGCGCGTTCCCGCCTGCCAGTTGGACAGCAGCAACTCGGCGGCGGCGCTTGCGGCTGCAGCGTCCACAGTAGGTTCCTATTCGGTCAGGCGGTATGAACGGGCGAGACTGCTGCCCGCACCACGTTCACCAGCGGCTCGCCGCGCGCGAGGCGGTCCAGGTTTTCGGCGATGGCCCGGCTGCGCCGCGGCAGCAGCCCGTCGGTCCAGGCCGAAGCGTGCGGAGTCATGAGTATGTTGTCCAGCTCGTGGAAAGGGAGGTGGGAGGGCTCCGGGCCCTCGGTTACGCCTTGCGGCGGGTAGCGGTACCAGACGTCGATGATGGCGCCGCCGATGCGCCGGCCGCGCAACGCATGGTACAACGCCCCCTCGTCGATGATGGCGCCGCGCGCTACGTTGATGATAACCGCATCGGCTCTCATGGCTGCGAAGGCCGCCGTCCCGAACAGCCCCCGCGTCTGCTCGGTCAGCGGCGCGGACACGAGCACGAAGTCGCACTGTCCCAGCAGTTGCGGCAACTGGTCCATGCCCAGAACGGGCCCGGAAAGATCGTCGCCTGCGCCGGCCACGCGCCCGCACGCGCGGATGCGCATGCCGAAGGCCGATGCCCGCCGCGCCACCTCCCGGCCGATGCGCCCGTAGCCGACGATGCCGAGCGTCTTGCCGTGCAACTCGCCGTGACGTGGTCCGCACAGGTAGGAGCCGGTCCAGTCGCCGCGGCGCAGACGTGCATCCATCCTGCGCACCCCGATGGTCCATTCCAGCATCGCGGCCAGCACATACTCGGCGATCGCGGTTTCGTGCTCGAAGCAGTTGCACACGGCAGTCCACGGCGGCAGGAGCGCGAAGTCGATCTCGTCCACGCCCGCGCCGAGCGCCTGCAGCAGCTGAAGCCGAGGTGCGGGCGGCATGGGTCCCCTCCAGCTCATCGAAACCATGGCGTCGGCTGCCCGCAGCGCGTGCTCGAACTGCGCAGAGTTGTCGCTATCCACGACTTCGATGTCCCAGGGCGTGGCGAGGAGCCCGGGCAACATGCCCAGGCGGCCGTCGTTGTCGATCTTCTTGACGAGCAGCTTCACGGTCGGTTCCTGCCGGGGTCCACGCGGCGCGGGATGGCGCGGCCGTGCAGCCCCCCAAAGTGTATTGTGCCGGCAGGCAATCCGGAAGACGCGTTACCGCGGCGTGACCGGGGCTGGCACAATCGTGCCCACCAGGATCGGTGGGGCAGTCCGATCGCGCACAAAGCCACGCTGGCCCGCTGCCAGGCGCAGCGCGCCGGCCTGATTGCGCACCTCGGCGTAACCCGCGCCGAGGCTGATCTGCAGGCTGTCGCCGACCAAGGCGGAGAGCTCGGCAGCGCTCGCGTGCACGGTGCCGTACGGCGTGTTAACGCGGAAGCGGGCAACCGGCGCTTGGGCTATGGCGCCGGTCAGGCAGCGTGCCCCGCCGCGGTACAGTGTGAAGAAGGCCACGTCTTGTC
>DAIQQA010000086.1:0-20556 GCA_036787045.1 Burkholderiales bacterium | reverse complement strand
GAGCTCGCCGCGTATTACGCGAGCCTGCCCGGCCTCTTCGTCAGATAGCCACCGCTCTGCGCAGCTGCCTGGACAGACGACACCTCGGCTGGCAACGACAGCCGGGGGTGCCCGTCAGGCGCCGAGCGTAGCGTCAGCGCTGCATCCCTGCCGCTCAACTACTGGAGATCGGTTGGCCCACCCCGGCACGTGCTCTCGAGCCACATCACGCCTTGACTGCAACGGCGATATGCGCGGGCGCGGGAAAAGCCACACTCCCGTCCGTGGTCACGAAACGTTGGAGCGTCCTCTGCGCTTCGTTCTGCAGCAGCGCGTACTGCGCATCGTCGAGCATGTCCGCGAGAGTCCAGCCCTTTACGTCGGTTCGCACCCATGCGTGGAGCGAAGGGAAGCGTGCCACACCCGCATGGGTCGCGATCCGCACATCGGCAACCCCCGCGTCGGAGAACAGGCCCGACAGGGTATGGACATCCCCGAGGACGAACGGGGCGCGCAGTGCATTCGCCCCTCGCTCGCCGAAGAGACGTTGCAGTAGGTCCGTCATCGCCGCGTAGCCCGGCGTGGCCGCAAGCGAATCCCATACCGCGACCGCGAGAGACCCTTGCGGCCGCAAGACCCGCATCATCTCGCGAATAGCGGCACGGGGGTCGTCGAAGAACATCAGCCCGAACTGGCTGACCACCGCATCGAAGCTGCCGTCGTCGAAGGGCAGAGCCTCGGCTGCGCCCTTCCGCCACTCGATCTCAGGGGCCTCGCGTCGGGCCACGGCGAGCATGCCGTCGTTGATATCGACGCCGACGGCCGACCCCGTCGGGCCGACCCGGTTCGCGGCTTCGCGGGCGAGGACCCCCGTGCCGCACGCCACGTCCAGCACGCGATGGCCCGGCTGGAGACGCGCCGCATCTGCGACCTTCCCGGCCCATTGCTGGAACAATGCCGGAACAAAGAACTCCTGGTATACGTCCGCCGCGCTGCGGCTCACCTGTCCGCGATCACTGTCGCTCATCACTTACCCCCGGTCCGTAGGTCGTAGGACACACAAGGGACATCCCACGCTGGAGTACGCAGCCTAGCGCGAACAGAGAGCGCTCTCTACTGCGCATCCTGTAGCGATCCACTACACTTTGTGTAGCCACCCTGGAGCGCGCGATGTTCCGCTACGGCCAGTTCTGCCCGATCTCGAAGGCGGTCGAAGTCCTCGGGGAGCGTTGGACCCTCCTCGTGATCCGGGAGCTCTTGCTGGGCAATACCCAGTTCAACCAGCTGCAGCGCGCTTTGCCGCGCATGTCCCCAACGACGCTGAGCAAGCGGCTGACGGAGTTGCAGGAGACCGCCCTGATCGTGCGCAGACCTATCTCGGGCCAACAGGCGTACGAGTACCAGCTCACGCCGGCGGGGCGCGAGCTGTATCCGGTCATCCTCCAGCTTGGAGAATGGGGGATGCGGTGGGCGCGTGGCCAGATGAGCGACGCGGATCTCGATGTCGGGATGCTCATGGCGGACATCCAGCGCCGGATCGATCCCAGCCAGCTCCCGAGCGGGCGGACCGCGCTGCGCTTCAAGTTCACCGACCTGGAGAAGTACGCCGACTGGTGGGTCGAGATCCAGGACGACGACGTCGCGCTATGCCTGGACGATCCGGGTCACGACATCGATGTCTACTTCACCACCGACCTGCGGACCATGACCGAGATCTGGATGGGAGACCTATCGATCAGAGAGGCCCGCACGAAAGGCAAGCTCAAGATCGTGGGGCCACCTGTGTATCTGAAGAACCCGCAGGCCTGGCTAAGGCTCCATGCGATGTCGGGCATTCGCCCCGCGAGGACGTCCGGGTGAGCCGAAAGCTCGCCCGGGGAGTTGCAGGTGCGCGCCGGCCCGGCTATGGCTGTCGAGCCCGGTCGTTGGCATCCCGAGCGACCACGAGCGGCATGATTGCGAACACTCCCAGCATCACCGCATAAACGGTCCCCGAAACCGGGTCCCGACTCGCGAGGTACTCGGCGATCGACAACCCCCGCAGCCAGAGCACGAAGGTGAGCTCGGCGACGAGCAACAGGGCGAGCGCGATCAGGCCAACGCCAAGTCGCGCGGCGAGCGCAGGTGGAAGTCGCAGACGGCGAACCGTCCACCGCGCAGCCAGGATGATGACGACGAGCATGATTGGGGTCTCCATCAGCTCCGCCACCATCGTCCCGAAGCGGGGGACGACCCATAACACGCGAATGGTGCCGAGCACGAAGCCGGCTCCGAAAGCGAGGAGGAAGTAGAGCAGGCCGGCTTTCGCGATTCGCATCGCCAGCGAGGCTCGCAGGATTATTGAGCCTTGCAGCAGAGCTCCACACCACCCCGCCGGCTGCGCCGGCACCTCTCATCGGAGAGTGGGGGAGTGTCTCCCCTCCTTACAAAGGAGGGGTGGCGCCGAAGGCGACGGGGTGGTTGGCTTTGGATTACTGCGGATTGAGCGTGATGCATTTATGCGAGACTCAATAGGTTGCAGGTTTCCACACCGCCTTGCCGGCGGAGCCTGCCCCAGGCGCTGACACGGGGAAGGCACGCCTCCTCGAAGAGGCTCCCACCACCCCATCAGCTTCGCTGCCACCTCTCGGGCAGGCTCCCACCACCCCGTCAGCTTCGCTGCCACCCCTCCTCGGGCAGGAGGGGAGACTTCTCTCTATCTCAATCCGCGGCTTCAGCGCATGCTCGGCGGCATGGCGCCCCTGGCTCGGTGGCCGGGGCAGGCTGCGGCGACGGGGTAGTTGTTCGGAGCTGCCGTAGCACGTGCTCCAAACAGACGTGGCGGGCTTTTACCCGTCTACGTAAGCGACCGCCTCGATCTCGACCCTCAGCCGCGGATCGACGAGCTGGCTCACCTCCACCAGCGTCGAAGCCGGCCGGTTCTCGCCGAAGTACTCGATGCGCAACGGATTGATCAGCGGGCGCTCGGCGATGTCGGTCATGAAGATCGTGACCTTTACGACGTGCTTCGCCTGCGCGCCGGCGTGGCGCAGGCACGCATCGATGCTGGCGAGCGCGATGCGGAACTGGTCGACGGTGTTCTCCGGAATGGAGCCGTCCCCTTTCACGCCCACGCAACCGGACACCCACACGTGGCGGTCGGCGCGCACGACGTGGCAGTAGTGGCTGTAGGGCTTGGATTCGCCGGGTACGAGGTGGCGTTCGATCATCTGCGGCACTCCGTCGTGTGAGCTTCCGGTGGTGGCCGCTCCCGGGGCGCGGCATCAGGCCGGCCAGGCACTCGGCTTGCGGCCATTATGCCATCGCGAGGGTGCAAGGCTCGCCCGCTCCTCTCTATCGAGGCTTTCAGAATCAGGCTGCGGGCCTTCACACCGCCCCGCGGGCACCCCTCCTCGGAGCGTCTCTCTTCTTATACGCAGGGATCGCCCCGGGGCAAACAGCGGCACGGGTTTGAGCAGGATTGGATTTCCGGGTAATCTCAACCCTCGTTCACCATTCCGGGGGATGGTCGGACTTGGCGGTGACCGGGATCGGCCGTCGGCGGTCTGTCATCTCTCCAAGCCCGTTCATAAGAAGGGTCATGCGACACAAGCGTGACGACACTGCCGGGCGCGGTCCTGCGACGAAGCGCAAGGCTGCCACGAAAGCGAGCGGCGGCAAGAAGCGGGCACCGCCGAAACGCGCAGATCGGGCAGCCGCCGCTGCAACGCCAGCGACCGAGCTCCCTCCCCCACCCACTCCCGAGGGCGCCGGGCTGACCCCGGTCGTCGGCATCGTCGCGTCGGCCGGCGGGCTGCAGGCATTCAAGCGGTTCTTCCAGGCGATGCCGCTCGGCAGCGGCATGGTCTTCCTGCTGGTTCCGCACCTCGACCCGCGGCATGAGAGCCTGATGGTGGGGCTGCTGGCCAAGTACTCCGTCATGCCGGTCAGCGAAGCGGTCGAGGGTGTTCGCATCGAGCCCAATCATGTCTACGTGATTCCGCCGAACCGCTACCTCGCCATCTCCGACGGCGTCTTGCGCCTTACCGGCCCGGTCGAGCGCAGGGGGCAGCAGACCGCTATCGATTCTTTCCTGCGATCGCTGGCCGAGGACCAGCAGGAGAAGGCGATTTGCATCATCCTCTCCGGCACCGGCTCGCATGGCACGCTCGGGCTGAAGGCCATCAAGGCCAACGGCGGCATGGCGATGGTTCAGGACCCTGCCACCGCCGAGTACGACCAGATGCCGCGCAGCGCTGCGGGCACGGGCCTGGCCGACTACGTCCTCCCGCCGGAGCGAATGCCGGAGACGCTGCTCAAGTACGCGGCGCACTTCCTTGCCGGCTCACCCGGTCTGCCCGAGTCGCCTGCGGTCCCGGACGGTCTCACCCAGGTGCTCTCCCTGCTGCGCACGCGCAGCAAGCTGGACTTCCGCCCCTATCGCAAGCGCATGCTGCTGCGGCGCGTTCAGCGCCGCATGGGGTTGCGCCACATCGACCGGCTCGACGGCTACCTGGGTGTGCTGCGCTCCGACGAGGAGGAGGTGGAGAACTTGGCCAAGGATCTGCTGATCAGCGTCACGAGCTTCTTTCGCGACCCGGAGATGTTTCAGGTGCTGGAGGCGCAGGTCATCCCCGAGTTGCTGCGGGACCGCCCGGCGGACACTGCGGTGCGCGTGTGGGTGCCCGGCTGCGCTACAGGCGAGGAAGCCTATTCCATCGCCATGCTCTTGATCGAGCAGCTGGCCGCCTCGCACAAGGCTTGCCCGCTGCAGATCTTCGCCACCGATCTCGACGCGCAGGCCCTCGAGGTCGCCCGTCGCGGGGTCTATCCCGCCAGCATCCAGGAGGACGTGACGCCCGAGCGGCTGGCCCGCTTCTTCACCAGGGTCGACGAGCACAGTTATCAAGTCACCAAGCAGCTGCGCGAGCCGATCCTCATCGCCCAGCAGAACATGCTTAGCGATGCGCCCTTTTCCCGGCTGGACCTGATCAGCTGCCGCAATCTGCTCATCTACCTCGAGCCGGAGGTGCAGCAGAAGGCGCTGACGCTGCTGCATTTCGCATTGAGCGAGGGCGGATATCTGGTCCTGGGACCTTCCGAGAGCGTTGGACGTCGCGTGGATCTGTTTGCACCGTTGTCCAAGAAATGGCGCATCTACCGGCGCGTCGGGGTGGTGCGGCCCGAGCGCGTCGAGTTTCCGATCGCCGGCGGTCAGCCCCGCGCCGCTGCGGGCCCGGCGGGAGTAGCAGGGGAGGGCCGTCCGATCTCCCTCAAGGAGCTCACGCAGGACATGTTGCTGGAGGATCATGCTCCCGCCGCGGTCCTCATCGACCGCAACTACGAGATCCTGTACTACTACGGCCCGACCGCGCAATACCTGGAGCAGCCCACCGGCGTGCCGACCAAGGACCTCGTCTCGCTAGCGCGTAGTGGTCTGGGCCCCAGGATCCGGGCCGCTGTGCACAAGGCCATGCAGGAAGGCGGGCGCGTGAGCCTCGGCGGCATCCGCTTCAAGCGCAGCGGCAAAGACGTGCGTATCAAGGTCTCTGCGCGGCCGGTGCGAGCGGCCCACGCCGCGGACGCGTTGCTGCTCCTCACCTTCGAGGACGAGACTGTTACGCAGCGGGCGCAGCACCGGTCCACGGAGGCAGATGCCAACGAGGGAGTGGTGCGCCATCTCGAGCACGAGTTGAAGAGCACGAAGGAAGAGCTGCAGAGCGCCATCGAGGAGCTGGAGAGCTCCAACGAGGAGCTCAAGGCCTCCAACGAAGAAGTCATGTCGATGAATGAGGAGCTGCAGTCGGCCAACGAGGAGCTGGAGACTTCCAAGGAGGAGCTGCAGTCGCTCAACGAAGAGCTGACCACCGTCAACAGCCAGCTCCAGGAAAAGGTCGCCGACCTCGAGGCGGCGCAGACCGACATCGCCAACCTGCTGCGCAGTGCGGACATCGAAACCGTGTTCCTGGGCCCGGATCTGACCATCAAGCGCTTCACATCGGCTGCCACGCGCCTGCTGAACCTGATCGCCACCGACGTGGGCCGGCCGATCTCCGACATCGTGCCGCGCTTCGAAGATCCGGACCTGCGATCCGACCTCGCGGCAGTGCTGCAGAACGAGAGCGCCCGGGAGAAGGAAGTGCGGGCCGAAGACGGGCGCTGGTATACGCGCCGCATCATGCCCTATCGGACTCTCGACGGCCGCATCGAGGGAGCGGTGATTGCGTTTTCGGACGTGACCGCTCTCAAGCATGCTGAGCAGGAGCTGCGCCGGCTGGGTGCCGAGCTGGAGGGGCGTTACGCCGCGCGCGGGGAACAGCTGAGCGGCGCAGTGCACGAGCGGCAGCAAACCACCGAAGCCTTGCGCGCCGAGCGCGACTTCGTCGCGGCCGTGCTCGATACGGGAGCGGCCCTGGTGATGGTGATGGACACCGAAGGGCGCGTTGTGCGCGTCAACAAGGCCTGCGAGGAGGTCTCCGGCTACAGCTTCGAGGAGCTGAAAGGCCGCACCATCTGGGATTCACTCCTGCTGCCCGAGCAAACCGAAGCGGTCCGCCAGACCTTCGCGGAGCTTTGCGCGGGACATTTTCCGAGCCGGCTGGACTATCACTGGCGGCACCGGGACGGCTCGCTGCGGCTGATCGCCTGGTCCAACACCTGTCTGCTCGATGAGCGGGGCGCGGTGCAGTACGTCATAGGAACCGGGATCGACATCACCGAGCGGCGTTACGCCGAGGAGGAGGTGCGCCTGCGGCAGTCCGAGCTAGCCCATCTGCACCGCGTGTACACCGCGGGAGAACTGGTGACCATCCTCGCCCATGAGATCAACCAGCCGCTCGCCGCGATCGCGAGCTACAGCGAAGCCAGCCTGCAGCGGCTGCGTCAAGGCGAGGCGGTCCCCGATGCGTTGATCCACGATCTGGAGCAGACGGCGCTGCAGGCACAGCGCGCGGGCCGCACCATCCGGGAGCTGCGCAGCTTCCTCGCCAAGAGCGAGGCCGGCGAGGCTCGCTCCGAGCTGAATGCTGCCGTGCGCACGGTCCACGACCTGATTGCCCCCGAGGCTAGCGCTAAGGGGGTGAGCATCGTTCTCGACCTTGCCGAGCCTATCCCGCCGGTCAATGTCTCGGCCGTACAGGTCGAGCATGTGTTGCTGAACTTGATCCGCAACGCCATCGAGGCGATCGGGGAGACCGGTGCGAAGGCAGGCACGATCACCGTCCGGACCCGTACCGATGCCGCGCAGACCGCCCAGGTCACGGTTCGGGACACCGGCCCCGGCCTGGACGTCGAGGCCGCGGAGCGGGTCTTCGAGCCCTTCTACACCACCAAGCGTCACGGGCTCGGTATGGGCCTGCGGATCAGCCGCTCCATTGTCGAATCGCATGGCGGCCGCTTGTGGGTGGAGCCGAGCGCAGAGGGCGGGATCTTCCACTTCACCCTTCCCTTCGCATCATGAGCCCGACCGTGTTCGTGATCGACGACGACGCCGCGGTGCGTGACGCGCTCGGGCGGCTGCTGGAGGCGCACCGCCTGCAGGTGCGGACCTACGACAGCGCCGAGGGGTTCCTCGCCGCGCTGCGCCCCACGGCCTCCGGTTGCCTCGTCCTCGATGTGCGGCTGCCGCGCATGAGCGGACCAGAGCTGCAGACAACGCTGGCGGCGCGCGGCATCCGCCTGCCGATCATCTTTCTCACTGCGCAGGGCGATATCCCCACCTCGGTGCGCGCCCTGCAGGCCGGTGCCATCGATTTCCTGGAGAAGCCGGTGCCGGGGGAACTGCTTCTGGAGCGGGTCCACGCCGCCCTGCGCGTGGAAGCCAAACAGCGCCGGGAACAAGCCCGGGCCACGCGAGCGCGAGTCCGTTACGCGCAGCTCACACCGCGCGAGCGCGAGGTCATGGGATTCCTGGTGGCTGGTCAGTCGAGCAAGGAGATCGCGCGGCGGCTGGGCATCAGCCACCGCACGGTCGAAATCCACCGCACGCGCGTGATGCACAAGATGCATGCAACGAACCTGATCGAGCTCGCTGCTGCCGCTGCGGCGTGTGACAGCTCGCTGGATCCCGGTTCCCGGGCCGCCCGCCCTGCGTCCAGACCGGGCTGAGCACCCCACCCACCACCATGGTTTGCTTTCCGCGCCTCTGCGTTGGGTGTAGGCGACGCCTACATATACGTAATCCTACGTACGTAGATGGCCGGATTGCCCCGCCGGTAGCCGCAAGCGCACCCTAAGCGGAGCGTGGGGACGCTTTGCCGCCGGGTTTCGTCCCGGGGCGGCAAGCGAGTTCGCCGCTTGATCCCCTGCGTGTGTGACTCGGGTGTTGAGCCACCCGCTTGGGGGAATCGCATATGGCAAGAGATACGAAGCCAGCGGGTGGGGTCGCCGTCGGTGAGGGCCGGCAGCCAACCCTTATTCAGGAAGCCGGCCCCGCATGCAACGGCTGGCAGGATATTCCGTCGGCGGCCGCGTTGCTAGGAGAGCTGTCGGAGAGCCCCATAGGAGCTGGCGTCCTTCTCGCCGACCTGGGCGGCATGGTGCGGTTCTGCAGCGAAAGCGTGGCGCGGCTTGCCGGCACCACCGTCGGCGCCCTGACCGGAAAGCCCGTCGCAGAGGTGCTGCCGGGGCTGCCGTTGCGTGCGCAGACCCCCGGCTACAACCTGGCGTTTTCGGCGTTTGGGGCAGGCGAGGTGTCGGGCAGCGGCGTCCGGCTGTTGCGCGCCGATGGCAGCGTCGTCCCGGTTCAGGCCTCGCTGAGCACTGTGGCGCTCCAGAGCGACAGGCTTGTCGTCGTGCAGCTGTCCTGGGGCCCCGCGGAGAGCGAGGCGCTGCAGTCCTTGCGCAGGCTCGCCTGGGTGGGCGAGCGCAGCGCCGATTGCGTGATGGTCACCGACGGCGATGGCGTGATCGAGTACGTCAACCCGGTTTTCGAATCCGTCACTGGCTACGGGAGCGGCGAGGTGGTGGGCCGCACGCCGGCCATCCTGAAATCCGACGCCCACGACGGCGAGTTCTTCCGCGCGCTGTGGCACACCATCCGCGGAGGCCAGCCGTTTCACGCCGTGTTCGTGAATCGAGACAAGCACGGCCGGCTGGTCCACGAGGACAAATCCATCTGCCCGGTGGTCGATTCACAGGGCAGGATCGTGCATTTCCTGTCGACCGGGCGCGACGTGAGCGACTGGGTGCGCTCGATGGAGCGCCTGGAATACCAGGCCAGCCACGATCTGCTCACAGAGCTGCCCGGCCGCTCGCTGTTCCTCGACCGCCTGGGGCATACGCTCGCCTCTTCGGCCCGGCGAGGACAGGGATTCACCGTAGGTTACCTGGACGTCGACCGGTTCAAGGAGATCAACGATTCGCTCGGGCATGCGGCGGGAGATGCCGTGCTGCAGGAAGTGGCCCGCCGCCTCAAGAAATGTGTGCGCGCCGAGGATACGGTCGCAAGGCTGTCCGGCGACGAGTTTGCGATCGTGCTGGCCGGTGTGGACCGGGTGGACGCAGCTCGAGGCGTGTTCAGGAAGATCGTTGCCGCATTCAGGCCGGCGGTTCGCATCGCCGATCGCATCATCCCCGTGACGGTGAGCATCGGCGCGTGCCTCTACCCCGGCAACGGCAAGGACGGCCAGACGCTTCTACGATGCGCTGACGGCGCCATGTACCAGGCCAAGAGCGCTGGCGGCAACTGCTGGCGCTTCTTCGGTGCAGAGGCGGCCGGTGCTGCGAGCCGAGCTGGCGCAAGGTTGCGCGGCAGGCTGTCGAAAAACGACCGCGCGCCAGCGGATCGGGCCGCATGACCCACGATCTGATACCTCGATCAGGCATTTGGGCACGCGCAAGATGCCCGCAGTTGTCTTGACAGTGTACTAACACCGATGAAGCCACTGCCTCCTCCCCGGACCGCACGGTAGGCGGTCGGTGCTCCGGACCGACATTTCGGTCGGCCGGGCGGAAGGCGCGAGGTCCGAAGGAGCGTCGCCTCGCGCCTTCCTCTTTACTTGTTGTCGGGTTCGATCAACGCCCAGGTGCCGACCGCGGCGGCCCCCCGAATGACCACACCGACCGGGCAGGCATAAGCCGCGCAAGACCTGAGATTGATCTGTGGAGTTGCCCATGTCCATGCACTCGGTGCCGAAGCGAAGCAGGAGCCGTGACGACCCCGCCGAATCCGTTGCGCTCGGCCAGTTGGCTGGTCTCATGCGCGTACCGCCGCCTCTGCAAGTGGCCCTGGCTGCCGCTCGCGTCGGGCTGCAGCGCATGGCGCCGCACGACGTGTTGTACCGCTCGGGAGACTCGTTCGAGTCCTTCTTTGTGGTTCTCTCAGGGCTGCTCAAGCTCGCGGCGGTAGACGACGGCGGGCGGGAGCACGTGCTTGCGTTTGTCTTGTCCGGCGAGGCTGCAGGGCTGGACGGGTTCCAGGGCGGCAGTCACTGTGTCGATGCGACTGCGCTCGATGCGGTCGAGGTGGCGCTGGTTCCCTTCGGGAAAGTGGAGCGGCTGGCGCAGGCCGCCGGCGAGCGGGAGTTCGCCGATCAGTTGCTGCACAGGATCCTGACGCGCGCGATGCTGCATGACGGCGGGATGCTATGCCTGCTCGAAACGCTCGATGCCCGCACGCGTCTCGCGGCGTTCCTGCTGTCGCTGGGTAAGCGCTTCGGCGCCGTCCGCGCGCCGACCGCCACGGTTGCGCTTCCCATGACGAATGCCGAGATCGGCAGCTACCTGCGGCTCGCGACCGAGACGGTCGACAGCGAGCTGTCCGAGTTCGCTGCCGCAGGTCTGATCGGCCTCGAGGATGGGGCTGTGTCGCTGGAGGACCGCCCGGGCCTGGCGCAGTTGGTGGATCGGGGCAGGCAGCCGAACCCCGGACACTGAGCCTTCCCTCCGGGGTGGCAAGCCACCGCCGACCTTTTCTGACGGAGGCGGTCACGTTTGTTTGCGCAACGTTGTCTGTTTCCGCCATCTAACCTCGTGAGGACGCCGGCGGCACTCGGCGCCGTCAGTGCATCCCTCCTGGAACGCCGCCGTCGATGACCAGCACCTGTCCAGTGACCGAGTCGGCCCGGCAGAACGTGACCACCTGCCGAGCGATATCCTGCGCGCTCGCGGTTCTGCCCAACACAGCCTCGCGTCGTGCCATTCGCGCCACCGCTTCGGGCAGTCGTTGCGCCATCCGGGTGCCTTCCACCAATCCCGGCGCGATGCAGTTCACCGTTACATTCGGCGCCAATGCGACGGCCAGGCAGCGGGTCAAGTGGATCAGCCCGGCCTTGCTGGCAGCATAGGCGATGCTGCTGCCGCCGGGATAGAGCCCGGCCAGCGAGGAGATGTTGACGATCCGTCCCGCCCCCTGTGCGCGTAGATGCGGGGCGAAGGCCCTTGCCAGCAGGAACGGCCCGCGCAGGTTGGTCTCCAGGACCCGGTCCCAGAGATCCGGCTGCAACGCGTCGAGGTCGGCGAAGGGGATGCCGATATTCCAGGCGGCGTTGTTTACCAGGATGTCCAGCCGACCGAAGTGCGCGGTCACCGATGCGACGGATGCGTCGATCGACGCCGGCTCGCGTTGGTCGAGTTGGACGGCCAGGCTTCGCCTGCCGGCTGCTCGCACCGCGTCGACTGTGGCGGCTGCACCCTCGGGGTGGCCGACGTACGAGATGACGACATCGGCGCCCGCGGCAGCCAATGCCCTGGCAATCGCGCCGCCGATGTCCCCTGACCCGCCGGTGACGAAGGCGGTCTTGCCGGTGAGATCCATAGTGCGCTCCCGCCGATGTGTAACGACCGGCATCTTCGCACGACTTCACGATGGGGGAGGCGCAGTCTCTCACCCCACCGGAACGGCAGAGGGAACTTGTGGTCCGCGACCTGCCCTGCGTGCCCGCGGCCAGTGGGTCGCGAGCATGCCACAAACCTACATCTCGCCCTCTCCAGGGGTCTCGCCCGCGCAGTAGACGACGAACGTCGGCGGCGAATCCTCGGGGCGGAACGTCACGCTGATCGGCTTCTCGTTGCGGATCAGATCGAGATAGTGCTCGAACTGTGCGATGGGCTGATAGGCCACACCGATCTTCGTCGCGGCACTGAAGGTGTTGGGGGACAGCGTGCCAGACGGATCGGGGAAGATCAGGCCACGCCCCTGGGAAGGAGGGGAGAGAAGGAGCTTCCCCTCCTGCCCGAGGAGGGGTGCCCCGTAGGGGCGGGGTGGTGGGAGGCTGGTGCAAACCACCCCGTCACCTTCGGTGCCACCCCTCCTTGGAAAGGAGGGGAAAGTTCGGGTGCCTGCGCGGCAGGCGGAGGGCTTCCCGAGGAATGGCCTACCGCACGGCCTCCGGCGCCTTCGGAATCGTCGCGCTCTGCGCTTTGTCGTGGTTGATCCACAGCTGCGCGCGCTCTTTGGCGAGCAACGCAGCGACCTTCTCCATCGACGCCGCGGTCTGCGCTTTGTCGAAATTCCGTGAGGGCACTCGCCGGTGGATCCAATTCTCCTGGAAGTGCACCATGTCGCCCGACAGCACGACAGGGCCTCGGTCCGGCAACCGAACCAGCAGGCATTGATGTCCGGGCGTGTGCCCCGGCGTGGACAGGATCAGCACCGAGCCATCGCCGAACACGTCGTAGTCGCCATTCAACTTGACCGTCGGGTTGTCCTTCAGCTTTCCGTAAAGCGCCGGGTTGAAGCCGAACTTCGCCGCGTCCGCACCGAAGGCGGCGTCATACTCGGGTTCCTGGATGTAGAGCTTCGCCGAAGTGAAGAGGTTGGCGTTGCCGGCATGATCGCCGTGGAAATGGGAGAAGGCGATGTCGGTGACGTCGGCGGGCGAGACGCCGAGCATCTCGAGCTGCGACGCCAGAGTCTTGCGCACCCACAACGTCAGCAGGCCGCTCGCTGCTGTGACGCCCTCGGGCTTCGCGGCGATCGCATCGGACATCCCGGTATCCCAGAGAAACAGCCGGTCGCCGTGCGCGATCAAATAGCAGTTGGCGCTGAACTCCCGGGATACGCCGACGTCGACGCCAGGGGACCAGTTGGCGGAAACGTCGTTGGTCTTGGATTCCCCGCACTCGAGGACGTACATGCGATCCACTGTCCCGTCGGCAGCATGAGCGGCGTGGATACCACCGGCTGTGAGCGATGCGGCCACCGCCACGGAGTACGCGAGCCTTGTCAGGTGGTTCATTCGAGTCTCCTCGTGTTCACTCGCGAAGGACCTGCGTGCCGGCGATCTCAGCACGGGCTTGCGACCGCCGCTGCACAGCAGGAGGAAACAGCTTCCGCAGCCTTCGTCAGCGCTTGAGCGGGAAGAACGACACCGGCTGCATCAGCTGGTTCTGCTGGTGCTCGAGCGCGCCGAGCTTCGCGCTCTCCTCGGTGAAGGCGATCCACTCCGGATCGGCCTGCATCGCGGCGCGCCGCCGCTCGCGATCCGCCGCGTTCTCGTAGGCCCAGATGTGGATGTACTGGTTGACGTTGCCGGTCTCGGTCACCAGGTAGGCGAAGGGCTCGCCCAGATGGCGCGTCTGCGGCCCCTTGCCGAGCCGTTCGTACAGCGCGAGGTGCTTCTTGATCGTTCCGGGGCGGCAGGTATAGATACGCACATCGAGCAGCATGTCTTCCTCCTGGAGAAGTGGCGGTCGGCGGGCGCACCGCCGCCCGCCGGGGACTGGGAAGTGTATTCGTATTCCCGCGCGCCCACCCGGGCGGCAGATTCCATGTTTCCCCCCGGCCGCCGGCGGCGGCGCATAGCGTCGGCCTGGATCCCGGCCCCGTGACCGGGGGGCGCTGGGCAGTGCATCACCACACGTTGCCTGCGCCGGGCGTGTAGCTCGCCGAGACGACCGAGTTCGTCACCAGGGAGTCGCATCGAACCACGCCGCTGAAGCGGCTCATGGCTGCGGTGACGTCGAGCATCCCGGCAGTGATCTTGACGGTAGAGGCGCTGACCTTGACGGCTGCTGCGCCGGATACGGCCAGCTCGCCCGAGCGCAGCTCCACCCGATTGCCGTGAGAATCGGCAATCTCGACCGCGCCGTCGCTATCTTTGAGCGCGAGCCGCTGTCCGCCGGGCGTCGAGACGCTGAAGCTCTCCTGACCGTCGCGGTCGTCGATGCTGATCTCGATCCCGCTGCGGGAGCGGATCACCTTTCTGTCGTTGCTGCCTGCCGCGTCCATCGACGCTGGCGGGGCGTCGCGGCCGTTCCATAGTGCACCGATGACAAAGGCGTGCCGCACGTCGCCTCCCTGAAACGCCACCAGCACTTCATCGTCCACCTCGGGGACGAACCAGGTGCCTCGGTTGTTGCCGGCCATCAGGGTCGCGAGACGTGCCCAGGGCTCGTAGCGGCCCGAGGTTTCGCCGAGCCAGGGCAAGCGGATTCGGACGCGCCCCTGTCCGCCGGGGTCCTTCACGTCCGTGACCAGGGCGGGATATACGCCGAACAGCCGCGCCGGCGCCGCGTCGGGCGGTCCTTGTACGCCCAGTTCAGAGGTGGCGATGGATTCTGGAATGACCGTGTGCCCGGAGAGGCTCAATGCGCCGGGCGGGGCTTCCGGAACAACCTGCAGCTCGTCGATCACAACCTTCATGGCACCCTCCTTCAAGTGTTCTTGCCGATCCAGGAGCGGGTGACCTCGATGAGGCTGCGCATTCCCGCCTGCGTATCGAACCGATGGTGCGCGCTCACGATCCGGTACTCGCCACCGAACAGCGCACCGGCATCGGCAATGCTCACCAGGCTGCCCGGCCGCAGTTGCGGGCTTGTTGTCGCTACGCCGTGGCCCGTCACGAACTGCCGCGCTGAATTCTTGAGCCCATTCCGCGCCAGATTGTCGGCCTCCTCGTGCGAGTCCGGGAAGTGGAAGAGCCTCAAGTCGGTCCGAGCCCCGAAGGCCTCCTCCCGGATGGTCAGACCCGAGATGCCTGCGGCGGCCTCCGTGCCGAGCGCAGGCGCGGCCGCTTCAGCGCTGACCGTGTCCTTGCCGTCCACATCCCATCCCGTTGCCCGCACGCGTGTGGGAACCGTGCGTGCATCCGCAGCCACCGTGAAGTCGCGCAGATCCGCGCCCACGCGCAGACTCGACTTGCTGCGCGTCGGGTTCGCGCGGGGCCGAACCAGCAATTTGCTCCCTTCCAGCCAGAAGCACCCGTCCATCGCGGCGACGCGCTCCTGCAGAAAATGCAGGTCGCTTGCGCCGAGCTGTGCAATCAAATCGCGGACGGGTCCCGATGTATCGACCGCTGCCGACAATGCGTAGGCGTTGGCGATGCCGCGCACTACGTCTGCGTCGCTGACGTCGACGAACGTGCGCGACGCGTGCCGCACCCTGAGGCGGTGCAGGCGGTCTTCTGCTACAACGCGCAGACGCGGAGCCTGGCCCGCCGGGAACTCCGCCTGCAATGCGACGACCTCGCCGTCGAACAGCAGCCCATCCGCCACTTTCACCTTCAGCCCCTTGCCGAAGTCGAGCGTGCGTCGATCGAAGTACAGGAAGCCTGTGCCGGTCTTCGTCTCGCCCCAGTTGCTGCACACCATCTCGCAGCGCGCTGGCGCGTCCAGGCACTCGTCGATCTGCAGTGCGAGCAGCCGGCCCGCAAGCTGCGGCTGGGCACGTCCGTTCACTTCGAATGTCGGTCTCGCCGAGGCCAGCAGGATCTCGTCCGCCATCGCGCACCCCCTCAAAGAAACTCCGATCGATCGTGATCCCAGCGAAAGCGGGGATCAAGTAGTGTCTGACCAGCCCGGTTCCCGCTGGAGCTTCCCCAGGTGGAACTGAAAGTTGGCACGACGTGACGTCGCCTGATCGGCGCTGCCTCGGCCTGTCGTCGGTGGCCGTATGATAACCGCGTCGTTGCGGCGGAAGGTAACCGGCGCTCGCTGGCAGCAGGCGGACACTTGGTAAACTGATCGCCGGCCGCTCGGATGCATCCGATCTCGGCATCGAGGGCCGGGAGGTCTCTCGCTCCATAGGAGAACACGATCGTGACAAAGCACCTGGCCCGTTTTCTGTCCATCGCCGGCGCTGTGATCCTGGCGCCGCTATGGACCAACCCTGTTGCGGCGCATGGGGTTACGCTCAAGGTTCACCATGCGCTGCCGGCGGACTCGCCGTTCCATACTCAGCTCCTGGTGCCATGGACTCAGAAGGTCGAGAGCGAGTCCGGCGGCCGCCTGAGGTTCCAGCTTTTCCCCGGCCTGGGGGTGGGCAGCAGCGCCGCGCAGCTGTTCGATCAGGTCAAAGACGGCGCTGCAGACCTCGTCTGGACCGCGGTGGGCGACATGCCCGAGCGCTTTCCCGCGTTCGAGGCGTTCGAGCTTCCCTTCGCGGCGAATGGCGCACAGGGCGCGAGCCTTGCCCTCTGGGAGTACGCGCGGGTGAACGACCTGGCCAGGAAGGAGCTCGGCGGCGTGCGGCTGCTCGCCGTGGCCCGGCACGGCACCCCTCAGCTTCACATGCGCAGCAAGCCGGTTCAGACATTCGCCGATCTCGCAGGACTGAAGATCGGTTCGCTCACCCGCGCGACGAGCAGGCTGCTGGCGGCGGCGAACGCGAAGCCGGTCGAGATGTCACCGGTCCAGTTGCGCGAGGCCCTTTCGACGGGCGAGCTGGATGGCGCGGCTCTGCCGTGGGAGGCCGTGACGGCGCTTGCCATCGACGAGCTGGTCAAGCACCACACCGAGGCCGATCCGCAATCGCCGTGGCTCAGCTCGGGTGTGTTCGTGCTTGCGATGAATCCGGCAACCTACAAGAGCCTGCCGGATGACCTGAGAAAAGTAATCAGCGCCAACAGCGGAGCCGAGACTTCCGCTTGGATCGGAAAGGTGTTCGACGCGGGTGCAGCGAGTGCGCGGAAGCTTGCGGCTGATCGGGGCGACAGTTTCAACATTCTGCCGGCGGCAGAGCTCGCGAAGTGGAGCGAGCCGGCCCAATCGGTAGTTGCAGATCGAATCAAGGCTCTCGACGAGCGCGGGCTGAATGGCGAGGAACTGGTCGAAAGCGCGCGCGCCGCGCTGGCCCAGCACGGCACGGTGAAATAGGTCGTCAGCGGACGCGGTCGCGCTCAGCTACCGGGAAGACGCGACGTCCAGTCCGATCGGGTAACGGTCATCCCCGCGCAGGCGGGGATCCAGAAGTATCGAGCGTCTCTCGGCCCGGCCTTTCGGCGCTGCCGTAGCGCCTGATCAACGTGTCGCGCGTGATCCAGCTGATCCTCGGCTCGGGCCGGGCCGCGATGGCCGTGCTGGCGGGCGGGGCGAAAGCCCACACCAGGAGCCCGATATGCACGGCGAGGAAGCGTTTGCGCCCGCCCTCGGGGAACGGCTCGCCGATGAAACCGAAGCGCTTGCCGTGCTCCCACCAACCGATGCCCTGGAACACCGCCAGGTCGCCGAACGGCCCGTCCTCGTGCGCCAGCTCAGCGAGGCTTCGCAGCGACTCCAGCAGCAGGCGTATGAAGCGCGACGCGATCGCATTCGGCGTGGCGGCGTCGAGCGCCGCAATGCGCGCGTTGTTGAAATGCAGCGTCCCGAGAACGTCTCCGGGCCGCAGCTGCGTACCGTCGGCGAAGTGCCTCGCCAGGCCGTGGTAGCGCGCACGCCCCACGAACAGGACCGGTCCGACTGGCTGCAGTCCGTGCCGCAGGCGATACAGATCGTCCACTCTGCGCAACGTGCTCCTCACAATGCGTCGCAATCGTTCCATAGGTGTGCGGGTTTCATCGGCGGCATGCAGCCGCCTTCCGTCGGCCTCGCGAGCAACGCTATCGTAAACTGGCGCGCGCGCAGCGAGCAACGCCCGAGTCCGGTGTCCCGATGGAGGTCAGCTCGCCCGAGCCGCCGTCACCTGCTTGCTCATGCGAGCGCACGGGACGGTCACGCCTTTCGATGTGGCCACTTCGATCCGCTCGATGACCGAGAAGCCATACGCCGAATAGAGTGGTTCGCCAGCGACCGTTGCAACGAGCTCGAGTAACCGAAAACCCTCGCGCGCCGCCGCGGCCTCGCACAAGGAGAGAACAAGCCGGCCAATTCCGCGCCTCGCGAAATCTGGGTGCGTGTACATCGCGCGCACGCGGGCAGGCTCGACCGCTGGATCGAGAAGGCGTGCGTCGCGATTCTCCGAATGGTCGCCACCGAACAGCGTTGCGCGCCGGCTCCAGCCGCCGCAGCCCACGATCCGCCCCTCGCACTCGATCGCGAAATAGGTCCCATCCTCGATGAGCTGGGTATCGACCCCCATGATCTCGAAGGACGCTTCGACCCGTGCCGCATCCAAGTATGCGCCGAGCAATTGCCGGATGGCCATCGCCATCAAGGCTCTCAGCTCGGGAGGGTCTGCCATGGTGGCGAAGCGATGAGAAAAGCCCTTGGACCGGATCATTGCGTGTCAGGATCGGTCTTATTTGACCGGCACCGGCGGAAAATACGTCTTGAACGACTCAGTTCACCGGGCCGCAACGGCGAGCGCAGCGCCGCCGTTGCGGCTCTGGTCCAACTGACGAGTCAACTGTTCTTCTCGCCACCCAGCCAACGATAGGCAACACCAGCCAGGGCCGCGCCAATCAGTGGTGCCACCCAACACATCCATAGCTGGGCCAAGGCCCACCCTCCGACGAAAACAGCCGGGCCCGTGCTTCGTGCTGGGTTGACCGACGTATTGGTCACGGGAATGCTAATTAGATGGATCAGCGTCAGGCCCAAACCAATCGCGATTGGTGCGAACCCGGCCGGTACACGCTTGTCTGTTGCGCCGAGGATGATGACCAGGAACATGAATGTCATGACTAATTCGGTGACAAAAGCGGACGCGGCGGAGTACTGGCCGGGTGAATGATCCGCGTAGCCGTTGGACGCCAGACCAGTCGCAACATCAAATCCAGCCTTTCCGCTCGCGATGAAGTATAGGAGACCCGCTGCCACGATCGCGCCCAGAGCTGCGCGATGATGTAAGGAATCAACTCCGAGGTCTTAAAGCGGCCGCCTACCGCCAGCCCGACCGACACGGCCGGATTAAGGTGGCAGCCTGAGATATGCCCGATGGCGTATGCCATCGTTAGGACCGTCAGCCCGAAGGCCAACGAGACTCCCATTAGCCCAATTCCAACACCAGGAAAAGCTGCAGCCAGGACAGCGCTACTGCAACCACCCAGAACGAGCCAAAAGGTTCCGACAAATTCCGCAGCAAGACGATTGGACAATTTCATCTTCTTCTCCCCACCGCTACTGCACAACGCATTCGCCCCAACGACTGCAATCACTGGCCGGCAACAGGCGACGAAGCCGGCTGTTGCCGGTCCGGCGATTTCAAAGTTCGGCGGCCTGCATCAACGAAGCGTCATGCACGTGAGTACCGATACGCTCGCTACGATACCGAGCGAAAGCGCGACGGCAGCAGAACAAAAATGAATCCCGATTGATCAAAACCGGGTGACGGGTCGGAGTCGTCAGGGCAAATGCGCACCTGACACTTGAGGTCTCTCGGCTCTTCGACCGACGATGCAGCCCATTGTCCAGCGGCTTCAAATCGGCGCTCCGCATCGAAGCGGAAACCGCTTACGTCGAATGGGAACTGCCACTCCGTCTTCATTTCACCGCCTAGGTACTGGGACGTATAACGCCGCAGTTCACCGGGCGGCAACAGGCGGCGAAGCCGGCTGTTGACGCTCCGGTGGAACTGCTTGTTCGGCGGCCGCCCGCAAAGAACTCTCTGTCTGATCGCCCAGCTGTGTCGGCGGGGCATGGCGTTCGCGCTGGATTGCCAGGTTACCCGGGCGTTCTTTCGACAGATCGGACCGAGACGAGATCCTGGTCGCCGACGTGACGAATGTCGTCGGCTGTGAGGGTGACTAGGGCCTGGGTACGACCAGAGGCGGCCACGAACTCAACTTCGAAGGCGTTCGGCCCGTAGACTTCGACGATCGCCCCGAGGTCTCCTCGGCGCAGGCCGGCGTCAGGGATGTCACGCGTCAATACAACGGTATCCAGAAGGTTGAACATGATTCACCTCGGGAAAACGGTCACCATACGTGGAAAGTCCTCTTCCGTACGGATAATCCACACAGTTCTGACCGTAGCCGATCGCCCAGATGGTGCCATCAGGATACCATCGACCTCGAACTTGCGCCCGTAGCTGGTGGCTGCCTCCGAAGAGACGCTCCCTGATCGGGCAATGGCCAGAATGTCATCTCGAAGCCGCTCCCATTGATCCGCGGCGTAACCCAGCGAGACAAAGAACCGCGCCTTGAAACGGCCAACGGGGTGAGCCGCAGCTAAGAGATAGTCGCGGATCTTGGCGGGGTCGATGACAGCGCGTTCAGCGTTCGGCAGACTCATGCGTCATGATACGACGGCCGCTGGGCGATGCAAGAATCCCGAGGACGGAAAAACTGATGGGCCTTTCGCCACTTCTTGCGCCGATGGGAACACCCCACCATGAGTCAAACCAGGGGCGTTTACCTTGCGTCTACCTCAGCAAGACGCCGAACGGTCCGCTTAACCGGCGCGTCGTGTGGAGCGGCTGGCGAGGGTGATGGTTGCGCATAACCGATAACCTTAGAGAGCCCGCTTTCGGCGCGTCCGGTTGAAGCGGTTGTTCGGCGTCAT
>DAIQQA010000231.1:0-6414 GCA_036787045.1 Burkholderiales bacterium | reverse complement strand
CTATCGTGCCCACGTTCACGTGCGGCTTGGTCCGCTCAAATTTGCCCTTTGCCATGTTTGCGCCCCTATCGGTCCCAGACTCAACTCATTTCTTGTTGATCACCGCCTCGGCGACGTTCTTGGGCGCCTCGGCATAGTGCTTGAACTCCATCGTGTAGGTCGCGCGGCCCTGCGTGAGGGAGCGCAGCGTGGTGGAGTAGCCGAACATCTCCGCCAGCGGCACCTCCGCCTTCACCACCTTGATGCCGCCGATCTGGTCGTCCATCCCCTGGATCATGCCGCGGCGCGACGACAGGTCGCCGACCACGTTGCCCATGAAGTCCTCGGGCGTCTCGACCTCCACCGCCATCATGGGCTCGAGCAGCGTCGGGGTGGCCTTGCGCATGCCGTCCTTGAAGGCCATGGAACCAGCCATCTTGAAGGCCTGCTCGGAGGAGTCCACCTCGTGATAGGAGCCGTCGAACAGGGTCACCTTCACATCCACGACCGGGTAGCCGGCCAGCACGCCGTTGCTGGTGGCGCCGACGACGCCCTTCTGCACCGCCGGGATGTACTCGCGTGGCACCGTGCCGCCCTTGATAGCATCGACGAACTCGAAACCCTTGCCGGCCTCGTTCGGCTCGAGCTTGAGCCACACATGCCCGTACTGGCCCTTGCCGCCGGTCTGCTTGATGAACTTGCCCTCGATCTCGACCGGCTTCTTGATCGCTTCGCGATACGCCACCTGCGGCTTGCCGACGTTGGCTTCAACGCCGAACTCCCGCTTCATGCGGTCCACCAGGATCTCGAGGTGCAGCTCGCCCATGCCCGAGATGATGGTCTGGCCGGACTCTTCATCGGTGTGCACGCGGAACGAGGGGTCTTCCTGGGCCAGCCGACCCAGGGCAATGCCCATCTTCTCCTGGTCGGCCTTGGTCTTCGGCTCGACCGCCTGCGAGATGACCGGCTCGGGGAACTCCATGCGCTCGAGGATGATGACCTTGTTGGGATCGCACAGCGTGTCCCCGGTGGTCGCCTCCTTGAGGCCCACTGCAGCAGCGATATCGCCCGCACGCACTTCCTTGAGCTCTTCGCGCTGATTGGCGTGCATCTGGAGAATGCGACCGATGCGCTCCTTCTTGCCCTTGACCGGGTTGAACACGGTATCGCCGGATGCCACGACCCCGGAGTAGACGCGGAAGAAGATCAGCTGTCCGACATAGGGGTCGGTCATGATCTTGAAGGCGAGCGCGGAGAACGGCTGGTCGTCCGCCGGCAAACGCTCGTCCGGCTCACCGCGATCGGTCTCGCCCTTCACCGGCGGAATGTCCACCGGCGCCGGCAGGTAGTCGATCACCGCGTCGAGCATGGCCTGCACGCCCTTGTTCTTGAACGCCGAACCACACAGCATGGGGACGATCTCGCCGGCGATCGTGCGCTGACGCAAGGCCTTCTTCAGGTCCGGCACCGACAGGTCGCCCTCCTCGAGGTACCGGTTCATCAGCTCTTCGTCGGCCTCGGCCGCGGCCTCGAGCATCTTCTCGCGCCACTCCTGGGCCCGCTCCTTCAGCCCGGCGGGGATATCGCGCAGATCGAACTTCATGCCCAGCGATGCCTCGTCCCAGTAGATCGCCTTCATGCGGACGAGATCGATCACACCCTCGAACTTGTCTTCGGCCCCAATGGGAATCTGGATGGGAACCGCGTTCGCCTTGAGGCGCTGGCGCATCTGGTTGTAGACCTTGAAGAAGTCCGCGCCCTGGCGATCCATCTTGTTGACGAAGGCAAGCCGCGGCACGCCATACCGGTTGGCTTGCCGCCAGACCGTCTCCGATTGCGGCTGTACGCCACCCACGGCGCAGTACACCAGGCAGGCCCCGTCCAGCACGCGCATCGACCGCTCCACCTCGATGGTGAAGTCCACGTGGCCGGGTGTGTCGATGATGTTGATGCGGTGCTCGGGATAGTTGCTGTCCATCCCCTTCCAGAAGCAGGTGGTGGCCGCCGACGTGATGGTGATCCCACGCTCGCGCTCCTGCTCCATCCAGTCCATCACGGTCGCACCGTCATGAACCTCGCCCATCTTGTGCGATACGCCGGTATAGAACAGGATGCGCTCGGTCGTCGTGGTCTTGCCCGCGTCGATGTGGGCGCTGATGCCGATGTTCCGATAGCGCTCGATGGGTGTGTTACGTGGCACTTTCGCTGCTCCGCCTACTGCTGTCTCGAATCCGGTAACGGGCTGCTCGCTCAGAACCGGTAGTGGGCGAAGGCCTTGTTGGCCTCGGCCATCCGGTGCACTTCCTCGCGTTTCTTCATGGCGCCGCCGCGGCCTTCGGCGGCTTCCGCCAGCTCGTTCCCCAGGCGCGCCGCCATGGACTTCTCGCCGCGCTTGCGGGCCGCGTCGCGCAGCCAGCGCATGGCAAGCGCGGTCCGGCGCACCGAGCGCACCTCGACCGGCACCTGGTAGTTGGCGCCGCCAACCCGACGGCTCTTCACTTCCACCATAGGACGGACGTTGGCCAGCGCGCTGGAGAACACCTCCAAGGCGTCCTTGCCGCCCTTCTTGCTGATCTGGTCGAGCGCGCCGTACACGATGCGCTCCGCCACGGCCTTCTTGCCGCGCGTCATCACGACGTTGACGAACTTGGTCACGTCCTGGCTGCTGAACTTCGGATCCGGCAGCACTTCCCGCTTCGGTACTTCTCTACGTCTCGGCATTTGCTGACCCTTTGAGGATCTAGGAGAGGATCTAGGATCTAGGATTTAGGGGCTAGGGAGTATTGAGAAGGGCCCTTTTTCGTTTACCCCTAGATCCCAGCTCCTAGTCCCTAGCCCCTGTAATTTCTCACGCCGCTTTCGGGCGCTTGGCCCCGTACTTGGAGCGGGCCTGCTTGCGGTCCTTTACACCCTGCGTATCCAGGCTGCCACGCACGATGTGGTAGCGCACCCCCGGCAGGTCCTTGACGCGGCCGCCACGGATCAGCACGACCGAGTGCTCCTGGAGGTTGTGGCCCTCGCCGCCGATGTAGCCGATCACCTCGAAGCCGTTGGTGAGCCGGACCTTCGCCACTTTGCGCAGCGCCGAGTTCGGCTTCTTCGGCGTGGTGGTGTACACACGGGTGCACACCCCACGCTTCTGCGGGCAGTTCTCCAGCGCTGGGACCTTGCTCTTGGGGCGCTTCTGGGTACGCGCCCGGCGCACGAGCTGATTGACTGTGGGCATGGATGCCTTTCGATCGTGATGACTTCGCAGCTGTGTTCCGACCTCGCGGGCGCGGACGCGACCCTCTCGCGTCCCGTTCCCGACCGCCCGCAACGGGCCGTTGTCCCGCCCCTGCCAAAGCGGCAGAGCGGAGTAACCTCAAAAAAACCTCTGGACAAAAAACCGAGGACGGCGCGCGCGCCGTCCCGATTCGTCGCCTCGCCTGCCCCGGGCGCGGATGGGGCCGGGGTCAGGTAAAAAGACTGGCGATTCTAGGGCCCACCGACGCCAGTGTCAAGGCAAGGGGACGGGACACAGCGGCGTGTCCCGTGCCCCCGCTCCTCTCTGGCCGGCCCTCAGGCCACCTGCTCGTCCTGGGCCGGGAATGCGGCATCGACCTCGGTGAGCTCGGGGGTTGCCGCCAGGTCCTCACCGGCCTGCTGCTTGCGGCGAGTGTTGTGATAGGCAAGCCCGGTCCCCGCTGGGATCAGACGCCCGACGATGACGTTCTCCTTCAGTCCGCGCAGCTCGTCCTTCTTGCCCATGATTGCAGCCTCGGTCAGTACCCGGGTAGTCTCCTGGAAAGAGGCAGCCGAGATGAACGAGTCGGTGGACAGCGAGGCCTTGGTGATGCCGAGCAGGATGTGCTCATAGGTTCCCGGCTTCTTCGCGGATTCCTCGAGCTGGTCGTTGACCTCGAGCACCTCCGAGCGCTCCACCTGCTCGCCCTGGATGAAGTCCGACTCGCCCGGATCGACGATGTGCACGCGCCGCAGCATCTGCCGCACGATCACCTCGATGTGCTTGTCGTTGATCTTCACCCCCTGGAGCCGGTACACGTCCTGGACCTCATCGATGATGTAGCGGGCCAGCGCCTCGACCCCCAGCAGGCGCAGGATGTCGTGCGGATCGGCCGGGCCGTCCACGATCATCTCGCCCTTGTTCACCACCTGGCCGTCGTGCGCCATGACGTGCTTGTCCTTCGGAATCAGGTACTCGTGGGCCACCCCGTCCAGATCGGTGATCACCAGGCGCTGCTTGCCCTTGGTGTCCTTGCCGAACGACACGGTCCCGGTGATCTCCGCCAGCAGGCCGGCGTCCTTGGGGGACCGCGCCTCGAACAGCTCCGCCACCCGCGGCAGACCGCCGGTGATGTCGCGGGTCTTGGAGGTCTCCTGCGGGATGCGCGCGAGCACCTCGCCGACCTGCACCTGCTGCCCGTCCTTCACCGTGATGATCGAGTGGATCTGGAAGGTGATGTTCACCGGCAGCTCCGTTCCCGGGATCTTCACCTCCTTGCCTTTGTCGTCGATTAGCTTCACGCTGGGCCGCAGGCCCTTGGCCTGCGCAACGCCACGGCGCTTGGGATCGATCACCACCAGGGTCGACAGGCCGGTGACTTCGTCGATCTGCTTGGCCACCGTCACGCCTTCCTCGACGTTCTCGAACTTGATGCGCCCGGCGTACTCGGTGATGATCGGACGGGTGTGCGGGTCCCAGCCGGCCAGGATCTTCCCGGCCTTGACGGGCGCGCCGTCGGTCACCGACAGGGTCGCCCCATAGGGCACCTTGTGGCGCTCGCGCTCGCGGCCGTTGTCGTCGACGATGAGCACCTCGCCGCTGCGCGAGATCGCCACCGGCTCGCCGCGCGGATTGGTCACGTAGCGCATCTGTGGCGAGAAGCGCACCGTCCCGGTGGACTTGCTCTCCAGCTGGCTGGCGACCGCCGTACGCGAGGCCGCTCCGCCGATGTGGAACGTGCGCATGGTGAGCTGCGTGCCGGGCTCGCCGATGGACTGGGCCGCGATCACCCCGATCGCCTCGCCAACATTGACCAGCTGACCACGCCCGAGGTCGCGGCCGTAGCACTTCGCGCACAACCCGTAGCGGGTCTCGCAGCTGAGGGGCGTGCGCACCTTCACTTCGTCGATGCCAAGCGCCTCGATGGCGTCGACCTGCTCCTCGTTGAGCAGAGAACCGGCCGCAAGCACTACCTGACCGGTCTCCGGATGGAACACGTCGTTCGCGGAAACCCGGCCCAGGATCCGCTCGCGCAGCGCTTCGATCACTTCGCCGCCCTCGATGAGCGCCTTCATGGTGAAGCCTTCCTGGGTGCCGCAGTCGTCCTCGGTCACCACCAGGTCCTGGGTCACGTCCACCAGTCGACGGGTCAGATAGCCGGAGTTGGCCGTCTTCAGCGCCGTGTCGGCAAGGCCCTTGCGTGCGCCGTGCGTGGAGATAAAGTACTGCAGCACGTTGAGGCCTTCGCGGAAGTTCGCGGTGATGGGCGTCTCGATAATCGAGCCGTCGGGCTTCGCCATCAGGCCGCGCATCCCGGCGAGCTGACGGATCTGCGCCGCAGAGCCACGCGCCCCGGAGTCCGCCATCATGTAGATCGAGTTGAAAGACTCCTGGACCACCTCATTGCCCTTCTTGTCCTTCAGCGGTGCCCAGCCGTTCTGGACAGCATCCCACGTCACCACCGGCTCGGTGCCCAGACGGTCCATCATGGCCTTGGCCACCATGTCGCCGGCCCGGCCCCAGATGTCCACCACCTTGTTGTAGCGCTCGCCCTGGGTCACCAGGCCGGAGGTGTACTGGGACTCGATCTCCTGCACTTCCTTCTCGGCGTTGCCGATGATCTCGCTCTTCTCGGGGGGGACCTGCATGTCGTCCACAGCGATGGACACACCGGCCCGCGTGGCCAGCGTGAAGCCCGTGTACATCAGCTTGTCGGCGAAGATCACCGTCTCGCGCAGACCGCAGCGGCGGAAGCTGGCGTTGATCAGCTTGGAGATCTCCTTCTTCTTGAGCGCCTTGTTGACCTGCGTGAACGGCAGGCCGATAGGCAGGATCTCCGACAGCAAGGCCCGGCCAACGGTGGTCTCGTAGCGCGTGACCTTGGAAGTCACTTTGCCCGCCTCGTCCCGCTCCTGCTCGCGGATGCGCACCTTGATGCGCGCACCCAGCTCCACCTGCCGGCTTTCATAGGCGCGCTGAACCTCCGCCACATCGATGAACGCCATGGCTTCACCGCGCGCGCCGACCTTCTCGCGCGTCATGTAATACAAGCCGAGCACGATGTCCTGGGACGGCACGATGATCGGATCGCCGTTGGCGGGCGAAAGGATGTTGTTGGAGGACAGCATGAGGGTGCGGGCCTCCATCTGCGCCTCGAGCGACAGCGGCACGTGGACGGCCATCTGGTCGCCGTCGAAGTCGGCGTTGAA
>DAIQQA010000330.1:0-1802 GCA_036787045.1 Burkholderiales bacterium | reverse complement strand
ACGCCTCACGCCTCACGCCTCACGCCTCACGCCTCACGCCTCACGGTCAATACCCCAGATACGACTTCCGAACCGACTCGTCCTCCCTCACCGCCTGCGCAGGTCCGCCGAGGACCACGCGCCCGGTCTCGAGCAAATAGGCGTGGTCTGCGACCTCGAGCGCGAGACTGGCATTCTGCTCGACCAGCAGAATGCTGACTTTCTGCTCGCGCCGGATCACCTCCATCATGCGGAAGATCTCCTGCACGACCAGCGGCGCCAGGCCGAAGCTCGGCTCATCCAGCAGCAGCAGACGGGGCCGCAGCATCAGCGCACGCGAGATCGCGAGCATCTGCTGCTCTCCACCCGACAGCGTGCCGGCCTGCTGGTTGCGCCGTTCCTTGAGCCGAGGAAAGTACTGATAGCAGCGCCCGAGATCTTCCGCCACCGCGGTCTTGTCGCTACGAGTGTAGGCGCCGATGCGCAGGTTCTCTTCCGTAGTCAGGTTGAGGAAGGTGCCGCGTCCGTCCGGCACGTGAGCCACGCCGCGACGCACGATGTCCTCAGTTGCACGCCCGGCGATCGATTCGCCACCCAGGGTGATCGTCCCTTTGGGTTTGATCATCCCGCAGACCGCGCGCAGCGTGGTCGTCTTGCCTGCCCCGTTGGCGCCCAGCAGGGACGTGATCCCCCCCTCCTCTACCGTAAAGCCCACGCCATGCAGCACGGTGAGCGGCCCGTAGCCGGCGTTGAGGTCCGAGACTTCCAGCAGGGTCGCCATCAGAACGCCTCTTCCTGGCTCATGCGTGCGCCTCTTCCAAAGCTTCCGCGACATCCAACGATCTCGCGTCGGCGCTTGGGCGCATTCGCCTTGCTGGCGATCCCCGCTGAAGCGGGGCCCCTCGCCAGGTGGCTCATGCGCCCGCCCCCAAATACGCGCGGATGACTTCGGGATCCTGCTGGACCTGTTCGGGCGTGCCGTCGGAGATCTTCCTGCCGAAGTCCAGGGCGACAACCTTGTCGGAGGTGCGCATCACCAGGTTCATGTGGTGCTCGACCAGCAAGACCGTCACACCAAGCTTGTCCCGGATGCCCCGGATGACACCCATGAGCCCCTCGACTTCTTCATGGTTCAGGCCGGCGGCCGGCTCATCCAGCAGCAGCAGGCGCGGCTTGCTCGCCAGCGCGCGGGCCAGCTCGACCCGCTTCTGTACGCCAAAGGGAAGATCGGCAACGCGGCGCTGCTCGAAACCGGTCAGCCCGACCAGCATCATCAGCTCGCTCGCGCGCGAAGCCATCTCGCGTTCCTCGCGCCGCGCCCCCGGGAACCGCAGCGCGCACGCAACGAACCCTGCGCGGGTACGCGAGTGCGCGCCGAGCATGACATTCTCTTGCACTGTCAGGGTCCGGAACAGGGCCAGATTCTGGAAGGTGCGGCCAATCCCGAGGCTCGCAATGCGGTGCCGCGGCACATCGACGAGTGTGCGGCCATCGAACAGGATCGACCCTTCCTGGAAGGGGTACAGACGCGAAAGGCAGTTGAACAGGGTGGTTTTGCCGGCGCCGTTGGGGCCGATCAGGCCGCAGACCTGCCCGTCCTCGACGTCGAAGGAAACGCGATCGAGGGCGACGATGCCGCCAAAGCGGACCGTGACGCCGGTCACCCGCAGCAATGCCGAGCGCGCCAACACCGGCGCCTGGCTCGCCTCCTGCGCCCCCACCACTGGTTCTCTTCCCCCGTCGTCCGCACCCCCTGCCCGCAGGGGCGGTGCTTGTTCGTTTGTGCCCGATACTGACACAAACGGCCTGCGGTGCAAAGGGAG
>DAIQQA010000230.1:0-6457 GCA_036787045.1 Burkholderiales bacterium | reverse complement strand
CGGCGGCCAGCCCGGATACGGCATCAGGACGCTTCGCTCGACCCCCGCCCGGGGGAGGGATATTGTCCTTGGCTCATTCCGGCGGAGGACTGGGCGAGACAGGTCCGGCTCGACCGATGCTGCCAGTAAAGCATTCTACTGGCGGTGTACTGCCCGTGCGCCGGGGGGCCGGACTAGTGCCAGCGCTTGATGAAGTCGCGGATCTGCGGGTAGATCATCTCGCGGAACTTGCGCCCGCTGAAGATCCCGTAATGCCCCACGCTCTTGGCCAGCAGATGCTTGCGCTTCTCGGAGGGGAGCCTGGTGCAGAGGATGTGGGCGGCTTCGGTCTGGCCGTTGCCGGAGATGTCGTCCAGCTCGCCCTCGACCGTCATCAGCGCGGCGCCGCGAATCGCGGAGGGCTCCACCCGTGTCCCGCGCACGTCCCAGCTGCCCTTGGGCAGAGCGAAGTCCTGGAATACGACCTTGATGGTGTCGAGGTAGTACTCGGCGGCCATGTCCAGCACGGCGTTGTACTCGTCGTAGAAGCGCCGGTGCCCGTCCGCGCTGTCGCCATCGCCGACGATGAGGTGATTGAAGAACTGCCGGTGCGCATCCACGTGCCGGTCGGCGTTCATGGCGATGAAGGAGAGGTGCTGCAGGAAGCCAGGGTACACGCGGCGCATGAAGCCTGGATAGTTGTACGGCACGCGGTAGACGACCTTGTCCTCGAACCAGGAATGCGGGCGACCCATGGCGAAGTCGTTCACCACCGTCGGGTTGCGGCGTGCATCGATCGGGCCGCCCATCATCACGATTGCCTTCGGGACGTTGGGGTCCTTCTCCTGCGCCAGCAGGGAGATCGCGCCGAGCACGGGGACGGTCGGCTGGCAGACCGAAACCGTGGACAGGCCCGGCCCGAGCAAGCGGATGAGCTCCTTCACATAATCGATATAGTCATCCAGGTGGAATGGCCCCTCGGCCAGCGGCACCATGCGTGCGTCTACCCAGTCGGTGATGTAGACGTCGAAATCCTGCAGCATCGTCCTGACCGTATCACGCAGCAGCGTGGCGTGGTGGCCGGACAGCGGCGCCACGATCAGCACCCGCCGGCCCGGATCGGGCACTTCCTTGCGGAAGTGCAGCAGATGGCAGAAAGGCTTGCACAGCACCGTTTCGATGCTGACGGGAACCGCCCGCCCGTCGATCTGCACCTCGCGCACTCGCCACTCGGGCTTGTGATACGAGCGCATCAGCCGCTTCAGCAGCTCGCTGCTGGCGGCGATATGACGGCTGACCGGGGTATAGGCGAGCGGGCTGTAGGGGTTGCTGAACAGGCGGTGGCTGGCGTCCATCCAGGCGACCAGCGGCGCGGTGATGGTCTTCTGGAACTCGTGAATCTCGTAGAGCATCTGGGTACCGGACCTCCGTCAGCGTCCCCATTGTTCTTCGGCCGCGGTTACCCGTGCTGGAGGCACGAGCACGCGCAACCGCTGTTCTTGACGCCAAGGTTACAGCAAACTTCAGGCCATCGGTCCCCTACCCGTCCGGGTCCTCGCTGCTGCGGAATCGCTCCCGCAGCCAAGCAGAACCATCGCTGCAAGCGCCCTTCAAGGCCTGGTATCGGTCACCCGGCCCCGAAACTGTAATCAGAGCGTCATAGGCCGTCAAGCCGGGCGCCGGTACCGAGGACCGCTTCGCACGCAGCCTGCTCGACAAAACCATGTCGCGGACTGGGTTGACAAGGATCAACGGTCTAGGCCACCCTCTCGCGGTAGCCTTGCCGTCACGGGAGCACGCGCATGCTGCGTGGATCCGGCTCCCGGGCACCCGCTGGCAGTCCTTGTCACCACTTCCTGAGGAGAACGGAATTGGACGCAGTCGCCCACTACAAGGCTTACCGCGCTCCCCCCTTCACCCGCAGCGAACGCGAGCAGGTCACCGTGATCTACGGCGGTCTGACCTGGAAGCACGAGCGCCTCATCCAGGGCGCGCTCGAGAACCTGGGCTATCGCGCTCAGCCGCTGCCGAACATCCGCCGCGCCGACCTGGAAGCCGGCAAGGAGCTCACCGACGTGGGTGCCTGCTGTCCGACGACGTTCACCACGGGCAACCTGGTGAACTTCCTGCGCGACCGCATGGCGGCTGAGGGCAAGACGGAGACGATCAAGAACTACGTCTACGTGACCGCCGGCAGCTGCGGCCCCTGTCGCTTCGGCCAGTATCACGAGTCGTATTCGATGGCGCTGCAGGGCATGGGGATGGAGAAGTTCCGCATGTTCCTGCTCGACCAGTACAACCTGGAGACCGCCGGCACCGAGGGCCAGGGCATCGAGATCACCCTCCCGCTAACACTCGGAATCATCTGGAGCGGGGTCATCGCCGATCTGCTCACCGACCTCGAGTACATGACCCGGCCCTATGAGGTCATTGCGGGCGAGACCGATCGTGTGCTCAAGGAGAGCGTGGACCAGCTGTACGCAGCCTTCCGCGACCGTCCGACCCAGGGCAGCAAGCTCGCCACGGTGAGCTGGTATTTGACCACCGGCTACTTCAAGAAAGCGCTGCGCGCGGTGCGCGCGAAGTGGGATGCGATCGAAGTCGACCGGCTGCGCGTCAAGCCGCGCGTGAAGATCACCGGCGAGTTCTGGCTGCAGACGCACGAGGGCGACGGCAACTACAACATCAAGCGCTGGCTCGAGCAGGAAGGCGCCGAGGTGGTGCCTCCGCCGCTCATGGTCTGGCCCGACTACAACATGTACTCGGCGCAGCATCGAATGGAGGAGCGCCGCGACAGCATCTCGCACTATCACCTCAAGAGAGGGCTGGTGCGCGGGCTGCGCGGCTGGCTGCGGCATGCCTACAACGGCCTGCGCCATGTCGTCAACGACGTGCCGCGCGAGTTGCCGCGGCAGGAAGAGCTGGCCGAGCTCGCCAAGCCTTACTACCACCGCAAGCTCGACGGCGGCGAAGGTCATATGCTGGTCGGCAAGGCGCTGCACGCCCTGCGCCACAAGACGGCGCACATGGTGTGCGAGCTGTCGCCCTACTCGTGCATGCCCAACACCATGTCGGTCGGCGCCATGGCCAATGCGCTGGGCCGCCATCCCGACCTGTTGTACGCACCCATCGAAGTGAAGGGCGACGCCGACGTGCATGCCTTGTCGCGCTGTCAGATGATTCTCACCGACGCCAAGGTACGCGCGCATGCCGAGTTCGAGCAGGCGCTGATCGATACCCGCTTGAGCCTGGGGCGGCTGCGCGAGATCGAGGCCGCCCATCCGCAGGCGAGGCGCGCCACGTACCGCGTGCCGCACAGCCTGGCGGGGACCGCGGCCGACTACGTGCACCACCTGGCGCGGCTGGCCGGCGCCGAGGCGCCGGTCGCCGCGGCGCGCGGCGAGCTGGCCGGAGCAAGCGCTACGCGCCAGTGACTACCGCTTGAACCCCAGAGGACACAGAGGAACACAGCGGAAAAGCGCAAAGGCGAACTGGCTGGCCACAAGGACGCGACGAAACACGACGGGAGAGGAACGCGGGCCGGATGGTAACCCTGCATGCGACCAGCCGCCATTGGCGGTATTTTGCTATTCCTTCGTATTCCTTCGCGTCCTTGGTAGTTCACGGGTCTGCCGTTTCACCTCCGTGTTCCTCTGTGTCCTCTGTGGTTCATGAAGGAGGATTGAGATGCTCTGCGGCATAGACGTCGGCAGCACCACCTGCAAGTACGTGCTCTGGTCCGGAGGGCAGATCCTGGCCCAGGCCTACGAGCGCCACAACACGCGCCAGGCCGAGAAGGTGCTGGACTTCCTCACGCACCTGGAAAAGGAGCACGGCCTCACACCGCAGCGCGACCAGGTGTTCTTCACCGGCTCGGGCGCCGGCGAAATCGCGCCGCACGTCGGCGGCAGGATGGTGCAGGAAGTGGTGGCGGTGGCCGCCGCGGTGGAGGCCTGCTACCCGCAGGTGTGCTTCGTCAGCGAGATCGGCGGCGAGGACATGAAGACCATCTTCTTCACGCCGGCTGGGCAAGCAAGTAGCAAGGGCAAGCAGGTGATGATGCAGGCCGCCTGCTCGGGCGGCACCGGCACCTTCATCGAAAAGACCGCCCGCAAGCTGCAGATCGCCTCCGACCAGCTCGCCACCATGGGCTACGACGGCTACACGCTGCACCGGGTGAGCAGCAAGTGCGGCATCTTCGCCGAAGCCGACGCCAACACGCTCCTCAAGGCCGGCGTCTCGGTGGAAGAAATCATCGCGTCCCTGTTCGAAGCGGTGGTCTATCAGAACCTGTCCTCGCTCACGCGCGGCAACACGCCCGCCCCCGAGGTACTGCTGCTGGGCGGGCCCAACCTGTTCTTGAAGGGCCTGCAGCAGGCATGGCGCTACCACCTGGGCAAGCTGTGGAAGGAGCGCGGGATCGCGCTGCCCGAGGGCAAGACCCCCGAAGACCTGATCCGGGTGCCGGACGACGCGCTGTATTTCGGCGCGCTGGGCTGCATCGAGGTGGGACGACGCGAGCAATCCAACGTGGCCATCTACCAGGGCAAGGACAAGCTGCGCTGGTGGATCGAGGAAGGCCAGCATCAGAAGAAGCAGGAAGAAGGCAGCCAGGGGCTCGCCCACGGCGAGCAGGAGTTGACCGCGTTCCGCAGCGGCTACGAAGGCATCGGCGCCAGCGGCCCGCAACGCGAGCTGCGCCCCGGCGAGCCGGTCATCATCGGCTGCGATTTCGGCTCGACTACCGCCAAGGCGGTGTGCCTGTCGCTCGAGCACGAAGTGCTCGCGAGCTTCTACACGTTGAGCCGCGGCAATCCGATCGAGGATGCCAAGTCGTTGTTCGGCCGCATCGCCGAGAAGATCGGCGACGAGCAGGTGGTGGCCCTGGCCTGCACCGGCTACGGCAAGGATCTGCTCAAGGACATCGTGGGTGCAGACATCGGGGTGGTCGAGACCGTGGCGCACGCCTCGGCCGGGCTGCACTTCTTCCCCGATGCGGACTGCATCTGCGACGTGGGCGGCATGGACGTCAAGCTCATGCTGCTCGCCAACGGCACCGTCTCCGACTTCCGCCTGAACTCCCAGTGCTCGTCGGGCAACGGCGCGTTCCTGCAAGGGGTCGCGGAGCGCTTCGATATCCCGCTGCCCGACATCGCCGAGCGCGCCTTCACCGCCAATGCCATGCCCAAGCTGAGCATGGGCTGCGGGGTATTCCTGCAGAGCGACATCGTCAACCAGCAGCGCAAGGGCTGGCAGGCCGACGAGATCCTGGCGGCGCTGTGCTCGATTTTGCCGCTCAACGTGTGGCTGTACGCCGGGGGCTTGACCAACCTGCAGCAGGTCGGACGCAAGTTCATCCTGCAGGGCGGCACGCACCGCAACCTGGCCGTGGTGAAGGCACAGGTGGACTTCATCCGCTCCAAGATCCCGGACGCCGAGATCGTCGTGCATCCGTATTCCGGCGAGGCCGGGGCGCTGGGCGCCGCGCTGGTCGCTGCGAGAGATGCGGCCAAGCCGGGCTTCAAGACCCGCTTCCGCGGCTTCCAGACGATCCAAGCGCTCAACTACAAGCCCACCACGTCCAAGGACACCGTGTGCAAGTGGTGCGAAGTCAACTGCCAGCGCACCTTCATCGACGTGGAGATCGAGGGGGCGAAGGGCCGGCCCTGGAGCAAGGTCCCCCTGGCGGCGGGCTGGCAGCGCGTCATCGTCAACAACTCCTGCCCCAGGGGGCAGATTGAGGACGCGCGCGAGGTGAAGGCCGTCAAAGACGAGATCGACAGGGTCAAGAATGAATATCCCAACAGCGCTCAACTGGTTCAGAAAAACGCCTTCCGCGCCCACGCCGAAGTCGAATAGCGGCAAGCGCGCGGACCTGCGCGTCGGCATCCCCAAGGCGCTGTCGGTCTGGAGCACCCACCAGTTCTGGGTCGGGTTCCTGCGCGCGCTCGGTATCGACGAGCGCAACATCGTGTTCAGCTCCGATACCTCGGAGGAGCAGTTCCGCACCTACGGCAAGGGGCGTGGCACGGTGGAGAGCTGCTACCCCGTCAAGTGCGCGAGCGGGCATTACGGCGAGCTGATATTCGGCCAGCGCAAGAAGATCCACGTGCTGCTGCACCCGGTGTTCATCACCCTGCCCTCGTTCCTGACCGGGCACGTGGCCGCGGTCTATGCGTGCACGCGCGACGCGGCCGCCGCGGAGAACATCAAGGCCGGCTTTCTGCGCGAGAAGGACGTGTTCGCCGAGAACGGCATCACGTTCTGCAACCCGGCGGTATCGCTGGCCGAGCCGGAGCTGATGGCCAAACAGCTCTACGACTCGCCGCTCAAGGACGCGCTCGGCCTGGACTGGTCCGAGATGCAGCCGGCGGTGGACGCGGGCTACCGGGCGCTGCACCGCTTCCAGAACGAGATGCGCGCGAGCAGCCGCAAGGTGCTGGAGTGGTGCGCTGAGAACTCGCGCCCGTGCATCATG
>DAIQQA010000229.1:0-6474 GCA_036787045.1 Burkholderiales bacterium | reverse complement strand
AAGCCGTCATTATAGAGGAGCCGCGCTGTCGCCTTGCCCGCACTGGGAGCGGGCAGGGATAATGGGGCGAAACACACTACTACAACCTCATGGCCCGTCATTTCGCTCTCGTGCCGGCGGCCGGGTTCGGCACCCGGTTCTCGGCGTCCGCACCCAAGCAGTACCTGTCCGTCGCGGGGCATTCGCTGCTGTGGCACGCGGTCGCCAGCCTGCTCGCGCACCCTGCGATCGGGCGGGTTGCGGTGGTGTTGCACCCGGACGATCGGCTGTTCGATGAGCAGCCGTGGGGACCGATGGGCGAGCGCATGTCGGCGCTGCGTTGCGGCGGGGCCACCCGCGCAGAGAGCGTACGCAACGGCCTCGCAGCGCTTCGCGACGACCTCGCCGACGACGATTGGGTGCTGGTGCACGATGCGGCGCGGCCCTGTCTCACAGTCGACCTGCTGCGGCGCCTGCTCGAGACGCTGGAAGGCGACGCCGTGGGCGGCTTGCTGGCGGTGCCGCTTGCCGACACCCTCAAACGCAGTGATGCAGACCAGCGCGTCGTCCGCACCGAACCGCGCGACGGGCTGTGGCGCGCGCAGACCCCGCAGATGTTCCGCTACGGCTTCCTCGCGCGCGCGCTGGACAGCGCCGACCTGGGCTCGGTGACCGACGAGGCCAGCGCGGTGGAGGCGCTGGGGCTGTCGCCACGACTGGTGCTCGGGAGCGAGCGCAACGTCAAGGTAACCTATCCCGAGGATCTGGCGCTGGCCGAGCTGATCTTGACCAAGAACGACAACAGATGAAACCGCCAAGGCGCCAAGGAAAAGACGATTTGGGCCGAGGTCTGCTACAAGAATCAAATCGTGGGCGGGGGACGAGTGGACTTCCTCGTTGCCGAACGGTTGGTGGTCGAGCTCAAGTCGGTGGATCGGCTCGCTCCAGTGCACAAGGCCCAAGTGATCTCGTACCTCAAAGCCTCGGGAGCGCGCCTTGCTCTTCTGATCAACTTCAACGAGCGCCTTCTGAAGGAAGGCATCCAGCGAGTCGTGCTATCGTGACTTCTCGTGCATCGAACGGGGGAGATCCGATGAGCAGGTTTTCTTGGCGTCTTGGCGTCTTGGCGGCCCATTTGCCTTTCGTTGTTCCCTCGGCGCCTCGGCGGTTCAGATCATGCCCTTCAAAATAGGCCAAGGCTTCGACGTGCACGCTCTCGTGCAGGGACGCAACCTGCTGATCGGGGGGGTGGACATCCCCCACCAGAAGGGGTTGCTGGGCCATTCCGACGGGGACGTGCTGCTGCACGCGATTTGCGACGCCTTACTGGGCGCAGCCGGGCTGGGTGACATCGGCCAGCACTTCCCGGACACGGACGGGCGGTATGCGGGCGCGGACAGCCTCGATCTGCTGCGCGAAGTGGGTGCGCGGATCGCTGCGCTGCGCTTCAAGGTGGGCAACGTGGACGCCACGATCATCGCCCAGGAGCCGCGCATGGCGCCGCACATCCCGGGTATGGTGCAAAACATCGCCAATGCACTGGGCATCGCTGCTGCGAAGGTGAACGTCAAGGCCAAGACCACCGAGCGGCTCGGCACCATCGGGCGCGGCGAGGGCATTGCGGCCGAGGCGGTTGCGCTGCTCGAAAGCCCGGATGCCTGAAGCCGGGCGGGGGGCAGGCGGGCCCACCGCACGGGTCTTTTTCGCCCTCTGGCCCGACCCCGAGGTCCGCCAGGCCCTGATGCGCGTGGGTCTGAAGATGCACCGCCAGCTCGACGGCAGGCTGACGCGCGAGGAGTCCGTGCACATGACCCTGCTCTTCCTGGGCGACACGCCCGAGGAGCGGCTTCCGGCGCTCGCCGCCGCTGCGGCGATCGTGCCGTTCGAGCCATTCAAGTTCAGCATCGGGCAGGCCGACTGCTGGAAGCACAACAAGGTCGCGTGGGTGGCGCCCCCGGCCACGCCGCCGGCGCTGACGCGGCTGGTGAGCGGTCTGGAAGAGCGGGTCGCGGCAGAGGGGTTCCGCTTCGACCGCCGTGCCTTCGCCCCGCACATCACGTTGGTGCGCAAGGCGCGCTGCGTGCCTCTGGATCTGAAGATGCCGCACATTCAATGGGACGTGCGCAACTTCGTGCTGGTGCGCTCCGAGCTGGACAGCAACGGCTCGCGCTACGCTGTGATCGGGTGCTGGCCGCGGGTGTCGCAGGGCCAGCCCAGCGTGTAGACTGGCAGACGTTTCCCGCTTGGAGCACCGATGCATTCCTTCGACCAGTCGTTGACCGAAGCCGAGCTGTCCGAGCTGGAGGGCTACCTGGGGTCCGAGGCACTGCCGGAGGCGTGCATGGACCTGGAGATGCTGGACGGTTTCCTGGCTGCGGTCATAGTGGGGCCCGACCCTATTGCGCCCAGCGAGTGGCTGCCACTGGCCCTCGGATTTCTCGACGAGGGCGACGAGGAGCCTGAGTTCCGCGACGAGCGCGAGGGCGAGCGGATCCTTCAGCTCGTCATGCGCTATTACAACAGCGTCGCCATCGTTCTCCAGGAGGTCCCCGAGTCGTATGCGCCTTTGTTCTACGAAGGCGGCGATGATCCGGACGACGTGCCGGTCGGAATGCTGTGGGCGGAGGGGTTTCTGGCCGGAGTGGCCATGCGCCAGGACGAGTGGCAGCCGCTGGTGGACGACGATGAGGCGACCGAGCTGACCATGCCCATCCTCGCGCTGGCAGCGCCCGACGATGACCCGGAGCTGGGCGAGGTGGCCCGTGATCCGGAGGCGCGCCGGCGGCTGATCGAGTTCCTGCCGGAGACCGTCATCGGGATTCGTGATTACTGGAGAAAGGCGTGAGGAGTGAGGGGTAAGGGGTGAGGCAGCGGTCAGGCCCGAGGCTCGAAGCTCGAGGCTCGAGATGGGACGGGCGGCCGGGAGTGCGAAGCTCTGCCGGTCGTTTGCAGCGCCAACGTCGAGCGTGGCAAACGATCAAGTCGGCAAGAGCGTCCCTCGACGCTCCTCGAGTCTCGGGGCTCGGGCCTCGCGCCTCGTGCCTTTGATGTCCATCCTGTTCTTCAGCATCGACGACGCCCCGGAGCCCTGGCGCGTGGCGCTTACCCGCGCGCTGCCCGGCATGCCGTTCCACGTCTGGCCCGACGTCGGCGATCCGCGCGGAGTGCGCTATGCCCTGGTCTGGAAGCCGCCGGTGGGGATGCTGAAGACGTTGCCTAACCTCAAGGGGATCCTGTCGCTGGGCGCGGGCGTCGATCACCTTCTGCTCGACCCGGAGCTTCCGCGCAACGTTCCGATCGTGCGCATGGTGGACGCGGGCTACGCGGATCAGATGTCGGAGTACGCGCTATACGCCGTGCTGCACTTCCACCGGCGCATGGGCGAGTACCGCGAGCAGCAGACGCGTGCGCAGTGGCAGCCACTGGAGGCGGTGCCGGTCGCGCAGCGCACGGTGGGTGTGATGGGTGCAGGCGTGCTCGGCGGAGACTTCCTCCGCAAGCTTCAACCGCTCGGGTTCCGGACGCGGGTCTGGAGCCGCACCGCGAAAGCGCTCGCCGGGGTGGAGAGCTTCAGCGGCCCGGAGGGGCTCGCCCCCTTTCTGGCCGGCACCCAGATCCTGGTCAACTTTCTGCCGCTGACGCCGCAGACGCGGGGCATTCTGGACGCGAAGACACTCGCCCTGCTGCCGCGCGGTGCGTGCATCGTGAACATCGCCCGCGGCGCGCACCTGGTCGAGGCGGACCTGCTCGCGGCGCTCGACGCCGGCCACATCGGCGGCGCGATGCTGGACGTCTTCGCGCAGGAGCCCCTGCCCGCGGAGCATCCGTTTTGGTCTCACCCGCGCGTGGTGGTCACGCCGCACATCGCTGGACAGGCCATCGCCGAGCTGATGGTGAGCCAGGTGGTGGAGAACATCCGCCGCATCGAGCGCGGCGAACCCCCGCACGGGCTGGTCGACCTCGCCCGCGGCTACTAGCCGGCCGGCCGTCGGCGGGCTCGGGTAGAATTGCGGGTCCCCAGTCAACCACGCACGGGCAATAACGATGCCGAAACCTGCAGCTCGACTTGTGCTGGCTGCTCTTCTGATTTGCAGCAGCGCAGCCGTCCTCTCCGCCGAGCCGCTGACCGGCACGCTCAAGGCCATCCGCGACCGCGGCACTGTGGTCATCGGCTATGTCAAGGATGCCCGGCTCATGTCCTTCGTCGGCCCCGACGGCGAGCCGGCTGGGTACTCCGTCGATCTGTGCCGCGCGATCGCAGGGGATGCGGCGAAGGCCGCGGGCCTGTCCGAGCCGAAGATTCAGTATGTCCCGGTGACGCTGGAGAACCGCTTCGACATGGTCACGAGCGGCAAGGTGGACATCGAGTGCGCGACGAGCACAATCACGCTTTCGCGCCTGGAGAAGGTGGACTTCACCCATATGACGTTCATCTCCGGCGGCAGTCTGCTGACGAAGCGGGGCTCGGGCATCCACAGCGTTGCCGGGCTGGTCGACGAGACTGTCGCAGTGGTGCCAGGGACGACCACCGAGAAGGCCTTGCGGGCGGCGCTCGAGAAAAGCTTCGTGAATGCGAAGCTGGTGCCGGTGAAGGACCACGCGGAGGGGTTGGCAGCGGTCCAGTCCGGGAAGGCGAGCGCCTATGCTTCGGACCGCGTCATCCTGGTCGGACTGCTGCTCGACTCCGGCAAGCTCGATCAGTTCGGCCTGGCGGAAGAGCCGTTCTCTTACGAGCCCTACGGTTTCATGGTCCGGCGCAACGACGCGGACTTCCGTCTCGTGGCCAACCGCACGCTGGCACGCCTGTACCGGACGGGCGAGGTGCTGAAGATCTTCGAGCGCTGGTTCGGCAAGCTCGGTGATCCCCCGCCGGCGCTGGCCGCCATGTATCTCATGCATTCCATCCCGGAGTGAACTCCGCAGCGAACCGAGGAGACCCTCATGACCCAACCGCATTCCAACTACGTCGCCGGCGAGTGGGTGCCGGGCAGCACCGTCACCCGCAACATCAATCCTTCCGACCTGAGCGACATGGTCGGCGAGTATGCGCAGGCCGACGCCAAGCAGGTCGAGCAGGCGATTGCCGCCGCGCGGGCCGCAGCACCCGGCTGGGCCGCCTTCAACACCCAGGCGCGCGCCGACATCCTCGACAAGATCGGCACGGAAATCCTGGCGCGCAAGGACGAGCTGGGCAAGCTGCTGTCGCGCGAAGAGGGCAAGACCCTGCCCGAGGGCACCGGCGAGGTCGTACGCGCCGGCAACATCTTCAAGTTCTTCGCCGGCGAGGTCCTGCGCCGCACCGGTGAGTTGATCTCCTCGGTGCGTCCCGGCATCGACGTGGAGATCACGCGCGAGCCGATCGGGGTGGTGGGGATCATCTCGCCCTGGAACTTCCCGTCCGCCATTCCCGCCTGGAAGGTCGCCCCCGCGCTGGCCTACGGCAACTGTGTGGTGTTCAAGCCTGCGGATCTGGTCCCGGCCTCGTCCTGGGCGATCGCCGACATCATCTCGCGGGCCGGCCTTCCCGCCGGCGCCTTCAACCTGGTGATGGGCCGCGGCAGCGTGGTCGGCGAAGCGATCGTCAACGATCCGCGCGTGGATGGCATCAGCTTCACCGGCTCCGTGGAGACGGGCCGCAAGATCGCCGGGAAGGCCGTGGCGCAGATGAAGAAGATCCAGCTCGAGATGGGCGGCAAGAACCCTCTGGTGGTGCTGGACGATGCGGATCTCAAGACCGCGGTGGAGTCGGCGGTGAACGGGGCGTTCTTCTCCACCGGCCAGCGTTGCACCGCGTCGTCGCGGCTGATCGTGACCAAGGGCATCCACAACCGGTTCGTGGAAGCGATGATCGAGCGTATGAAGGCGATCACCGTGGACAACGCACTCAAACCCGGTGTGCAGATGGGCCCGGTGGTCGACAAGATCCAGCTCAACCAGGACCTGTTCTACATCGAGGAAGGCAAGAAGGAGGGCGCCAAGCTCGCCTTCGGCGGCAGTCTGCTCAAGCGCGAGACCGAAGGCTTCTATCTGGAGCCGGCGCTATTCACCGACACGCGCAACGAGATGCGCATCAACCGCGAGGAGATCTTCGGTCCGGTGGCCAGCGTCCTCATGGCCAAGGACTACGACGAAGCGCTCGCGCTGGCCAACGACACCCCGTTCGGATTGACGTCGGGGATCATCACGGCCTCTCTCAAGCACGCTGCGCACTTCCGCCGCAACAGCCAGGCCGGGATGGTGATGGTGAATCTGCCCACCGCAGGTGTCGATTACCACGTGCCGTTCGGCGGCCGCAAGGGCTCGAGCTACGGCTCGCGCGAGCAGGGGCGGTATGCGCAGGAGTTCTACACCACGGTGAAGACCGCCTACGTCGCCGCCGGGTGATCTACTGCTAGAACCGCGGAGACGCGGAGCGCGCAGAGAAGAGCGAAGACGCCGCGCCAGTCGAGCCGCAACTGGCTCGGAACTTGGCTCGCCATCATCCCGAGTCCTTCA
>DAIQQA010000228.1:0-6529 GCA_036787045.1 Burkholderiales bacterium | reverse complement strand
TGCGCTTCGAGCCGCAGGTACTCGTCTTCGGAGATGGGTGTGTATTCGACAGTTCGCATGGCGCTGCCCTGGAGGGGGCCGTTGCCTGATTATGCCACCCACGCAGGGCCAGAGCGTTGTTGGTTCAGGGCCGAGAATCGAATGGAGCAGACGTGCTTACGGGTTTCACGCCCCGGCTTCGGGGGATGCCAGCGCCGAGCGCGGGCCGGGCAGTCTTGAAACGCAAGCACGGAGGCAAAGGCATGAGCGGCGGCCCCCATCCCACCCTTCCCTCGCAAGCGGGGGAAGGAGCCGCGTGCACCCCTGCGGAACCGGCCCGTGATAAGTGGGCCGTAGGTCGGTGCGTGCATAGGCGGCCGGCCTCCGTTCTCACCCTCACCCCGGCCCCCGGATCAGGTCCGGGGCAGGCTCTCTCCCATCGAGCGAGAGGGGGCTCTTGCTCGCGCTGGCGCTTCCGCTTGGCCGCTGCGCTGCTCGCCCTGGCCGCGGCAGGCTCTGTGCCCGGTCTCGCGAGCAGAGCGACGGCGGCCGAGCCGCTGCCCAAGATCGCCCCTGCCCCGCCGTTCACGCTCACCAATCAGGACGGGAAGCGTCTCTCCCTGCGCGACCTGCACGGCCAGGTAGCCGTCGTCACGTTCATCTTTACGACCTGCTCGGACACCTGCCCTCTGCTCACCGCCAAGCTCGTCGGGATCCACCGCAAGCTGGCGCCCGATGATCCGGTGTTCTTTGTCGGAATCACCGTCGATCCGCTGAACGATTCGCCCGCGGTCTTGCGAAAGTACGCGGAGGCCTTCTCCGCGCCCTCCTCGCGCTTCGCTTTCCTCACCGGGGACTTTGACGAAATCCATCGGGTGGCACGCAGCTACGGCGTGTACTATAAGGAGAAGGAGAAGGGCAGCATCGATCACACGTTCCTGACCTCGATCGTCGACCCTTCCGGCATGCTCAGGGTGCAGTATCTCGGGTCACGCTTCGACCCGAACGAGTTCCTCGGCGACTTGAGGTCGCTGCTCGAGGAGGCGCCACCGAAGTGAAGCAGCTCATCGATTGGCTGCCCGGCCTGGTCGCGCGTACCCGCGCGTCGGTTTACACCAAGCTGCTGGTGGCGTTCCTGGCCATCGTGGCCTTGATGCTGGTCGCCGGCGTCGTCGGGCTGCGAGCGCTGTCCGATGTGAACAAGCGCTCGGAGGACATGGTGCAGCTGCAGCGCAAAATCGCTGCTTACCGCCAGCTCAACCACGACACCATCGGTCAGCTCTACAGCGTAGCCTCTTCCCTGCTCAAGCCCGAGGACCGCCGGCTGGAAGCCACGCTTCGGCAACTCAACCAGTTCGGCTACGACCTCGACCGGCTGCAGTTCGTTGCGCAGGACGAGAAGGAGTTGTTCGCCCGCGTGCGCACCGACTACGAGGAATTCATCCGGGTCGTGACCCAAGTGGTGGAGCTGATCCGTAGCGGCAAGACCGCAGAAGGACAGGAATTGCAGCTCACGCGGGCCACCCCGCTCGCCGACCGGGTCGAGCGCCTGACCAACGAGCTGGTGAACAAGGCCGAGGCCGACATGGTCGCAGGCATCGAGGCAAGCCACCGCGCCTATCTCACCTCCCAGGGCGCGGTGATGGCATTCTCGCTGCTGAGCATCGTGCTGGCGTTGCTGCTCGGGTACTCCATCTCGTCCTCGATCGTGCGCCCCGTTCAGCAGATGCAGGCGCGCATGGCAGAGATCGCGGGCGGCGACTTTTCCCGGCGGGTCGAGGTGCCCAACCACGACGAGCTGGGTGCGTTGGCCGCGGGCTTGAACCGGATGAGCGCGGAGGTGGGCCGCCTCTACAGCGAGCTCGAGGCCGCCAGCCAGCACAAGTCGGAGTTCCTGGCCAACATGTCCCACGAGCTGCGCACGCCGTTGAACGCCGTGATCGGCTTCTCGGAGGTGCTGGGCGAGAGGATGTTCGGCGAGCTGAACGACAAGCAGATGGAGTACGTGCAGGACATCCACGCCTCCGGACGGCATCTGCTCTCGCTGATCAACGACATCCTGGACCTGTCCAAGATCGAGGCCGGCAAGGTGGAGCTCGAGCTCTCGCAGTTCGATCTCCCGAATACCATCGACGGCACGCTGACGCTGGTGCGCGAGCGCGCCGCACGGCATGGGCTCGAGATGGGCTTGTCGCTCGATGATCGGCTCGGTGCGATCCTCGCCGACGAGCGGAAGGTCCGCCAGATTCTGCTCAATCTGCTGTCCAACGCCGTGAAGTTCACCGCGGATGGCGGACGGATCGACGTCGGTGCAGGATTGCGTGACGGGGTAGTCGAGATCTCGGTCAGCGACACCGGCGTGGGCATCGCGCCCGAGGATCAGGAGGCGATCTTCGAGGAGTTCCGCCAGGTGGGTGCCGACCACGCCGGGAAACGCGAGGGCACCGGACTTGGGCTGACGCTCGCCCGCAAATTCGTCGAGCTGCACGGCGGGCGGATCTGGGTCGAGAGCGCTGTGGGCAAGGGTTCGACCTTCACGTTCACGCTGCCGGTGGCCTCGGCAGGCGCCAAGCCGACCACCGAGGCAGGGAAGCCGGAGCTCGCCCGCTCATGACACAGCACCCCGCTCCGCCGGTGTGCACGGAGCATCTGATTCAATGTCATCCCCGCGAAGGCGGGGATCCAGGAGTGTTCAGGCAGCCTGGATTCCTAGCCGGGCGTACGCTATGAGCGGAGAACTGATACTCATCGTCGAGGACCAGCCGCTCAATCGCAAGCTGGTGCGCGACGTGCTGCAGGCGAAGGGCTACCGCACGCTGGAGACGGAGACCGCCGAAGAAGGGTTGCGTGTGGCGCAGGAACAACATCCAGCGCTGATCTTGATGGACATCCAGCTCCCCGGGATCAACGGCATCGAAGCACTGAAGCGGCTGCGCACCGATCCGGCCACGCACGCGATTCCCGTGATCGCGGTTACAGCATCCGCCATGCAGCAGAACCAGCGAGAGATCCTCGAGGCAGGCTTCAACGGCTACCAGCCCAAGCCCATCAACGTCAGCGCCTTTCTTAATGCGGTGCGCGAGGCTCTGGATGCAGGGCCGGGCGCGTCGACAGGTTAAGAGACCCAGACAGGCGTGAGCACCCCAGCCAGAATCCTGGTGGTGGACGACACCCCGCGCAACGTCAAGTTGCTTGCGGATCTGCTCGCCGTCAAAGGCTATGACGTGGTAACGGCCGCATCGGGCGCCGAAGCGCTGGAGCAGGTGGCAAGTTCCCACCCCGATCTCGTGCTGCTGGACGTGGTCATGCCCGGGATGACGGGCTACGAAGTGTGCCGCCGCATGCGCGACAACCCGGCTACGAAGATTCTTCCGGTGGTGATGGTCACTGCGCTCGACCCTGCCGAGGAGCGCATCAAGGGTATCGAGGCGGGTGCAGACGACTTTCTCACGAAGCCGATCAACCAGCCGGAGCTGCTTGCGCGGGTGCGCTCCCTGCTGCGGATCAAGTCTCTGCACGACCAGCTGGAGGAGTCGAACCGCACGCTGGAGCAGCGCGTGGCCGACCAGGTCGAGCAGCTCGAGCGCCTGTCGCGGCTCAAGCGCTTCTTCTCGCCGCAGCTCGCAGAGCTGATCCTGAGCGGCGGCGCAGAGGACCCGCTGAAGAGCCACCGCCGTGAGATCACCGTGGTGTTCCTCGACCTGCGCGGCTTCACCGCATTCGCCGAGACCGCCGAACCCGAAGAAGTGATGAGCGTGCTGCGCGAGTACCACGCCGAGATGGGCCGCATCATCATGGCGCACGATGGCACCCTGGAGCGATTCGCCGGCGACGGCATGATGGTCTTCTTCAACGACCCGGTGCCGGTACCGGATCCCGCCATGCGGGCGGTGCGCATGGTGCTGGCAATGCACGCGCGGCTGCACACCCTGATCGCCCAGTGGAGCAAGCGCGGGTTCGAGCTGGACTTCGGCGCGGGGATCGCGCAGGGCTACGCCACCATCGGCGCGATCGGTTTCGAGGGGCGGCTAGACTACGGCGCCATCGGCACGGTGACGAACCTCGCCGCACGCCTGTGCGGTGAGGCCCAGCCGGGGCAGATCCTGATCTCCAAGCGCGTGCTGGCGTCGGTGGATGAGGTGGTCGAGGCGGAGCCGGTCGGGGCGCTACCGCTCAAGGGCTTCGGCAAGCCGGTGCCGGTGTTCAATGTGACCGCGCTGAAGGTCTGATCTCATCGCTATTCGGCAGCGGGCGCCTGGTTCTTCGTTGGATCCGTTGGAGCAAGTATCTGAGTTATCGCAACAGTTGTCGGCAGGCCGTTCCGCTCTGTCGCGTACTGGCGCATACCCGCGTGTGCGCGCCAAAGTCGCTATAGCGGTAGCGTTGCCATGACTATGCGCCTGGAAACCTCGGCGGCCCGTGAGGTTCGGGCAGTCCACGTACTACGCCAGCGGCGGCTGTGATCAGTGCAGCTTTTGCAGCAGCCCTTCGGCGACGACCGGATTGGAATCGCCACCTACGATCATGTCCTTATCGCCGAAATGAGAAGTTGCTTGGGACGTCACCCTCATCTTGAGGCCTTCTGGAACGAGGGCATACTCGAACAAGACCGCTTCCTGTTGCTGATCGAGATAGCCCTGGCTCGCCTTTTCGAAGGTGGCCAAGATCAAGACCGAAAGCCGGCCCGTCGCTTTCTCGAGGCTCTTCACCTCCACCCGTTGAACGCCACCTCCCATGGGCACGTATTCCACCACTTGTCCAACACGTGACAGCTCGACCTGACGCAATCCCCCGCCAGCGTCAGTGTAGGAATACAAGGGAAACCCTCCCGGGCCAAAATCGACCTGGACTTCAGCCGAACTGCCATCGGCGCCCGTGAGCATGCCTGTCCATGCGCCGGTCAACTCCACCACTTCCGCTCCGGCGGCCATCGTGAGCACCAGCGCGCCAGCGGCGACGCCTGCCAACCACCTTGCCGTCAGAAGCATGCGCACCGTGCTGTCCCCGAAGCCGCAGCCGACATCGAGCACCCGCGCGCCTTTTGGATACCGGCGGCGCCCGAATCCCGCATTGCTGCGTTGCGACGGTCCATCCGTCAGCAGGTGCTTGAAGTGGCAAAAGTTCTCGAATAGTACGGTCTTCCAGGCCTCGATGATGACGCGGTTGCTGACGTCCACAACGGACCCTCCCCCTAGGCAGTTCTTGGACGCCAAGTCTAATCCTGCGGGCGTCAGTTCAGCAAAGCTCCAAGACCCAGCTACTCCGTCATACGCGAGCAGCCTATTACCCAGCAGCCACTACTTGTTGGGCGCGTCGCGCAGCTCGCGCCGCAGGACTTTCCCGATCGGCGTCTTTGGCAAGGTGTCGCGGAACTCCACGTGGCGCGGCACCTTGTAGCCCGTGAGCAGGGACCTGCAGTGCAAGAGCACTGCGTCCTTCGTGAGGTTCGGGTCCTTCCTTATTATGACCACCTTCACCGCCTCGCCCGTTTTCTCGTCGGGAACGCCCACCACCCCGCATTCGAGCACGCCTGGATGCGTCGCCACCACGCTCTCGATCTCGTTCGGATAGACGTTGAAACCCGAAACCAGGATCATGTCCTTCTTGCGATCGGTGATGGTGATGTAGCCCTCGGCATTCAGATTGCCGACGTCGCCCGTCTTCAACCACCCGTCCTGCATCACCTTGGCGGTTTCCCCGGGATTGTTCCAGTAACCCTTCATCACCTGCGGGCCGCGGATGCAGATCTCCCCGGTGTGCGTCTCAATGTCGCCTTCCCCGGTCCACACCGGCACCTCATTGAAGTCCTCGTCGCGGATCGACACCTCTGTGGAAGGGAAGGGCAAGCCGATGGTCCCGTTCCAGGGTGTTCCCAGTGGGTTGGCGCAGACGCCAGGCGAGGCCTCGGTCAGGCCGTAAGCTTCGGTGATATACCGTCCGGTCACCTGCTGCCAGCGCTCGGCCACCGGCTTCTGCACCGCTGCACCGCCGCCGACCACCACCTTCAACGCGGAAAAATCGAGCTGCCCGAATCCCGGCGCGTTCAACAGGCCGTTGAACAGCGTATTGACGCCGGTCATTGCGCTCCACCTCCACCGGCCGAGCTCCCTGACCAAGGCCGGCAAGTCGCGCGGGTTGGTGATGAGCACGACCAGGCTGCCCCACTTCATGAACGCCAGCGTCGAGGTGAGAGAGAAGATGTGATACAGCGGCAGCGGTGCAATGACGATCTCGGTGCCCGCCTTGAAGCTGCCCGAGATCCACACACCCGTCTGCTCCACATTGGCGAGCATGTTTCGGTGGGTGAGCATCGCGCCCTGCGAGACGCCGGTGGTGCCGCCGGTGTACTGCAGGAACGCGATGTCGTCGTGCGTCACCTCGACCGGCTCGAGCGGCGCCGCCGCGCCGCGGGCGAGCGCCGCGCGGAAGTTCATGGCGCCGTCGATGCGCCAATCGGGCACCATCCTCTTGATCCTCTTGATCATGAAATTGACGATCCAGCGTTTCGGGATCGGCAGCAGGTCGCCGACCTGCGTGGTGATCACGTGCT
>DAIQQA010000020.1:42547-49826 GCA_036787045.1 Burkholderiales bacterium | reverse complement strand
GTCCACCCTGCCTGCCACGCAGGCACGCAAGCTCTCCCCTCCTTTCCAAGGAGGGTGGCGCTGAAAGCGACGGGGTGGTTCAGGCTCCCACCACCCGGCCTGCTACGCAGGCAACCCTGCTCGCGCAGGAGGGGAGAGTCCACCCTGCCTGCCACGCAGGCACGCAAGCTCTCCCCTCCTTTCCAAGGAGGGGTGGCGCCGAAGGCGACGGGGTGGTTGGCGTTGTACTGACCACGGCTTGAGCACAATGCATTGATGCAAGGCTCACTACGTGCGAGGTGCTTTGCTCCTTGCCTTCCTCCACTCCTCGTGAAAAGGGCGGTGGCGAGGCACAGGCGTTACTGCACGAGCTCGAATGCGAATACTGCCGGTTCTTCCGGCGAGACCGTCACGCGCGTCCAACCCACTCCGGGCGAGCCGAGAACCTCCATGCGCACCACGTTCGGTGCGGACGGAAGCGGGTGATCGACGCGATACTGATGGGTGTCGCCGTGGATCACCGCCACCGGCTTGCCAAAGGCGTGCGCTTCACGCTCCAGTGCGGCGACCAGGTCGTCGTATCCCTCGCGAGCCGGGCTTCCGGGTTTGGCTTCGAAGCGCGGATTGGCGTGGAACGCGACCACCACGCCGCGGACCTCCTGCATGCGTGCGTGCTCGAAGGCCGCGGCGAGCCACTCGAGGTTAGCGGCGTTGCGCTGCTCGTACTCGGCGTCGGAGGCAGGGCTCACGCGCAGGCCGTTGTGGCTGCCCGCGACGTTCAGTCCCACGAATACGATGCGCTCCCGCTCCCAACGGACGTTCTCCGGGAACTCTGCGCTGTGCCGGCGAAGCTCGACAGGCTGCGCTCCGAGCGTGGCGTTATCCGGATAAAACACCCGCCGCAACAGCGCCAGCCGCTCGAGCGGATCGAAGCCGCCGTTGGTCTGGCGATGACAGTCGGTCCATTCGTTGTCCCCCGGCAGCAGGATGAAAGGGTGAATCGACCGGTCGAACAGCGTGCGGCGTTGCGTGTACAGCGCGCCGGAGCACAGATCCCGGCCGCTCTGGATGTCGCCCACGTGTAGGACGAAGGCCAGGTTTTCGCGGTTCCAGGCTTCGATCATCTGCTCGAAGCGCAACTCCTCCCAGGCGAAGTAGGGCACGTCGCCGACCGCGACGAAGCTGAACGACGCCTCCTGCGCCTGCGCCGCAATGCCGATCGAGAACGCGACCGCGAGGACGGCGAGAGCGCGACGCCAACCAAAGTACGCCCGTTCTGCTAGTCTCGCCATCACGCCATGATCCCGCTCGGTGCTGCTGTGTCGAAGCGAACCCACTCTTGGAGCCTCCCATGACTGCGCTGCATCCTCAGGTCCAGGCTGTGATGGACGCCATGGCCCGGATGAATCTCGCACCACCGCACACGATTCCGGTCGACCAGGCGCGTGCCCAGTTCAAGCGTACCCGTGCCGTGTTCCTCGCGCCGGCGCAGGACGTAGCGTCGGTCGTCGACCGAACCATACCCGGTCCCGGCGGGGAAATCCCGATCCGGGTCTACCGGCCTTTGGGCAGCGAGGCGCACGTGCGGCTACCTGCGCTCGTGTTCTTCCATGGTGGCGGCTGGGTGTTCGGCGATCTCGACAGCCACGATGCGCTGTGCCGCGAACTGGGCAATCTTGCTGGTTGCGCGGTGGTCGCCGTGGCCTACCGGGTGGCGCCGGAGAGCAAGTTTCCGACCGCTGTCGACGACGCGATCGCCGCTATCCGCTACCTTGCGGACAAGGGGGACGATCTGGGCATCGACCGGACCAGGCTTGCCGCGGGCGGCGACAGCGCCGGCGGGACGTTGTCGGCCGTCGCCGCACTGACTTTCCGGGACCAGGGCGGCCCGCGGCTGCGCCTGCAGGTGCTGATCTACCCCGTCACCGACATGACACTCGATTCGCCCGCGTACACCAGGATTCCAACCGGTTACACCTTGCCGCGCGAGCGCATGCTGTTCTTCCGCGAGGCCTATCTGCGCGGACCGGAGGACATCGCCGATTGGCGCGCGTCGCCGCTCAAGGCGCGCGATGTGTCGAGCCTGCCGCCGGCGCTCGTCCTCACAGCGGCGCAGGATCCACTGGTGGACGAAGGCAAGGCCTACGCCGATCGTCTCGCGGCAGCGGGGGTCCCGGTAACGTACACATGTTACGACGGCATGGTGCACGGCTTTCTCACCATGGCCGGTGCGGTCGATGTCGGGCATGCGGGGGTCGCGGAAGTCGCGGCTGCGCTCAAGCGTGCATTTTCGGGTGGCACGCACCTGTGAACGAGCGAACGCAGCTCCCGGTACCCGACCTCGCGCCAGCGGCCACGGAGCCATGGACCGGCCGATCGCTGGAGCGCCGCGAAGACGCCGCGCTGCTGACCGGCGCGGGGCGCTTCGCCGACGATCTCGGGGTGCGCCCCGGCACGTTGCACGCTGCCTTCGTGCGCTCACCCCATGCGCATGCACGCATCCGGAGCATCGACGTATCCGCAGCGCTCGCCGTTCCCGGCGTGCGTACCGTGCTCCTGGGGGCGGATGTCAAACGGTGGGCCGCGCCCTTTGTGGTCGGCGTCAAGGCTCCGATGGAGCACTGGTGTCTGGCGGTCGACAAGGTGCGTTACGTCGGCGAGCCGGTCGCGATAGTCGTCGCGGAGGACCGCTATCTCGCCGAGGATGCGGTCGATCGGGTCCGGGTCGACTACGAACCGCTGGCGGCTGCCGCTGAGATCGACAGCGCGATTGCATCCGACGCGCTTGTCTTGCACGAGGCCGTCGGCTCCAACATCGTCAGCGACCGGCGCTTCGTGTATGGCGATCCCGATGCGGCCTTCGCAGCGGCCCCACACCGCGTCCGGTTGACCGTGCGCTACCCGCGCAATTCCTGCACGCCCATCGAGTGCTTCGTGGTGGTGGCCGAGCATCTGGCGGGCGATGAAGGCTATGACGTGCTGGCCAACTTCATGGGGCCGTTCTCGCTGCACGCGGTCATGGCGCTGGCGCTCAAAGTGCCGGCCGCGAGGCTGCGGCTGCGGACGCCGCCCGATGCGGGCGGCAGCTTCGGCGTCAAGCAGGCCGTGTTCCCCTACGTGGTTGCCCTGTGCCTTGCCGCGCGCAAGGCCGGCGCACCCGTCAAGTGGGTCGAGGATCGCCTCGAGCACCTGGTCGCCGCGACTTCTGCGACGGGCCGGCTGAGCACCATCGAGGCCGCAGTGGAGGGAGACGGCCGGATCACGGCGCTGTCCTACGACCAGCTCGACGATTGCGGTGCCTATCTGCGCGCACCAGAGCCCGCGACCTTCTATCGAATGCACGGCTGCCTGACCGGTGCGTACGACATCCGCAACCTGCGGGTGCGCAACCGCGTGGTGCTCACCAACAAGATGCCGGCCGGGCTGGTGCGGGGGTTCGGCGGTCCGCAGGTGTACTTCGCGCTGGAGCGGCTGGCGCAGCGGATCGCCGTCGAGTTGGGTCTCGACCCACGCGAAGTGTATCGGCGCAACTTCATCCGTGCCGATGCGTTTCCGTATCGTGCCGCGGCCGGAGCGTTGATCGATTCGGGCGACTACCATCGCGCGCTCGAGCTGGCGGCGGAGCGGGGTGGCCTCGCCGAGCTGCTGGAGCGGCGGGAACGGGCGCGGGCGGAGGGCAGGCTCTACGGCATCGGCTACGCTGCCATCGTCGAGCCGTCCATCTCGAACATGGGCTACATCACGACGGTGCTGCCGGCGGAAGTGCGCGCCAAGGCAGGTCCCAAGAACGGCGCCATCGCCAGCGCGACGGTGAGCATCGACCTGCTCGGGGCAGTGACCGTGATCGTCGCATCGACGCCACAGGGACAAGGGCACAGCACGGTATTGGCACAGGTGGTGGCCGATGTCTTCGGACTGAAGCCGGCCGAGGTCGTCGTCAACGTCGAGCTGGACACCCAGAAGGACGCCTGGTCGGTGGCCGCGGGCAACTATTCCAGCCGTTTTGCGGGAGCGGTCGCGGGCACGGCGCACCTCGCCGCCGTGAGGCTGCGCGACAAGCTGGCTCGCATCGCCGCCTCCCAGCTCGGCTGCGATTCGCAGGAGGTGGTGTTCGCTGGCGGAAAGGCGTTTGCTCGGCAGTCGCCAGATCGAACCATCCCGTTTGCCCGTGCGGCAAGCGGCGCCCACTGGGCACCCGCCCTTCTCCCAGAAGGCATGGAGCCCGGGTTGCGCGAGACGGTGTTCTGGACTCCGGAGCAGCTTGCCGCACCGGACGAGCAGGACCGCATCAACACGTCGGCTGCCTACGGCTTTGCCTTCGACATCTGCGCGGTGGAGATCGAGCGTGACACCGGGCAGGTACGCATCGACCAGTACGTGACGACGCATGACGCCGGGAGACTGCTCAACCCCGCGCTCGCCGAAGGGCAGATCCGCGGCGGGTTTGCGCAGGGGGTGGGCGCTGCGCTCATGGAGCAGTTCGTGCACTCGGAGGAGGGCGCTTTTCTGTCAGGCACCTTTGCCGATTATCTGGTGCCCACAGCGATGGAAGTGCCCGAGCCGGTGATCGTGCATCTCGAGACGCCGTCCCCCTTCACGCCGCTGGGTGCAAAGGGCGTGGGGGAGGGCAACAACATGAGCACCCCGGTGTGCATCGCCAACGCTGTTGCCGACGCGCTGGGCCCGATAGTGAATCCGGAAGCGATCACGCTGCCGCTCACACCGGCGAAGATCCTGGAGCTGCTCGGTATGCCGGATCCCTCGCCTGCTGATAGTGTGGAGAGCCCGAAGGCGGCTAAGGGTCAGCGCGGTGTGCTCTCGCACGTGTCGCGCTGGTTGGGAGGGCGGGATGGCTGAATCCCGGGCGACGGCGTGGTTTGCGCAGGCTCCCACCACCCCGCCCGCTGCGCGGGCACCCAGTCTCTCCCCTCCTTTCCAAGGAGGGGTGGCCCGAAGGGCCGGGGTGGTTGGCGTTCAACCGAAAACCCATCAATGAAACCCTCGCCCTTTAACTACATCCGTGTCGACTCGGCCGACGAAGCAGTCGCGCTCCTCAGCGAGTACGGCGACGACGCCCGCATCCTGGCGGGCGGGCAGTCGCTCATGCCGATCCTCAACATGCGCCTGGCGCAGCCTGATGTGCTGATCGACATCAGCCGTGCGGCTGACGCCGCGGGTGCGGGGGTCGACGATGAACAGCTCTCTATCGGCGCGGCGGTCACGCAGGCGACCGTCGAGCAGCGAGCGCGGATACAGCAAGAAGTGCCGCTGCTCGCGCAAGCCTTGCCGCATCTGGGACACTTTCAAACGCGCAACCGCGGCACGGTCTGCGGGTCGGTGGCGCACGCGGATCCTAGTGCGGAGCTGCCGCTGTGTCTCGCGGCGCTTGGTGGTGAAGTGGTGTTGCGTTCGAGTGCGCGCCGGCGCACCGTGGCCGCAGACGACTTCTTCCGGGGGACCCTGACCACGGCCCGGGAACCCACCGAGTTGGTGGAAGCGGTGAAGTTCCCGCTCGCTCGCCCCGGCACACGCTACGGGTTTACGGAGGTCGCGATGCGTCACGGCGACTTCGCCATCGTGGCCCTGGTCGCCGTGGTGAGCGCGAGCGAGTTTCGTCTTGGTGTGGGCGGCGTGGCGGACCGGCCGCGTACGCAGAGCTGGCCCCGTCTATCCCGGGAAGATCTGGACGATGCATTGAACCGCCTGGCCTGGGACTTGGAGGCGCGTGACGACCAGCATGCGACGGCGAAGTACCGGCGGCACCTGGTGCGCACGCTAGGACGGCGGCTGATCGAAGGGCTATGCAGTTGACATCAGCTGCCCCCACCTCGGCCCGCTCCGACAGACCCGGGTCCAGCAGAGATCGCGATGTCGCGGGCCACGCGCGCGGCTGTGGTCGCATCCCCGTCAAACGGGGCCCCTGCTCCAGGCTCCCGCGCGCCCTCCCCTTGCAAGGGGGAGCGAGATCGAGCGTGCGGACAAGCATGCATTGCGGTGGTACCTGCCGATGAAGCGGTTCGACCACGGGCGTCGCCATCGCATCACCCTCACTCTCAATGGGCGGGTGCGCTGGGGACACTGCGAGCCGCGCATGCTGCTGTCCGACTTCCTGCGGGAGGAGCTCGGCGCCACCGGCGTTCACGTCGGTTGCGAGCACGGCGTCTGCGGCGCCTGCACGGTGCGCATCGACGGCGTGGCCCAGCGCGCTTGTCTGACGCTTGCGGTGATGGCCGAAGGCCGCGAGGTGCAGACTGTCGAGGGGATGGCCGGTGCGGAAGGCACGTTGTCGGACCTGCAGGCCGCATTCCGCCGCAATCATGCGCTCCAGTGCGGCTTCTGTACTCCGGGGATCCTCATGTCGGCGGCCGATTTCCTGAGCCGCGTGCCCGAACCCACCGAGGCGCAGGTGCGCGAAATGCTGTCCGGGCATCTGTGCCGGTGTACGGGATACACCGGCATCGTGCACGCCATTCTCGAGGTCGCCGGCGAGAGAGCCGCAACGCCCTCGGAAAGCACCCACTCCCTCGGCGGGAGAGGGTCGGGGTGAGCGGTTCAATCTTTGGTTGTAAGACACTCTCATGAGCACAAACCTCGAGCATCCGGCCTACGGCCTGCTGGACAACCTCGACGGGTTCCGCATCGAGGTCGATGAGCAGCGCGCCCGCGCCGACATCGTCCTCGATCGTCACCCGCTCAACGTGGTCAGCATGCCGCAGCGCGACCAGCTGCGCTGCGCCTTCGAGGCCCTCGACGCGCACCTCGGCGTGCGCATCATCGTGCTGCGGGCCGTCGGCGAGCACTTCTCCAGCGGCGGCGACATCCAGGGATTCCTGGAAGCGAGTCCCGAGCACGTGTCGAAGCTCGCCTGGAACATCGCGGCCCCGGCGCGCTGTTCCAAGCCGGTGATCGCGGCCAACCGCGGCTACTGCTTCGGGGTCGGCTTCGAGATCTCGCTTGCCTGCGACTTCCGCATCGCCTCCGAGACCGCCCAGTACGCATTGCCCGAGCAGAAGCTCGGTCAGATTCCGGGCTCCGGCGGCTCGGCCCGGCTGCAGAAGATGATCGGCATCGCACGGACCAAGGACGTGGTCATGCGCTCCCGCCGGATCCCCGCAAAGCAAGCCTACGACTGGGGGATCGTCACCGAGTGCGTCGCCGACAGCGAGCTGGAGAGGGCAACCGAAGCGCTGGTGGCCGAGTTGGTCGAGCTCTCCCCGTTGGCCCAGCGCACGGCGAAGAAGCTCCTCAACGACACCGAGGACGCGACTTTATCGGTGGGCATCGAGCTGGAAGGGCACTG
>DAIQQA010000020.1:39170-42447 GCA_036787045.1 Burkholderiales bacterium | reverse complement strand
GTCCGGCAGCAGGCGAGGAGATCTCATGAGCAACGCTAGCTTCTACCACGACGGCAGCCGGAAGCTGCAGCACCAGTTCGACACCCGGCGTCTGGCCGACCGGCTCGAGGAACATCTGGTCCGCGACCGCATCCAACCGAGCCAGCAGCAGTTCATCGAGGGGCTGGACATGTTCTTCCTCGCCACGGCCGACGCGCAGGGGCAGCCCAACTGCTCGTACAAGGCGGGTGCGCGGGGCTTCGTGCGAGTCGTGGACGTCCACACCATCGCCTTCCCGATCTATGACGGTAACGGCATGTATCTGTCGGCCGGCAATGCGCTCGTGAATGCGCAGGTCGGATTGCTGTTCATCGACTTCGAGCAGCAGAAGCGGCTCAGGCTCAACGGCCTTGCCAGCATCACGCCCCATGACGATCTGCTCCCGGCTTACCCCGAGGCGCAGTTCGTCATGCGGGTCACGGTGACGCAGATCTTCCCGAACTGTCCACGCTACATCCACAAGCTCCAACGCGTGCAGGCCTCCCCGTTCGTCCCGCGCGAGGGTGTGCCTACACCGGTACCAGGCTGGAAGAGCGATCCGCGCTGGTGCGATGCGTTGCCGACACACGATCCGGCGCGACACGACAAGGACGAACCGACGGGTAGCGGGTAGGACCTGGAACTGGGGCGGGGTATCATGGTCGATGGGCGCAACCACGGAAGACGGAACATATGAGCCAGGGTCATGACCACCACGATCACGAAGAAGGCTCCCGCTTCTCCGATGTCGAGCTGCGCGTGAAGGCACTGGAGTCGCTGCTGGTCGAGAAAGGGTTGGTGAACCCCGAGACGCTCGACAAGCTGATCGACACCTTCGAGACCAGGCTCGGTCCGCGCAACGGCGCGCGGGTGGTGGCCCGCGCGTGGGTCGATGCGACCTATCGGCAGCGGCTGCGCGAAGATGCCTCTGCTGCGATTGCGGATCTGGGCTACAGCGGCATGCAAGGTGAGCACATGGTGGTGGTCGAGAACACTCCACAGGTTCACAACGTCGTGGTCTGCACCCTCTGCTCGTGCTACCCCTGGCCGGTGCTGGGGCTCCCGCCGGTCTGGTACAAGTCCAACGCCTATCGCTCGCGGGTGGTGATCGATCCGCGCGGGGTGCTGAAGGAAGTCGGCGTGGAGTTGCCCGCAGACGTCGAGGTGAGGGTGTGGGATAGCACATCGGAAGTGCGCTATCTCGTGCTGCCGGAACGTCCGGCCGGGACGGAGGGGATGAGTGAACAGGAGCTTGCGGCGCTGGTCACGCGCGACTCGATGATCGGGACGGGGAGGCTGTAGTGAACGGTGTACACGACATGGGCGGGATGCACGGCTTCGGTCCCATCGAGCACGAGGAGCATGAGCCGGTGTTCCACTATCGTTGGGAGGCACGCACCTTCGCCCTGCGTCAGGCCTGCGGTGCGCTGGGGAAGTGGAACATCGACATGGCCCGGCACGCCAACGAACGCCTGCGGCCGGAAGAATATCTGCCCGCGACCTACTACGAGCGCTGGCTGTCGGGGCTGCAGCGCCTCCTGGTGGAGAGCGGTCTGCTGACGCCGTCGGAGCTGGCGGGCGGAAAGAGCGAGAAACCGGCACCCGCCGGCCTGGTCGCATTTCCACCGGAGAAGGTCGAGACTGCGGTGCGCACCGGCCGTAACTACCGCGTCGACACGCCGGTACCGGCCGGCTTCGCGGCTGGTGCGCGCGTGATCGCGCGCAACATCAATCCGACCGGCGCGACCCGGCTGCCGCGCTATGTGCGCGGCAAGCACGGCATCGTCGATCGCGACCACGGCGTGTTCATCTTCCCCGATGCCAACGCGGCGGGGCTGGGGCCGAAGCCGCAGCACCTATACAGCGTCCGCTTCGCAGCGCGCGAGCTGTGGGGCGCGGATGCCGCTCCCAAGGATTGCGTGTGCCTGGATCTGTGGGAAGACTACCTGGACCCGGCATGAGTGCCGGTGACGCACTGGAGTTGCCGGGCCTCCCGAAGGACGAAGGTGGCCCGGTGTTTCGCGCGCCCTGGGAGGCACAGGCCTTCGCTCTGACGTTGACGCTGTTCGAGCACGGTTGTTTCACCTGGAAGGAGTGGACCGAGCACCTGAGCGCGGAAATCGCCACGGCACGCGACCGCAGTGAAGTCGACGATGGCAGCCGCTACTACGAGTACTGGTTAGCTGCGCTCGAGAAGCTTGCCGCAGAGAAAGACCTGGCAACGGTCGCGGAGATGCTCACGCGCAAGGACGAGTGGGACCGGGCGGCGCGCTCGACCCCGCACGGCAAGCCTGTCGTCCTGCCGCAGCGCTGAGCTGCGCTGCTACACTGTCGTCCCGTCGAGTCGAGTTCAGCTTCCCAACGCCGGCGCCCGCCGAGCGTCATCGCGCCTTTGCGCCAGCCTGGCGAGGGTTCACGGCGGAGCCGCTGCGAGATCCACCACTCGGATCGCGCAGGGCGCGCTCGCCTTGCGGCTGCGGTGTCGCGGTGCCGGTGCCTGGTGCGGTTGCGGCGGCCGACGGCCACGTCCTGTTCCCCCTCGAGTCGCTCTGGCGCGCGGGCGCTCCACGGGGATCTCGCATCGCATCCCGCGGGGCGGCCGGGGTGTTCTGGCTGCGCTGTTGCTGCCCGCGAGGTGGCGTGCTCGGCCGCGGGTTGTGCACCGCAGGCGGTGCCGCGTCCTCGCGGCTGCCCCTGGGCCGTACCTCCGGCTGCGTTCTGGTCTGGCTCTCGACTCGGCGCCCACTGTCAAAGCTGCGTTGCCGTGCACCCGCGTCGGTCGGATTGCGAGCCGACAGACCGGGTGAGGGCCGCATTGCGCCTGCTGCCGGCGCACGATCGGGTGCATCAGCTTGCGGCCTTGTTGAGCCGCGCAGCCCGGGCGAGCTCGGTGCAGCCGCGCGATCGTGCGGGCGTCCCCCATCCTCAGGACGGACCCTCTGTGGTGTATCCGGTCGCGGCCGCTGGCCGTCCCCAAAGCGCTGGTTGCGATCGGCTCGCGCTCCGGGTGAGCCCGGAGTCGCTGCTTGACCCGGTGGGGTCGCCCGTTCCTGCGGACGGACCCTCTGTGGAGCATCCGGTCGCGGCCGCTGGCCGTCCCCAAAGCGCTGGTTGCGATCGGCTCGCGCCCCGGGCGAGCTCGGAGCCGCCGCTTGACCCGGTGGGGTCGCCCGTTCCTGCGGACGGACCCTCTGTGGAGCATCTGGTCGCGGCCGCTGGCCGTCCCCAAAGCGCTGGTTGCGATCGGCTCGCGCCCCGG
>DAIQQA010000020.1:0-39070 GCA_036787045.1 Burkholderiales bacterium | reverse complement strand
GCTGGCCGTCCCCAAAGCGCTGGTTGCGATCGGCTCGCGCCCCGGGCGAGCTCGGGGCCACCCCGCGATCCGGTGGGTTCACTCGATCGTCGGGACGCACCCAGCGCGGCGCATCCACTCGCGGTTGCTGCCCTTCGCCCAGCCGCTGGTTGCGGTCGTATCGCCGCTCCTGCGTCTGGCGCGACGCCGGTGGGCTGACCCGCGCATCGCGGTCGCGTGTCGGGCGCGCTGCGCGCTGCGGATCGGGCCTTGGGCCCGAGCGGCCGTTCGCAGCGCTCTTCGGATCCCAGCGGCGGTAGATGTCGCGCACGCCGGTCCCGTTTGGGTGGAATGCGTTCCTGTCGTGAAGGCGGGTGGGTGCGACGGCCGGCCTGGTCTTGTGTGGCCAAGGTTTCGCCGGGACTACCGCAGCGCCGTGGTGTGGTACTCCGGGATGCTTCACGCCGACATGGTGGTGTGGCCATGGTCCCCACGCCGGACGGTAGCACGGCACCGGTCGCCAAGCCCACCACCACGCTGGGTACGGCCACGGATCCCACCACGAGTACCAGAAGCTGAATCCGAAACCCCAGGTCAGCGGCGGCGCGTACCAGACGGTGCCGATCCAGGGGCGGTAGTACCAGCCCGATCCGTAGACCACAGTACCCTCGAAGGTCACGTAGGAGCCGACGTAACCGGGCGTGTAGCCGACGTAGATCTCGTCGGGGGTCGCATCGTACACGCGCACGTAGGTGACATGGTGCAGCGGATCGCTGCGGGGAATCGTATACACCACCGGCGGCACCGAGGCCGCCGCGGTCCACGGGCCGTCTGGCGAATCGGAGAAGAACCACACCCCGTTGTCGAGCGCGTAGTAGGTGCGCCAGTCCACCCGGATCACCGGCACCGGGGCGTTCACCGCCGCCTCCAGACTGGTGCCTTCGATGGGCCGGAACTGTGGTGCACCGTCGTAGGTGAGCTCCAGGCGTGCGGCGCTGCGTGTGACTGTCGCGAACTCGGGAACGCTGTTGGCGATAGTCGCCTCCTGTGCTTGCGGGGTGCCGGGAACGGCGACGCGCACACTTTCGGTCGGATGCTCGTCCGGGATCAGCGCGAAGTCGGCGGGCAGGTCCGCGCCGGGGACATAGTCCCAGGGCCCGCGTGCCAGGGAAGGGGTCCGGTACCAGCGTCCCGCGAGGAGCACGTAGTGCATCTGCGTACGGAGGTCGAGGAACAGCCGATTCGGCGAGTTGGTGACGAACAGCAGATCCGTGCGTCCGATAGGGGCATACTGCGGTGGCCCATCGGTCTGCACCAGCTCCGTCGGGCCCGTGCTGACGACGACCTTGGGCGCACGCGAGCTCGCCGAGTCATCGTCGTCGAGCAAGTCGACCACACCTGCCGCCTCGGTCTGCTCCTTCGCCGTGTCCAGCGCGCTCGGGCGCACCTGAGCTTCAGTCCAGGGACCTTGCAGCGCCGGCGCTTCCAGCCAGTAACCGGCAACGTACAGGAAGTAGCGGCTCGTCAACCCTTCCTGCAGAATCAGCGCACGGGTATTCAGCACGCGCCGCAGGCCGAGGCCCTCCATTTCACGTAGTACGGGTTCGCCGTCGATGGGGACCAGGATGGTGGGCGACTGAACGTACACGATCCGAGGCGGGTCGTTGTGCAGCGGCTGGCTCTGGCCGCGGTCGGCTGCCTGGTCGATCGCGAGGTCCGCCTCCAGGCGGTCGAGGGGAACCTGCCAGGTCAGAGTGGAGAGGTGGCGGCGGACCGCGTCGACGTAGGTGGCGGCACGCCCCGCGGCGGTGGGAAAGCTACCCGAGCTGGCTTCGATATCGTGTACCGAGACCATACCGGAGGCCTGATCCACATCGGTGCGCGCCGACACCGACACCACCCCGAATATCGGCCGGTCGGCGCCGGCCGCCTGCACGGCTACCGCGGCACGGCCGTCGAGCCGGTCGCGTTCCCAGCGCTCGAGCTGCAGAGGATACACGGTGAACGCGTCATCCCCGACGTAGAACCGGCTCGGCCAAAGCTGCGACTGCGATGCGACTGCCGAGTCCGCCGGTACCTCGTCGGCCTGCTCCTGGGCCCGGCTCACGGCGCTGACCGCGCACGCGGCAAGCGCCAGCGTGGCAACGCCGAGTCTCCTGCGTATGGATGTGTTCATGGCGACCTGTCTCCTGCGAACGCCGTGCCTGCTCGCTGCGCGTGTGACCTACACCACCCGCGAGCAGCGCTCGGAGCGCCCGATACACAACCAGCGTACTCCTTTCAAGCTGAACGGAAGCTGAACGAGGCCGCGCGCCGAATCGGCGGCTGGCAGGCCCGCCGGACGAGGCCCGACTCAGGCGCAGAAAGAGGGGTGCACCGACCACCGCTCGCACTTGGCAAACTTGTCGGCCTGCAGCCGGTATACGGGGCCCAGTGCCGCTGCTGAATGGCCGAAGCGCCAAACAGCACGATGGGTGGGAATGGAATGGCCGCGAACGTTTCGACGGTGCGGTCAGAGCCTGTTCGCTCATGACCGCACTCGTCCAGGCCTTTGTGACCTCAGTCGTTCTTGAACGCGTATGTGTACGTCAGACCGTCCTCGATGTCCACGTTGTTGACCGTCTTCTGGTACTTGTTTCCATCGCCTGAGTCCTGGTACTTGAATCGCATATCGCGCTTGGCATGTCCTCCGCAGCTCATGTTGCTTGTCCAGGTGGCATTGCCCGTCGTACCGGGTTGCACAGTGACATCGTTGAAACTCATCTTGCTCCAAGTGAGGCCGTTCACGCGCACTTGGCTGTCGTTGCCGAGCACGGTGATTTCGTGCGCGTCGTTGTTGGTGAACTTCAGGGTCACGGTGCATTTCGCGTGCGCGCCCGGGGCCGCGATCAGCATCACACCGGACAGTGACAGGGCGATCAGTGAACTCTTGAGCATGGCAAACCTCCATTTTGGTAGCAGTTGAACAGCAGTTGAACGTTTCCCAGGCGCTGCAAGGCGGACTAGCTCATCCCTCAATCGCCCAGGCGTTCGCTCGTCTCTGTCATGGAGATTGAGACGAGCGTTGCGATTCAGGAGCACACTGCGCAACATCAACCTGATTGGCTCGCGGTACCCCCGAACGCTGCGCAGTCTAGGTCGAGGGTTACGGCCCTGCTATCCCACGAAGGCGTTTCCCTATCGCGTGTTCTGGCTATTTCGCTCGGGATATGTCGAAGGTGCTAGGGAGGCATCGCGAGCAGGGCGCGTGCTGCGACGCCGGCACGTATATGCGGCGCATTCGCCGCGTGGTCATGCCGATACGGGTAGGTGCAGGGTCAGCGTGGTGCCCGCGCTGGAAGGTTGAATGTCCAACCGGCCCCCCAAGGCTTGCGCCCGCATTTGCATGTTGGCGAGTCCGCGTCCCTGACGTCCTCTGGTGAAGCCACAACCGTCGTCGCTGATCCGAATGAACACTTCTTCGCCGCTGGTCCCGGTTTCGACCGCGATACGGCTCGCCCGGGCGTGCTTGAGGACGTTGGTGAGGGCCTCCTGCAGAATGCGCAGGATGTGGAGCACGTTCTGCGGAGTCAGCGAGTCCAGTTGCGGCAGGTCGTGAATTTGCCAGTCGAGCGCGATACCCTGCCGCTTCAGCCTGCCCTCCAGGCGGTAGCGCAGATTCCCCAGCAGCGTGAGCAGGTCGTTCTCGCTGGGCTCCAAGGAATCGATGGTCAACCGCAGAGTGTCCAGCGCCTCCCGCAGCTCTGCTGCGATCTCCGCTTTCGGCGCGTCGGTCAGCTCGACCAGGTGCAACGCGCTGATCAGCTGAGATCCGAGACCGTCATGCATCTCGCTGGTGATGCGGCGGCGTTCGGCAGTCAACGCTGTTTCGCGTTCCATCTGCCGCAGGCGCTCGAAGTGTTGCTCCAGCTCGGCGTGCTTTTGGGCAACGCGCTGCTCCAGTTCCACATTCATTTTCTCAGCCGCCGTGAGCGCCGTCACGAAGCGGTCGGTCAGGATCCAGCCCATTACGAACGACAGCAGAATCATCGCGTACGACACGAGGTAGAAGCTGTCGAACTGCAGCTTGTCTCGATGCACGAGCCCGTCATGGATCGAAGCCAGGATGATGAGCGCCCACACGGCGGCGAGCAGTGCGCTCACGACGGTGCGCTGGTGCATCGCCTCTCTCACGAGAAAGCCCTCGAAGAAGATGGCGACCGGGACGATCACGAAAGACCAGTTGCTCGCGACGGCGTGCATCTTCTCGGGTCCGGCCAGATACATCAGAACGGGCCCGGCAGCCCCATACAACAACAGCACCTTCTCGAAGCGCGGCCAGCGCAGACCCGAGTAGCGCATCGCGAGCACCACGAACAGCAGCGCGCACCATCCGAAGGAGCTTTGCACCCAAATATCCCAGTGGAACGCCGAGACGGGGATGTCGCGCACGAACATGTGGGTCGAGCGTAGCGCCCAGAGCACCGAGAATACGAAGAACAAGACGTAGGTGGGCTCAGCCCGGCGTCGCCACCATAGCGCGAGGGCGAACACTCCCAAAGAGGCTACGACGATGTTGCAGAGCTGCGGCAGGATGGTTTGAACGAAAAGGCGGCGCTCGTACGCTGGCTGCAGCTCCGCCGCTGGACCGAGCCTCACCGAGCCCAGCCCACCGCGCGAATTGGGATAGGCGCGCAGGCGCACGTGCAGGACGTTTTCACCCGGCTTGAGCAAGGCCGGCGGGATGGCAAAGAACTGGGGGCGATTCCACTGGCGGGCTACCGGCTCCTCGAAGCTGCCGCCGCTCCCGAGCAGGGTGCCGTTCACGTAAAAGGCCGCGTTCATGCTCACTTTGACCACGAACACGGCATAGAGGCGATCAGGCTGACTGTGCAGCGTGAAGCGCAGCCGGTACCAGGCCTGCCCTCCCTGTCCGGGTCGCGACAGGTTCCAGTTGTCCGGCAGGCGCTGCGGTGTCCAAAGTTGCACATCGGGCGGCGGCCGTGCGGATGCGTCGAGGACGATGTCGGCCGCGCTGAGGTCAAGTATGCGATCGGCGCCGTGGCATGGGACAGAGAGGAGCGCGAACCACCCGATTAACACCCACACGCTCCTACTGGCAAGGCATCGCGCCGCCAGGGTCCGGCGGGGGGCCGCAGAGCTAGCTGATGAGCCGCCTCCGGCTGGCCTCATAGACGGCTTCCCCACGCGAGTGCACTGCCAGCTTTTGATAGATCTTCTTGACGTACGTCGTGACGGTGTGCGGCGAGATTTCGAGCAGCTTGGCAAGCTCCGCGAAAGTAAAACCCTTCGCAATGAGACCAAGGATTTCCGATTCCCGCGCAGACAGGCGTCTGCAGTCCGATATATCGGGCTCCAGCAGCGGTTGAGCCGGGCGAAGTCTCTTCAGTAGTCGCCGGGCGATGACGGGGCTGATCGGAGAGCCGCCCGCGCGCAGCTGCTCGATCACGTCGATGAACTCCTCGGGCAGACTGTCCTTCAGCAGGTAACCCGCCGCACCCGCTTCGACGCTGGCGAGCACGTGCTCCTCGTCCCCGAACACGGTCACCACCATGATGTCGGTTTCCGGATAGCGCATCGCTGTCTCACGAATGATCTGAGTGCCGCTGACATCCGGTAAGCCGAGATCGATCAGCAGCACATCGGGAGCCCCCCGTGCTAGAGACTCGCGCGCAGCGACCCCGCTGGCGACCGCCGCAAACAGTTCGAAATCCGGATGCGCGGTCACGATCTTGCAGAAGCGATTCAGAAACACCGGATCGTCCTCTACGATCATCACCTTGATCATCCCACCACCTGGCTCGGGTACGGTTCGGGGGTTCGGTTCGGGCTTGCTCGGTTGCACTCTACCCGGCTGCTATCGCGATGAGAATACAACTATCGATACATGCGCAGGGGGCGGTGCCCGGGCGATCTCGCATATGGGTGGGGAGCTGGCCTGGCAGCGCAACGATCCTGGCGACCTCTGACAGCGACTGCGCGAGTGCCACAGAGTACTCCTTCCTTCCTCTGGACGATGGGTGATCTCGCCGAGCGGCGGGTGAAGGTGAGCGTCGCGCAAGGCGTGCGGCGGTTCAACGGGGCGAGCACAAGTTGGCCGTTATGGATCGCTTCCATAACGGCCAACGCACTTTGCCCGGCAAGCACGCGCCGCGGGTGGATCGCCACGCATGTAGCCGAGCAGATCCCGGAAGGTCACAGCCGACCGTCCAGGGTGGGATCAATGGGTCTGCCGCTCCCCACATCGGGATCCACGGATGCAGCTGGACCGTAGACTGTCCCGATCAGGGCACCGTCGACGTAAACCAGGTAATCGACGTCACCGAACTTTCGGGGATACAGCCCCTGCTTCTCGATGACGCCTCCACTGACCTGGGCTACCTCATCCGCCGTCAGCCGTACCACCTTCTCTGTCGTTGCCTTGAGTTGGTTCATTGAAGTCTCCGTAAAGTGACCGAGTTGAAGACGCGCCGCGTTGCCGCGGCAGGATTGCCTTTCGCTGATCGCTGTGAACTGGGCGTTCAAGACTCAGGACCAGCGCCTGCAACTATAGGGAGGGACAGCAGTGACGAACATCCCAAGAAAACGTTCCTTGATCCCCTGAACATGCTAAGGCGGAGGACGTATGTCCAAAGTGAAAGCTCGCGTCCCCGCGCCTGCTGCGATGCCGATCACTGTAAGGTGCTGCGTATCGCCTCGGTTTCCGCTGACGGGCTCAAGCCCAGCACGATCGACAGCATGTCGCGACAGCGACGGTAGACCTTCAGTGCCTCGGCGGTCTCGCCCAGCTCCCGGTAGCTCACCATGAGGCGCCGGTACAGGCCCTCCGACAGGTTGTCCAGCTCCAGGGCGCGGGAGTAGAGGGCTACCGCTTCCTCCCATTCCTTGCCTTGCTCGAGACAGGCACCCAGCGTGGCGACCGCGCGCAGGAACTTGGCTGCGAGCCGGTCACGCGCCGCCACCGCCCACGGTTCCTGCGAGTCCTTCTCGAGGAACTGGCCCGTGTAGAGGCGCAGCAGCTCTCTGACGAGCTCGGCATAGCTGGGGCTGCCGGGCCCTGGTCTCTCATGTGCCGTGCGATCGATGCAGGTCAACAGCTCCTCGAAGGCCCACACATCGACCCAGCACCTGGCCGGGTCCAGCGACAGCTTGCCCTCGGACAGCGTCAGAGCGTCGTCGATGCCGATCAGCTTCCTGAGCCGGTGGAGATTGCTGTCGAAAGAGACCTTTGCGGAATCTCCTTCCGCGTCCGGCCATAGCGACTCGATCAGCGTCGAGGTATTCGTGCGGATTGCGCCATGTGCAATCAACGCCTTCAGCAGGTCGAGCGGGCGCTTCTGCACCTTGCGGCTGAAAACGATCGGCTGACCGTCGCGCAGAAGGGTGAACTGCCCCAGCGCATGGATTCTCAGCGGCCACGACCGCCGCGGGTCCTGAGCAGCGGACTTCGTTTTCAGGCGTGTGATGCTGAACGCTGTCACGGGGCGAGCAAAGCCATTGAGGTTGACCTGTTCGGCCGGTTGGGCGTCCACCATACCCTCGACCAGCTCATGCGCGGCCCCGCTGATCAGGATCTGACCCGGCTGCGCTTCGGTGCTCAGGCGCACGGCGAGGTTGGTCACGCGCCCGATGACGCCGTAGCCGACGCGCGCCTCGTCTCCGATGGCGCCGATGGTGGCGTAGCCGTGGGCGATGCCGATGCCGAGCGAGATATCGTGGCCGCGCTTGCGCCAGGCGGTCACCAGCTCCTCGAAGCGTTGCTGCATCTCCAGGGCCATGCGCACCGCGTGCGCCGCCGGGTCTTCGACGATCACCGGGTCGTTGAAGATCACCAGCATCGTGCTCCCGCTGAACTGCTCCAGCGTGCCGCCATGGGCCTGGATGAGGCGGCCCATCTCTTTGTGATACAAGCGCAGCACGCTCATCACCTCCTCCGGTTCGGAAGTGTCGGCGAACGCCGTGAAGCCGCGCAGATCGAGAATGACGACGGTCACCTCACGCCGGTGGGTCGCGAGGGGATCGTCCACGTCTCCGGCTACGATGCGCTCCGCCAGGTGCGGCGGGAAGAAGCGCTTGAGCTGCGTCAGGCGCTGCAGCTCGCGGAGCTGCTCCTGCACGCGCACCGCCAGTCCGGCGTTCAGCTCGGCTAGCTCGGAGGCCTGTGCCTGCACAGTATCGTGGAATGTCTTGATGCGCAGGAGCGAGCGGACCCGTGCCAGCAGCTCGGGCACGTTGATGGGCTTGGTCAGGAAGTCGTCGGCGCCCGCTTCCAGGCCTTTGATCCGCTCTTCGGTGGCATCGAGCGCGGTCACCATCACCACCGGCAGGATGCCGGTGTCGGCATCCGCCCGCAGGGTCTTGCAGACCTGGTACCCGGTCAGATCGGGCATGACGACGTCCAGCAACACGAGGTCCGGCTTGACGCTGCGGATTTTCTCCAGGGCCTCCCGGCCGGAGGCGGCGGTCTCCACGGCATAGCCGTTGACCATGAGCAGGTCGGCGAGCAGCTTGCGGTTGGGCGCCTGGTCGTCCACGACCAGGATGCTCGCCTGATCTCTCATGGCGTGGCGGCAGCGGAGGGGCGATGGTCGAGTGCTGCGCGGATCTTGCGCAGCAGGCCGACGATGCTGACAGGTTTGGTCTCCAGCCCGTCGAAGCCCGCTTTCATGAGCTCGCTCTGGGGACCGGACACGGATGCCGTAACGGCGATCACGGCGACGGAGCGCATGGCGGGGTCGCGGCGCAGCCGCCCCAGCGCCTCGACCCCGCTCATCCCGGGCAGCCGGATGTCCATCAGGATCAGCGCGGGGCGGCGCGCCTCGGCGAGGCTCAGACCTATCTCCGCGGTAGGAGACTCGATCGTCTCGTAGCCCGCGACCTGCAGCGTATCCCGCAGCAGCTTGCGGCTGCTGGGGTCGTCCTCGATGATCAGGATCAGCTCGTTGGCCACTCTACCCATTCTCCTGCGCGACGAAGGGGGACACTGCAACTGCCGCCCCCGGTGGGGCCCCGGCTCTTTGTCCCACATTAGAACGCTTGCCGGCCCGATGCAACAGGGGACGGCGCGCACGGCATATGCCGCGGCACCGTGGCGCTAGCGAGGTCATGATAGGCGGGGGTGGCTTGCACGCGGCATACAGATTGGCTAAGCCGATGTCCCTCGCACGCTTTTCGTGAGCTGAAGACAAGCGGCGGGCCTCTTGGAATCGCAGCGTCCGCCCGCCTGCTAACATCGCGTGGGTCTGCCTTCCAAAAGGGTTCCGAAGAAGCCATCATCACACTCCGACCCGGCCGCCAACCAATGTCTGGTCACGCTCGATCAAGCAGTTGCTGCGCGGGTGCGCCACCGAAAAGACCGGAGGCGCGCCGCGAACCAGGTTCTTCAACAACCTGCTAACCCTCCGGCGATGCAAAGCGTCTCGCTGCCCGTCTGGTTGCTGGTGATCCTCGGCCTGTTCGCTGCTTGGGCTGCGATGGAGCACGTCGTGCTGCCCGCGCTGCGCTGGATCGTGCGCCGCCGCGTCGAGGCGGTTCTGCAGGAGCTGGGACCGCGGCTGCAGGTCGAGATCCCGCCGCTCAAGCTGGCCCGGCGGGAAGTCCTGATCGAGCGGCTGCGCCACGACGAGCGCGTGCACGCAGCCGTCGAGCAGGAGGCAGCTCGCAGCGGAGAGCCGGTCAAGCGCGTCCAGGCGCGTGCGGAAGGTTACGCGCGGGAGATCGTGCCGTCGTTCAACGCCTATCTCTATTTCCGGGTCGGGTACTGGCTGGCGCGCGGCATCGCCCGGTCGCTGTACCGGGTGCGGCTCGGGTTCGCCGACGAAGCTGGCCTCGCGGCGATCGAGCCGAAGTCCACTGTGGTGTTCGTAATGAATCACCGCTCCAACTTCGACTACGTGCTGGTGGCCTTCCTGGCGGCCGAGCGTGCCGCGCTATCTTATGCGGTCGGCGAGTGGGCTCGCGTGTGGCCCCTGGAGACGCTGATCCGCAGCATGGGCGCATATTTCGTGCGCCGCGATTCCGGCGACCCGCTGTATCGGGCCGTGCTGCAGCGCTACGTCCAGATGGCTACCGAAGCCGGCCTGACCCAGGCGGTGTTCCCGGAAGGCGGCTTGAGCGTAGACGGATGCGTGCGCAAGCCCAAGCTCGGACTGCTCGACTATATGGTCCGGGGGTTCGATCCCTCGGGCCCGAGGGACGTAGTGTTCGTTCCGGTGGGAATCAACTACGACCGCGTCCTGGAAGACCGGTCTCTGCTGCGCAAGCACGATCCGACAGCATCGCCAGTGGGCTTCGCGCGCACGCTGTTCACGGCGATCGGCTTCGCACTCCGGCAGGCAACGCTGCGACTGCGGGGGCGGTGGTTCCGCTTCGGGTACGCCTGTGTGAGCTTCGGCACGCCGCTGTCGCTGCGGCAGCATACCCGGGCCTTGGGGATCGATCCGCGCACCTTGCCGCAGGAGCAGCGCCGCGCGCACCTCGAAGCGCTCGGGCTGCTGCTGATGGATCGCGTCAAGGCGATCATCCCCGTGCTGCCCGTGGCGCTGGTTGCGCAGGTGTTCCGGGAACGCGGCGATCGGCCGATGGAGGCGCTGCGAGTGAAAGCTGAAGCCTTCGCGCTCGGGGAGCGCCTGGCCCTGCGCCGCGCAGTCGTCTATCTCCCGCGCGGCGACCAGGACTACGCCATCGAGGTAGGTCTGCGCATGCTGGTCCTGCGACGGATCGTCCTGGAAGAGCGCGGCTTGTTCAGCGCGAACCCGGCCGAGCAGCACATCCTGGACTACTACGCCAACTCGATATCGCACTTCCTTGCGTAGCGTTACGCCGGCACCATCTTCGCCTGCCAGTCGACCTGGTGCGCGAAGAACTTCACGTGCCCTTTCAGCATGTAGTTCCAGTAGAAGATGGGCAGCCCGGTCTTCTTCACCCACCAGTAGAAGCTGTGCTCCAGGCCCGGATCGAAGGGCAGGGTAGGCGTGACCTTACCGCCGTAGATGAACTCGGCCATGATCACCTTGCCGTAGGCGGTGGTGAGCGGACAGGAAGCGTAGCCGTCGTAAGAGGCCGAAGGCGATCGCTTGCGCATCGCATCCAACAGGTTACGCACGACCACCGGCGCCTGCTTGCGCACTGCCGCAGCTGTCTTGGAGTTGGGCGTGGACGTCGCGTCTCCCAGCCCGAACACGTTCTCGAACTTGTTGTGGCGCAGGCTGTTCTGGTTCACGTCCACCATGCCGGCTGCGTTGGCCACCGGGCTCGACTTCACCGCGGCTGGCGGGCTCTGGTACGGCGTGACGTGCAGCAAGTCGTACTCGTACGTGACGCGTTGACCCTGCTGATCGCCGCCCACGATCTCGAAGGTTGCCTTCCTGGCTGCTGCGTCCACGGCCACCAGGTTGGTCTGGTAGTGCACGTTGATCCCGTAGCGCGCTGCGATCTTCACCAGCCGCTCGGCGAAGAACGGCACACCGAAGATCGCTGGCGCGTGCGTCAGGAACCGCACCTCGCAGTTCTTCAGCATGTTCAGCCGCTGCAGGTGGTCGGCAGCCAGGTAAGCGATCTTCTGCGGCGCGCCCGGGCACTTGAACGGCATCGGCGACTGCGTGCACAGCACGCGTGCGCCGGGCTTCAGGTTCTGGATGCACTCCCAGGTGTACTCGGCGTACTGCGGCGAGTAGTTGCTGGCCACGCCGTTGCGGCCGAGTGCGTCGCGCAGACCCTCGATGCGGTCCCAGTCGAGCTGCAGGCCCGGGCAAACCACCAGATAGTCGTAGCCGACGCGCTCGCCCGTGCTCAGCTCGACCTGGTTCTGCGCGGGGTCGAAGCCGGCCGCGGCTGCGCGGATCCACTTGACGCCGCGCGGGATCAGCGCCTCCTCCGGGCGGCGGGTGTCCGACAGCGAATAAGTGCCTGCGCCAACCAGCGTGAACGCGGGCTGGTAGTAGTGGCTGTCGGACGGCTCGACGATCGCGATGTCGAGCCGGCTTCCTTCCGGATCCTTGCGCAGCTCGGCCGCGACGGTGATGCCCGCGGCGCCGCCGCCTATGATGAGAACTTGATGATGTTGTTGTGTCGCCATGGTCCCCCCGAGTGTTGTCCTGCAGCCGATCGCCGTCCGACTTGAGTGGTTCGCGAAAGGACCGCCTGAGCGCTGGCTTCGTCCGGCTGGGTCGGCACAACCTTAGGCCGGTTGCCGTGACATGCTACAACCAAATGCCATTCGGGACAGCAAACGCGACCCGGTTGACGCCGGAATCGACCGAGGGTTCCTCGGGAGCGCTGGTCCGACATCGTCTGGATCAAGAGCGCACCCGACTACGACTGGCTTCGCTCGGATCCGCGGTTCCAGGCGTTCCTGCGGAAGATGAACCTGGAATAAGCGCCAGCGCTCGTGTTGACGCGCTCAAGGAACTTGGTCGATCAGATACCAACACGACATCGCCCCGGCGCCGGAGCCCGCCCCGCGCAGTCACCCAGGGGAGCCATCCCGCTTCGTGAGAGGCGGAAACAGGAGACCTCCCCTCCTACCTGAGGAGCGGTGGCACGCGCAGCGTGATGGGGTGGTGGGGCCAGCCCGACGGGCCGGTTACGGCGCTCCGTGGTGGGGATTCCCTGAAACGCCCTGCGCTCGCGTGAATATCCCACAGCTTTCACGGCAAGAAATCAACGAACTCATCCCCGTGTCTGCCGTACATTGCAGTTGCAACATTCGCAATGGGGACGACAATGAACTTCCTGCACAGCCTTCACCGGTACCTGGCCCGCAGGCCAGGGAAGCGCACAGGCGGCCTGCGCAGACTGTGGGAGCGCCAGCACGAGAGGCGCGACACAGGCGCTGATCCCGCACCGGTCCCGTTCGACCAGGTCGAGCGGTTGAACGACTCCGGCGCCTCGCTGGAGAGTCTGCTCGAGATGAACCGCGTGCAAGGCTGGTAGCGGTTGCAGCGTGTTTGCACCGCTCCAGCCGGCCCCGGTTCTCGCCGGGGTGCCGTCTGGGCCGTTGCCGCCGGCTGCGGTCGGACTCGCTGCTTCCGGCCGGTTCTAGCCCCAAGTCGATCGCCGGGACCGCCTTCCGGCGGTCCTCCCGCGCGTGTGGACTATTCACACCTTTTCCGTGAACTGCGCCACGGCTGGGCGCAGGCCCCTCCCGATATCCTGTAGTTCCTGACGTCGCGACTGCGCGGCCTTGCGGCTGGCGCGGGCGTCTGCTGGCGACCCCTAAAAGCGCGAGAGCAACATGAGACCTTCCGGCCACCACGCCCCCAACCAGCTCGACGCCGCCGAGGCATTCGTCTGCAAGGTTGTCGAAGACCTGGCTGCATCTCTCAGTTCACTACTGGTCTGCCTGGGCGATACGCTCGGGCTTTACCGCAGCCTCGCGGCGTCCGGCCCGGTCACCCCAAGCGAGTTGGCCAGCGCGTCCGGTGTCTCCGAGGTCTACGTGCGCGACTGGCTGCTCAACCAGGCCGCCAGCGACTATGTGTCCTACGACGAGCAGACCGGACGCTACTTCCTGCCGCCCGAGCATGCCGCCGTGCTGGCGGACCAACATAGCCCGCACTACCTCGGGCAGGGCTTCCACGCGGTGCGGGCGCTCGTGCGCACCCACCCTGAGGTCTTCGACGCGCTGTACGACCCGCCCGCCTCCCATCTGTCGACCGACAGCGGCGGGGAGCCATTCCTGATTCCAGGCACGGCAGCCCACCTGATCGGGGAGTGGATTCCCGCGCTGACGGGCGTACACGAGAAGCTGCTCGCGGGAGCGACCGCCGCGGAGGTTGGATGCGGAGTCGGGACGGCAACGATCGCCATGGCCAAGGCCTACCCGGACGCCCATTTCTGGGGCTTCGACGCCGAGCTCTCCAGCATCCGCTTCGCCGAGCGCTGTGCCCAGGCCGAAGGGGTCGCCTCACAGACGACATTCGAGGCGAGGCCCCCGCAGTTGGTGGCCAACCACCAGTACGCGCTGGTTACAGTCCTTTCCAGCCTGTTCCGGTTCGACGACCCGCCGAGTATCGCCCGCCGCATCCGCGCCACCCTGGAGCCGGCCGGGTCGCTGCTGGTGGTCGAGCCTGGCTTCGCCGACCGAACCGAGGACAACTTCACCCCTGCCGGCCGCCTGTATTCAGCGCTCTCCGCCTTGCGTCAGTGGCCTGCCTCGGGCCATGCGCAGACGGTCAGTGCTGCGTATGCACATCGCGTCGAACTGCTGCTGGCCGAGGCCGGCTTCAGCCAGATTCGCGTGATCGCATGCACCCCCTTCCTGCGGGCTTTCGAAGCGCGGCGGTAGCGTTCGCGGGCCTGACGACGGTCCGAGCATCCCCGGCTCTTCCTCAGCGCTCCCTCCCCCGTGAGGCGGAGGGTTGGGGTGGGGGTTGAGGGTCGACCGCGGTGATGCTGGTCCCTGGTTTGTGACGACCCTCAGCTCGTGATTCCGGGTTCTCCCCTCGCGGGCAACCCCGGAATAGGGCGGTGGACCGCCGCCCGCTCCCGGTTCTCGCTCCCGCCCCAACCCCCCAGCGGCAGATTGGGGCCTGCCGCTCAGCAAAGTCCCGCTGGAGCGAGCAGCGCCTTGCGCCTGCGCGCGGTATCCGCCTCCGAACCACGGCCTGCCTTGCAGAGGCAGCGGATCAGCCCGTCGTGGAACGCACACACGAGATCGTCGGCAGCCAGCCCCCGCTCGTATATGGTTGCAGCCTCGACCATGCGATCGCGTGCTTCCAAGGCTGCGCCAGCGCCCGCCACGATGCTCACGAAGCGGGAACGCAGGCGCTCCCGGAGCCGCACCGCCCATGGCTCGTCGCCATCGGCGGCGAGGAACGGGCCGCGATAGAGCTCGAAAACGCGCTCGACCGGTTCACATCCGCTCGCAGGGTTCACCGCGCGCGCCGCGGCTTCGAAGGCGAGCGCATCTACCCAGACGTGGCGTTGCTCCAGCGACAGGCGCCCGTGGCGCACGGCGACTGCACCTACTACGCCGAGGTAGGCGCGCAGCCGGTGCAAGGTGACGGTCAGCGCGTTCTGCGCTTTGTCGCCCTCGAGCTCTGGCCAGAGCGCGTCCGCCAGTGCGGCGCGGCAGACGTCTCTCCCGCCCAGCGCGATGATCGACTTGAGCAGCGCCAGCGTCCGGCGCGGCTGCTTCTTCCCCTCGGGAAGGGCAACGCCATCGACGCATACCTCGAACGTGCCTAAAGTGCGTATCACGACGCGCGCGGATGGAGGTGGGGCTACGACAGTGCCGGCATCAATCCCTGGACTGGTAGTGCTGGCCACTCGGCTGGGGTGAAGGGTCAGCAGGGCGTGCGGAACTGCACTGCAAGTTCCCGGGCGCGGCGCCTCGGCGGCCGCCAAGGCGTACTCCAGCGTCCTGCGTGCGGCAGACGCGTCGCCCACGAGGAGTTGTGCATACGCGCGTTTCACCAGTCCCGGGAGCAACTCGTGGGTGGGCTCAAGGGCCGCTGGTCTTAGTGCGTGGATCGCGTCAACCCGAAGGGGAGCAGGCCTCGAGTGACCAGTCACCGGGTGCCCTCTGCGCAGGCGCAGCAGCTCGGTGGCGACGCTGGTCTCCAACGCATGCAGCGGCTGGGAGGCGCCGTAGGGCCGATCGATGACGGCCGTGGCGCCGGCTGGGGAGATCCTGTTGGTGCTCATGTTGGAGTTCTCCTGTGGCGACCTGTCTGGCAGACCGGGGTGATCTGCTCATGACGACGTCAATGTGCCGGATACCGCAGGAAAGCTCGCCGCACCAATCCACTCTGGGCCGGTGCGAAATTCACGCGGGCAGGGGCCGGGCGTCGGCGTGCCGGTTGCGGCTTTCCGCTCCTATCCTTTGCCGTCGGGGAGGTGGATGCGATCAACGATGGCGCAGACTGGCTACCTCGGCGATTCTGGTTTCGTGGACTATCCGGGCTAGAATCGCGACTTTCCGCGCAAAGCCGAATCGACAATGCACAACTCCATTCGCGCCACACGGGGTATGGCTGTCGCCCCGCACGCGCTCGCCTCGCAGTCGGCGCTCGCGGTCCTCAGAGAGGGCGGCAATGCGGTCGAGGCCATGATCGCGGCCGCCGCAACGATCCCCGTCGTCTATCCGCACATGAACTCGATCGGCGGCGACGGGTTCTGGCTGATCCATGTCCCTGGACAGCCGGTGCGGGCGATCGATGCATGCGGTGCTGCGGCGATGGCGGCCTCTCGAGACTGGTACGCAGTGCGCGGAATCACGACCTCGATTCCGTTCCGCGGGGGTGTGGCCGCGAATACGGTCGCAGGCACGATCTCCGGCTGGGATCTGGCGTTCGCGCTCAGTCGCGAGCTGGGGGGCAAGCTGCCGCTTGCGCGCCTGCTCGCCGATGCAATCGATTATGCCGAGCGCGGCATAGCAGTCACCCGCAGCCAGGCGACCAACACTGCAGCTAAGCGGCGCGAGCTCGAACCGCAGCCGGGCTTCGCAGAGACCTTTCTCCCAGGCGGCAATGTGCCGGCGGCGGGCGAGGTCTTCAGACAGCCGCGCCTCGCGGCAACGCTTCGCCACCTCGCAGCCACAGGACTCGACGACTTCTATCGAGGCGAGCTCGCGCGCGCACTGGCCGCCGACCTGGCCGATGCCGGCAGCCCGTTGACGTTGGCCGATCTCCAGAAGCACCGCGGCCAGTGGCGCACACCACTGTGGCTCGATCATTCCCTCGGTACGCTGTACAACATGCCACCGCCGACACAGGGCGCGGTGTCGCTGCTCATTCTCGGTATCCTCGACGCGCTGGAGATCGGCAAGGTGGACCCCGCGAGCGCCGAATATGTGCATCTGTGTGTCGAGGCAGTCAAGCAGGCGTTCGGCGTACGGGATCGCTATATCACCGATCCCGCCTACATGAAGGTCGACCCGCAGGCCCTACTCGCTGCCGACGAGATCCGCGCGCTCGCGGCCGCGATCGACCGTTCGAAAGCATCTCCCTGGGGCAAGAGCAAAGGGCCGGCCGACACGATCTGGATGGGCGTGATCGATGGGGAAGGGCGCGCGGTGAGCTTCATCCAGAGCCTCTACCACGAATTCGGCAGCGGTGTGGTGCTGCGGCAGACCGGGATCAACTGGCAGAACCGGGGTTGCAGCTTCTCCCTCGATCCCAACACGCTCAATGCGCTCGAGCCCGGCCGCAAGCCGTTTCATACGCTCAACCCCGCGCTCGCGGTGCTCAGGGACGGCCGCACCATCGTCTACGGAAACATGGGCGGCGACGGACAGCCGCAGACGCAGAGCGCGGTGTTCACACGCAGTGTCGTCTATGGCTGGGGACCGCAAGCCGCGATCAGCGCGCCGCGCTGGCTGCTCGGCCGGACCTGGGGCCAGACCAGCGAGACGCTCAAGCTCGAATCACGCTTCCCGCGCGAGGTCGTCGAGGAGCTGCGCACTCGCGGCCACGACGTCGAGATCCTCGCCGAGTTCGACGAGACCGTGGGTCATGCGGGCGCTATCATCCGGCACCCGAACGGTGTGCTGGAAGGAGGTGCAGACCCGCGGTCGGATGGGGGGGTTGCGGGGTACTGAGCCGAAAACACCTGAAGCGCGCGCTTTACCCGAAGCGTGGCAGCTATCCTTTGCGCCAGTACCCTCTGAAGCTGGCGTGCTCCAACACCGAGGTGCGTGACTATCCCCGGAGGATAGAAGGTGCTGTTTCCTTCGCAGATCGTGAATGGCACGATCGTCTGGGGGTGCCAGCCGGGGACGCTGCCGCCCCGTCTGTTGCCGCGGCAGTGTCCACCGAGCGTGTGAGCTCGCGTCCTGAAGGCGCCGGAGCCTGCCCACGACCTAGCTAGTGGAGGCGGGAACAACCTCTGTCTCGGGCTGTCCTCGGCGTTCCTTTGCGCCTCTGCGGTTCAGCGGTAAGCTTTGGCGCGCTCACTTCACCAGGCGCGCAAGGCTATAGAGCAGATCCAGGGCTTCGCGTGGACTGAGGCTGTCGGGCTCGATCTGGCGCAGCTGCTCCAGCGCCGGGTGCTCGTGCAGTTCCTTCTCGGCGGATGCTGCGGGGACCCATGCTGTGAACAGGTCCCCCTGAGGCTGCGCGGCTGCAGCTTGGGATTCGAGGAACCCGAGGTGCTTGCGCGCGGCCTTCACGACCGTGGGCGGAATCCCCGCGAGCTGTGCGACCTGGATGCCATAGCTCTGCGAGGCCGGGCCTTCCTCCACCGCATGCAGGAACACGATGCGGTCCTTGTGCTCCACCGCATCCAGGTGCACGTTGGCGACCTCGCGGTACTCGTCGGCGAGACGCGTGAGCTCGAAGTAGTGGGTCGCAAACAGGGTGTAGCTCTGGCTCTTCTCGGCGAGCTGGCGCGCGATCGCCCACGCCAGCGCCAGGCCGTCGAAAGTGGAGGTGCCGCGGCCGACCTCGTCCATCAGCACCAGCGACTGACGTGTGGCGTTGTGCAGGATGTTCGCGCTTTCGGTCATCTCCACCATGAAGGTGGAGCGCCCGCCGGCGAGGTCATCGGCGGCGCCGATGCGGGTGAAGATGGCGTCCACTGGGCCGATGCGCGCGGAGGTCGCCGGCACGAAGCAGCCGCAATGCGCAAGCAGGACGATGTGCGCGGCCTGGCGCATGTAAGTGGACTTGCCGCCCATGTTGGGGCCGGTGATCAGCAGCAGGCGGCGCGCCGGCGACAGCCGCAGATCGTTGGCGACGAAGGCGTCCACCTGCTGCTCGACCACCGGATGCCTGCCACCCTCGATGTCGATGCGCTCCTCGTCCGTGAAGGTCGGGCGGCAGAGGTTCAGCGCCGTCGAACGCTCGGCGAAAGTGGTAAGCAGGTCTAGCTCGGCGAGCGCCGCAGCGAGCGCGCGCAGATCGGGGATGTGCGCGGCCAGCGCATCGAGCAGCTGGTCGAACAACAGCTTCTCGCGGGCCAGCGCGCGCTCCTGCGCGGAAAGCGCCTTGTCCTCGAAGGTCTTCAGCTCCGGAGTGATGTAGCGCTCGGCGTTCTTCAGCGTCTGCCGCCGCCGATAGTCGTCCGGAACCTTCTCCGCGTTGGCGTGAGTGACCTCGATATAGAAGCCGTGCACGCGGTTGTACTCCACCCGCAGGTTCGCGATGCCGGTGCGCGCACGCTCGCGCGTTTCCAGGTCGAGCAGGAAAGCGCCGCAGTCGTTCTGGATTGCTCGCAGCTCGTCGAGCTCGCTGTCATAACCATCCGCGATCACGCCCCCTTCGCGCACGACGGCGCTGGGCTCATCTTTGATCGCGCGGCTCAACAGGTCGAGCAGAGCAGGGCGCGGCTGAAGCGTCGCGCTCAGCTGCGCGACGCGCCCGCCCTCGATGCCGGCCAGCCGCCCGCACAGGTCGGGCAAAGCCCGCAGGGTCTCGCGCAGCCCGGTGAGGTCACGCGGCCGCGCGCTCTTGAGCGAGATGCGCGCGGTGATGCGCTCGACGTCGGCCACGCGCTTCAGGATCGGCTGAAGCTCGCGCCACGGACCGTTGCCGCCTGGGCCGGCCAGTGCCGCGGTGGCCTCGAGTCGGGCATCGGCAGCTGCGCGATCGCGCAGCGGATGGTGCAGGACATGACGCAGGTAGCGACTGCCCATGCTTGTGGCACAGGTGTCGAGGAGCGAGAGGAGGGTGGGCGCAGGCTCGCCGCGCAGGGTCTCGCTGATCTCGAGGTTGCGCCGCGTGCTTGCGTCGAGGCGCAGGTAGGCCGCCTCGCGCTCGACGCGCAAGCCCAGCACATGCGCCAGGGCGCTGCCTTGTGTAGTGCGGCAGTATTCCAGCAGCGCGCCGGCAGCGCCCAGCGCCGGCTCCAGTCCGTCGGAACCGAAGCCGGACAAGTCCTGCGTGCCGAAGTGTCGGCACAAGCCCCGCACAGCGGTGTCGATGTCGAAGTGCCAGAGCGGCAGCGGTTTGACGCAAACGGCCATTCCTGCCGGCAGCCGCTCCTGCATGCCGTCGGCAACCAGGATCTCGGCTGGCTGCAGGCGTGTCAGTTCGGAGGCGAGTTGTGCGGGCGCGGTTTCCAGCACACGGAAGTCTCCCGACGCGAGCGAGATCCAGGCGAGACCTAGCGTGGTCTTCGACCACTGCAGCGCGAGCAGCAGATTGTCCCGCTTCTCGTCGAGCAGCGCTGCGTCGGTCAGCGTGCCCGGCGTGACCACGCGCGTGACCTGCCGCTCCACCGGGCCCTTCGCCGTGTTGGGATCGCCGATCTGCTCGCATATGGCCACCGACTCGCCGAGCTTCACCAGCTTGAGCAGATACTGGTCGGCCGCGTGATAAGGCACTCCGGCCATCTTGATGGGTTCGCCGGCGGAAGCGCCGCGCTGCGTCAGTGTGATGTCCAGCAGCCTGGCTGCTCGCTCGGCGTCCTGGTAGAACAGCTCGTAGAAATCGCCCATGCGGTAGAACAGAAGCATGTCTGGGTAGTGGGCCTTGATGCGCAAGTACTGCTGCATCATGGGCGTATGCTGGCTGTTCATCGCGGCGTGCGGAGATGGCACAAGGGGGGAGTGTCCGCCCGAAAACCGGGGCCGGGCTGCAGCTTATTGATTTCGGAGATGATTGGCGGCCGGCATGCTGGCACGGCTCGTGCATTTTGCCGATAATACACAGCTGGCTCAACCGGCAGGTCCTGCCGCAACAGGCGGGCTTCCGTTCGAGCGACACGGGACCAAAACAAACTTGAACCCTGCGACAAAACGCATTCTCGGCGGTGCCATGCGCATCGTCCTGGCCCTCCTGCTCGTCGGGGTCCTGGCATTCCTGTATTTCAAGAGCCAGAGCGGGGAACTGCGCCTGCAGCCCCAGATCGCCACTTATCTGCGTCAATTGCGCGATATTGACGCCGGCTGGACCCGGGACATGGCGGCTGCGCGCAACGATCCGGTCAATGCCGCGCCGCGTTCCCGCGACAACCTGAACCGTCTCGAGCCCGTTCTCCAGCGGCTGCAGGCCGACACAGTGACGCTTGGAAGCGACGATCTGAACAGCGGGGTGGAGGGACTGAGCCAGGCGTTCCTCGACAAGCAGACCCAGGTCGAGGCCTTCAGCCAGCAGGCCGAAGCCCTGCGTCAGGTGGTGCGAGATGTCCTGGCGCAGATCGGTTCGCTGCGCCAGACGGCCGTTCAGCTCACCGACGAGGCGGCACCCGCCCTGCGGGCCCGGTTAGCGCTTCTGGACGGCCAGCTGGTCTCGCTCGGCGCAGAACTGTTGCGGCTGCACGTACAGCCGGACGACACCGTCCGCCAGACTGTAGAAGCGTCCACTGCCGGGCTTGTGCGGGAGGCCGATACGCTTCCGGAGGCTTTGCGCACGCCTGTGGTGGGGCTCGCCGAGCCGGTCGCCCTGATCTTGCGGGACGAGCCTGCGCTCGCCCAGACTGCGCACCAGATCGAGCTGCTGCCCACCGGCCCGCGCGTCAACTCCATGAGCGATGCGTTCGACCGCGCCTTCCAGGCCATGTCGGACGAGAAGGAGCAGTACCGGATCTACCTCGCGTTCTACTCTTTGGCGCTGCTGGTGTTCCTCGGCTATGTGCTCTGGCAGCTTGGCCGCAGCTACGTGAAGATCAACCACGCCAACGAGGCGCTCAAGGCTGCCAACGAGAATCTGGAGCACCGGGTCCACGAGCGCACCAAGGAACTCTCCGAGGCCCTCAAGCACCTGAAGGAGTCGGAGCTGCTGCTGGTGCAGACCGAGAAGATGTCCTCGCTGGGGCAGATGGTGGCCGGCATCGCCCACGAGATCAACACGCCGCTTGCTTACGTAAAAAGCAGCCTTGCCACCCTCAACGAACGGCTCCCGCAGGTCGAAGGAGTGGTGGCGGAGTGCACCAGGCTGATGGGGCTGCTGGAGCGCGGCGACGCCACCGACGAGCAACTCTCCGAGCAGTTCACCCGCGTGTCGGCCCTGGCTGCCCAGTTCCAGGCAGAGGGGATGGCCGCGAACCTGGAGACGCTGAACACCGACGCACTACATGGGATCGAGCAGATCTCGGAGATCATCCTGAACCTGAAGAATTTCAGCCGGCTGGATCGCAGCAAGGTGAGCCGCTTCAACCTGAACGAGGGGCTGGAGAGCACGCTGGTGATCGCGCGCAACCTGGTCAAGCACAAGACGGTGGACAAGCGCTTCGGGGAGATTCCCCTGATCGAGTGCTCGCCGTCGCAGATCAACCAGGTCTTCCTCAACCTGATCACCAATGCAGCGCAGGCCACCAGCGACGATCAGCATGGCCAGATCACCATCACCACCAGCGCTGTGCCCAGCGGCCATGTCCGCGTGGACGTGGGCGACAACGGTCACGGCATCCCCGAGAATGTGGTCTCGAAGATCTTCGACCCCTTCTTTACGACCAAAGAAGTGGGCAAGGGCACCGGGCTGGGGCTGTCGATCGCCTATAGGATCGTCCAGGAGCATGGCGGGCGCATCGAGGTGAAGTCGAAGGTCGGTATGGGCACCCTTTTCTCCGTCTTCCTGCCCATCAAGGCTGCCCAGTCCCAGGCGCTGGCTGCCTGACGCGAAAGCCCGCATGGAGACTCCTCACCAGATCGGCAGGTATGAGGTGCGCCGCGTGGTCGGCCGCGGCGGCATGGCGGTCGTCCTCGAGTCGTGGGACCCGGTCCTGCACCGGTTGCTGGCGGTCAAGCTGGTGGACAAGACCAGCCTGGACGCCTCGATCGCACACGACGCGCTGCGCCGGTTCAAGCGCGAGGCGCAGGCGGCGGCCCGGCTGACGCACCCCAACGTCGTCCAGGTTTACGAGTACGGCGAGGAAGAAGCCTACGCCTGGATCGCGATGGAGTATGTCCCCGGTAAGCCTCTGACCGCTTACCTCGACGAGGGGCTGCGCACGGAGATCCACCGCGTGCGCGACATCGTCGGGCAGCTGCTCGACGCGCTGGCCTACTCGCACGGCCAGGGCGTGGTGCACCGGGACATCAAGCCAGCCAACCTGCTAGTGACGGCCGACGGGCAGATCAAGGTCACCGATTTCGGCATCGCCCGCATCGAGGCCTCCAACTTCACCCAGCGTGGGGACATGCTCGGCACGCCGAGCTACATGTCCCCGGAGCAGTACATGGGTGAGGCCATCGACGGGCGCAGCGACATCTTTTCGGCCGGCGTCATCCTCTACGAGCTGCTCACCGGCGAGCGGCCATTCACCGGGGACAGCAGCGGGCAGATCATGCAGAAGATCCTGCACGAGATGCCGGCTAACCCCTCGGAGCTGAATCCGCAGGTGCCGCCGCAGGTGGACTGGGTGGTGCAGAAAGCCCTCGCGAAGGATGCAGACGATCGCTTCATGAGCGCGCGGGAGTTCCATGCCGCGCTGTATAGCGCGATCCCCGATGCGCCCGTGGAAGACGTGGTGCCCGAGGCGCAGCGCAGCGCCCACGGCGCGATCCACGCTGCGCGCAAGCTGCGCACCATCGTGCGCACCGCCGGCGACACCATGGGGCCCAGCAGCACAGCGCCGGCGGTGTTCTTGCCCGAGCCCACCCAGAGCCAGGCCAAGCACCGCATTCTGTTCGTCGACGACGAGGAGCGCATCCTCACGGCGCTCAAGACCATCTTCCGCAGCAAGTACCATGTGCTGACGGCTGCCAACGGCATGGAAGCGCTGGACTTCATCAAGCGCTTCAAGATCCCGGTGGTGGTCAGCGACCAGCGCATGCCCGGGATGCTCGGCGTCGAGCTGCTGCGACGCGCCCGCGAGATCTCGCCCGACAGCGTGCGCATCCTGCTCACCGGCTACTCCGACCTCGCTTCCATCGTCGGCTCCATCAACGACGGCGAGGTCTACCGCTTCATCAGCAAACCCTGGGACAACCAGGAGCTGCAGAAGGTGATCGGCGAAGCAGTGGCCATCGGCGCCAAGATGCTGGATCGTACGCGCACGCAACTCACGCTGCCGGAATCACTGGACGCGGCCATCCTGGTCCTCGACGACAAGCGGGAGGTCTATGCCGCCCTCGACCGCATGGCGGCCGACAAGCTGGAGATGCTCTACGCCAAGAACATCCAGGAAGCGCTGACCCAGCTCGAGAGCAAGGAAGTCGCCGTGCTGGTGGCCGACATCGACATGGAGGCCGAGAACTACCTGGTGTTTTTCAACCTGCTGAAGAGCAAATACCCACAGATCCTGGTGATCGTGCTGACCGGCGCCTCCGACTCGGAGCTGGTGATCCACCTGATCAACGAGGCGCAGATCTACCGCTTCCTCAACAAGCCGGTTAACCTGAGCCTGATGCAGCAGTACCTGCACTCGGCGCTGGGGCGCTACGCAGAGTACAAGACCGCGCCCGAACTGCTCGAGCGCCACCGCGTGAGCGAGTCGAAGAGCGCGGCTTCGGGCTTCGGGCAGATGGTCGTGCAGCGCCTGCGGTCGCTGAAGAACGTGTTTGCGCTGCAGGCGAAATGACAAGTACCGAGTGCTGAGTGTTGGGTACTGAGTACTCGGAAGGCTTGGTGAAGTAGTGTCTTGTCATTCCCGCGAAAGCGGGAATCCAGGCCGCCAAAACAGTTCTGGATCCCCGCATTCGCGGGGATGACAAGGGATCGGAGTTACGAGGCGCTCGGCGCCAGTTGCGCCCTGATCTGCGCCAGCTCCTCCTCGCCCAGCGTCTCCTTCTGCAATAGCGCCGCCGCGCTCTTCTCCAGCACTGCTCTGCGCGCAGTCAGGATCGCCAGTGCTTTGTCGAAGGCGTGCTTGACGATCTCGCGCACGGCGCAGTCGATCTCGCGGGCCGTCTCTTCACTGTAGTCCCGCGCTGCTTCCACGCGTGGCCCATCCAGGAACAGCGGGCGGTCCTGCTCGTAGGCCACGTTACCGAGCTTCTCCACCATCCCGTACCGCATGACCATGCTGCGGGCGATGTCGGTCACTTTGGCGAGGTCGTCGGCTGCGCCGGTGGAAAGATGGCCGAATACCAGGACCTCGGCTGCACGTCCGCCCAGCAGCACGGCCATCTTGTTCTCCAGTTCCTCGCGGGTCATGAGGAAGCGGTCCTCGGTGGGCCGCTGGATGGTGTAGCCCAGCGCGCCGATACCGCGCGGGATGATCGAGACCTTGTGCACGGGATCCGAGCCCGGCAGCGCCATTGCCACCAGGGCGTGGCCCATCTCGTGATGCGCGACCACCGCGCGCTCCTGTGGGTTGAGCACGCGGTTCTTCTTCTCCAGCCCGGCGACGATGCGCTCGACTGCGGCGGTGAAATCGTCCATGGAGACCGCGTCCGCACGGCGGCGGGTCGCCAGCAGCGCGGCTTCGTTGACCAGGTTGGCGAGATCGGCGCCGGCGAAGCCGGGCGTGAGCGCCGCGATCTTCACTGGATCCACGTCCTGTGCGAGCTTGACCTTCTTCAGGTGCACCTTGAGGATCTGCACCCGGCCTAGCTTGTCGGGACGGTCGACCAGGATCTGGCGATCGAACCGGCCGGCCCGCAGGAGGGCAGGGTCGAGGATCTCCGGGCGGTTGGTGGCCGCGAGGAGCACGACGCCGGCGCTGGAATCGAAGCCGTCGATCTCGGAAAGGAGCTGATTGAGGGTCTGCTCGCGCTCGTCGTGCCCGCCCAACGGGCCGGCGCCGCGGGCGCGGCCGAGCGCGTCGAGCTCGTCGATGAAGATAATCGCGGGGGCCTTCTGGCGCGCCTGCTCGAACAGGTCGCGCACGCGGGCCGCGCCCACGCCCACGAACATCTCCACGAACTCCGAGCCGTTGATGGAGAAAAACGGCACGGCGGCCTCGCCGGCCACTGCTTTGGCGAGCAGCGTCTTGCCGGTACCGGGCGGGCCGACCAGCAGCACGCCCTTGGGCACCCGGGCGCCCAGCCGCCCGTACTCGCGCGGGTTCTTGAGAAAGGCGACGACCTCCCGCAGCTCCTCCTTGGCTTCATCCACCCCTGCGACGTCCTCAAAGCTGACCTTGGTGTCGGTCTCGACGTACACCTTGGCCTTGCTCTTGCCGATCGAGAGGAAGCCGCCGCCGAGCCCCTGCCGCTCCACGAAACGGCGCAGCAGGAACATCCACAGGGCGAAGAAGATGACGATCGGGACGACCCACGCCAGCACGTCGCGCAAGAAAGTGTTCTCCACCATGCGCGTGTACTTCACCCCATACTGGTCCAGCTCGCCGGCCAGCTCCGGCTCCACCCGCGTGGTGACGAAGCGGCTGCGGCCGTCGGGCAGCGGGCTCTTGAGCTTTCCTTCGATGGCGTTGGTGGTGATGAATACTTCCTCGACGCGGCCGTCTTTGAGCAGCTGCTGGAACTGACTGTAGGGGATGGGCTCGACCTCGCGGTAGGTGGTCCAGAGGTTGTGCAGCCACATCACGCCCAGCAGCGCGAGAAGCCAGTACCAGATGCTGAGTTGCGTCTTGCGTTCCATGGTGCGAGTCCCGGATGTCAGATGCACTGTGCGGCGCAACCCGCCCAGGGGTTACGCGGTCGTACCCTGGTTGTTCCGGTTTTCTTCGTGTCTTCGTGCCTTCGTGGTGAGAGGCGGATTTGGTGTGTCTCAGCACTAGGCCCCAGGCCCCTTGCGCAACGCAGCTGTGAGGTGCGGCTGAATCACCTGCAGCAGCTGCGCGAAGATCTTCGGATTGCCGGCGACGACGTTGCCGCTCTGCAAGTAGCCCTCGTTGCCCTGCAGATCCCCCACCAAGCCACCGGCCTCCTGGATCATGAGGCATCCGGCGGCCATGTCCCAGGCCGACAGCCCGATCTCCCAGAACCCGTCGTAATGCCCGGCCGCCACCGCGGCCAGGTCGAGTGCGGCCGACCCGGGGCGCCGGATCCCGGCGGTCTTGTTCATCAGGTCCTTCATCATGCCGACGTAGGCATCGACGTGCTCGAACATGCGGAAAGGAAAGCCGGTGCCGATCAGCCCGTCGATCAGCTTGTCGCGGCGCGAGACCCGCAGCCGCCGGTCGTTGAGGAAGGCGCCGCGCCCGCGTGAGGCGATATACAGGTCGTTGCGGGTCGGGTCGAAGATCACGCCATGGGTGAGGACGCCCTTGTGCGTCATCGCGATCGACACGCAGTACTGCGGGAACCCATGCAGGTAGTTGGTGGTGCCGTCGAGTGGGTCGATGATCCAGACCGAGTCGGACTGGCCGGCGGCGCCGCTTTCTTCTGCTAGAATCGCGTGCTCCGGGTATGCCGTACGGATGGTGTCGATGATCGCCACCTCGGAAGCGCGATCGACCTCCGACACCAGGTCGTTGAGGCTCTTGTGGCGGACCGTGAGCACGTCCAGGTTGCCCGCGGCCTGGTTGATGATGCGCCCGGCGCGCCGCGCCGCCTTCACCGCGATGTTGATCATGGGATGGTTGATTGCCATCTCCCGCCTTCCTGCTGATAAAGAGCGAAGCGCGCATTCTATAGTATGAGTGACGCCTCGCCCGCCGCCAACGCGCTCGAACGCGTGCGCATCGTCCTGTGCCACACCAGCCTTCCGGCCAACATCGGTGCGGTCGCCCGCGCCATGAAGACCATGGGGCTGGCCTCGCTGTATCTGGTGAGCCCCAAGCAGTTCCCGCACGCCGAGGCCGAGGCGCTCGCCTCGCGCGCGACCGACATCCTGGATGCGGCGAGGGTGTGTGCGACCCTCGATGAAGCGCTTGCCGGCACGGTGTACGCAGCAGCGAGCACCGCGCGCAACCGTGACATGTCCCATCCTGTGCTGACGCCGCGCGAAGCCGCGGCCCGTATCGTCGAGGAAGCGCAGCGCGGGCCGGTTGCGCTGGTCATGGGCCCCGAGAAGTTCGGCCTCACCGTGCCGGAAGTGAACCGCTGCAGCGTCATCGCAAGCATTCCGGCGAACCCCGACTATTCGTCACTCAACCTGGCCGCCGCGGTTCAGCTGTTCGCCTATGAGATCAGGCTGGCCGCAGAGCAGGTCGAGCGCCTGCCGCAGCAGACTTTCGAGGCGGCGACCTTCGAGGAGGTCGAGATGCTGTACGCGCACCTCGAGGAAGCGCTTCTGGAGATCGGGTTCATCAACCCCAAGGAGCCCAAGCGGCTCATGCAGCGGATGCGCCGATTGTTCGCACGCGTTCGGCTCGAGCGCGAGGAGGTGAACATCCTGCGCGGCATCCTCAACATGGCGCAGGAGCACGCCCGGGCAGCCCGCCGCCAGAAAAGTTGACTGAATTAGTTGGTAATAGTACTTTCCCCGCTCCTACAAGAGGTTGGCAGATAGATGCTGGAGGCAATCAGGGAAGACATCCGGTGTGTGTTCGACCGCGACCCCGCGGCCCGCAACGCCTGGGAGGTCATCACCTGCTATCCGGGATTCCACGCACGCCTGTTCCACCGGGTGGCGCACAGGCTGTGGGGCTGGAGGCTGAAGTGGCTCGCCCGCTTCATCTCGCAACTGGGACGCTGGCTAACGGGGATCGAGATCCATCCCGGTGCGCGCATCGGCCGGCGCTTCTTCATCGATCACGGCATGGGTGTGGTCATCGGCGAGACCGCTGAGATCGGCAACGATGTCACGCTTTATCATGGGGTTACGCTTGGCGGCACGACCTGGAACAGGGGCAAGCGCCATCCCACCCTGGACGATGGCGTCGTGGTCGGTGCCGGCGCCAAGATCCTCGGGCCTATCCACATCGGGAAAGGTGCCAAGGTCGGGTCCAATGCCGTGGTGGTCAAAGACGTACCTTCCGGCTGCACCGCAGTGGGGATCCCGGCGCGCGTTGTCGAGCCCGGGCGGGACGAGCAACGCCAGCGCGCCGCCGAGAAGATGGGTTTTTCGGCCTACGGCATCAGCTCGGACATGAACGACCCAGTGGTGCAGGCCATCCACGGGCTTCTGGACCACGTCGTGAACATCGACGCCCGGCTCGAGCAGGTCTTGCTGCGCCTCGAGCAGGCAGGGATCAAGCTGGAGACCCTGGAAAAGGACAGCTTCGACCCCAGCTACCTCAACCGGATAGTTGACTGAAACATTCGGGAATTGTATAGTTGAGCACAGGACTCAAGTATCGCCCCGGAGCCCAGGCCTGCCCCAGACTTGATCGGGGGCCATCGGGTTAACCCCGGATTGGGACTTACCCCAGGTTGGGGTCTATTGAGGAGCGCTGCCACATGCGACTAACTACCAAAGGACGTTTTGCGGTAACGGCAATGATCGATCTGGCGATGCGGGATGGCAATGGGCCGGTAACGCTGGCGGAGATCTCCGAGCGCCAGAAGATCTCGCTTTCGTACCTGGAGCAGCTGTTCGGGAAGCTGCGGCGAAAGGGCCTGGTGGCGAGCACGCGTGGTCCAGGTGGCGGCTATCGCCTGGCCAAGGGTACGGACACCGTATCGGTGGCCGACGTCATTCTGGCCGTGGACGAGCCCATCGATGCGACCCAGTGCGGGGGGCGCGAGAACTGCCGCGACGAGCGCAAGTGCATCACCCATGACCTTTGGCAGAGCCTCAACGAGCATATTTTCGAGTATCTACGCTCCGTGACGCTGGCTCAGCTGGTCGCCAAGCAGAACGCCGATGGCCAGGACACCAAGGTGATGGAGCTCAAGGACCAGCGCCCGGCACGTCAGGAACGGCCGGAAAGCGCGGTCATGTAGCCAGTTTTTTTGAGTAGGTGAAGACAAGTGGCAATTGCACTGACAGAGAACGCAGCAAAGCAGATCCGCAAGTCGCTGCAGAAGCGCGGCAAGGGCCTGGGCCTGCGCGTGGGCATCAGGAAGGTCGGCTGTTCGGGGCTCGCCTACACCTTCGACTACGCCGATGAGCTCGGCGCCAACGATGCGTTGTTCGAGTCGCACGACGCCAAGCTAGTGGTGGACCAGGAGGCCTTGCCGTACCTGGACGGCTCCACACTCGATTTCGTGCGCGAAGGCCTGAAAGAAACCTTCAAGTTCGAGAATCCGAACGCGAAGGCCCAGTGCGGCTGCGGGGAAAGCTTCTCCGTCTGACGGGAGTCACCTGACATGAGCAGCGTCGCACTCCAGAATCTGGTGAATCAGCCGTACCGGCACGGGTTCGTCACGGACATCGAGGCCGACACTGCGCCGCGCGGGCTGAACGAGGACATCATCCGGTTCATTTCGCACAAGAAGAATGAACCGGAGTGGCTGCTCGAGTTCCGCCTGCAGGCCTATCGGCACTGGCTGACCATGACGGAGCCGACCTGGCCCAACGTCAAGTATCCGAAGATCGACTTCCAGGACATCATCTACTACTCGGCGCCGAAGCAGAAGAAAAAGCTGGCGTCGATGGACGAGGTCGATCCTGAGTTGCGCCGCACCTTCGAGAAGCTGGGTGTGCCGCTGCACGAGCAGAAGGCGCTGGCGGGCGTGGCGGTCGACGTCATCTTCGACAGCGTGTCGGTCACCACGACCTACAAGCAGCGCCTCGCCGAGGCCGGAGTCATCTTCTGTCCCATGTCCGAGGCCGTGCGCGATCACCCCGAGCTGGTGCGCAAGTACCTGGGTTCCGTGGTGCCGACCACCGACAACTACTATGCCGCGCTCAACTCCGCGGTGTTCACGGACGGTAGCTTCTGTTTCATCCCCAAGGGCGTGAAGTGCCCGATGGAGCTGTCCACCTACTTCCGCATCAACACGGAGGAATCAGGGCAGTTCGAGCGCACCCTGATCGTCGCGGAGGAGGGCAGCCACGTCTCCTACCTGGAGGGCTGTACGGCGCCCAAGTTCGATACCAACCAGCTGCATGCTGCGGTGGTCGAGCTGGTGGCGCTGGACAACGCCGAGATCAAGTACTCCACGGTGCAGAACTGGTACGCGGGCGACGAAGAGGGTCGTGGCGGCATCTACAACTTCGTCACCAAGCGCGGGCTGTGCAAGGGCGTGAGCTCGAAGATCTCCTGGACGCAGGTGGAGACCGGCTCGGCAATCACCTGGAAATACCCCTCCTGTGTGCTGCTCGGCGACAACTCGGTCGGCGAGTTCTACTCGGTCGCGCTCACCAACCATCACCAGCAGGCCGACACCGGCACCAAGATGATCCACCTGGGGAAGAACACCCGCAGCACGATCGTCAGCAAGGGCATCTCCGCCGGCCAGTCCAACAACAGCTACCGAGGGCTGGTGAAGGTGGGAGCGAAGGCGGACAACGCGCGCAACTTCTCGCAGTGCGACTCCATGCTGATCGGCGACCGCTGCGGGGCGAACACCTTTCCCTACATCCAGGTCAACAACCACACCGCGCGGGTGGAGCACGAGGCCACCACGTCGAAGATCGGTGAGGACCAGCTGTTCTACTTTGCCCAGCGCGGCATCGGCGCCGAGGAGGCGATCTCGATGATCATCAACGGCTTCTGCAAGGACGTGTTCACGCAGCTGCCGATGGAGTTCGCGGTGGAGGCGACCAAGCTGCTCGGGTTGAAGCTCGAGGGCAGCGTTGGCTGATTCGAGCGGATCGAACCACAGAGACACAGAGGCACAGAGGCACACAGAACATCGAAACTTCAAGGTGGTTGTTCGTGGGAGCTCCTATGCCTCCGTGGCATTGATGCCAGTTGCTGCAGTATTCCTCTGTGCCTCTGTGTCTCTGTGGTGAGAAATAACGGATTAGTGAAATGACTGGCAAGACAATCCTGGAAGTGCGCAACCTGATGGCAACGGTCGCAGGTGTGGAGATCCTCAAAGGGCTGGACCTGACGATCCGCGCCGGCGAGGTGCACGCGATCATGGGCCCGAACGGCTCGGGCAAGAGCACTTTCGCCAAGGTGCTGGCGGGCCATCCGGCCTATACGGTCACCGGCGGCGAGGTCCTGTTCGAGGGCAAGAATCTGTTCGAGCTGGCGCCGGAGGAGCGCGCGCGCGCCGGGCTGTTCCTGGGCTTCCAGTACCCCATCGAGGTGCCCGGCGTGACCAGCGCCGCCTTCCTGCGCCTGGCCCATAACACGGTGCAGGGCGCCCGCGGGAAAGACGAGATGGACCCGCTGGAGTTCGACGACTACGTGCAGGACAAGCTCAAGCTCCTGGACATCGACCCCGTGCTCCTCGAGCGCAGCGTCAACGACGGCTTCTCCGGCGGCGAAAAGAAGCGCAACGAGATCCTGCAGATGGCCATTCTGGAGCCGAAGCTGGCGATCTTGGACGAGGCCGACTCCGGCCTGGACATCGACGCGCTGCGCATCGTGGCCAACGGGGTGAACCAGTTGCGCAGGCCCGACAACGCCGTGCTGCTCGTCACCCACTACCAGCGCCTGCTGAACTACATCGTGCCAGATTACGTGCACGTGATGGACGCGGGCCGCATCATCAAGACCGGAGGCAAGGAGCTGGCATTGGAGCTGGAGAGCCGCGGTTACGACTGGGTCTCGGACGAGTACAAGTCGAAGGCGGCGGCGTGATGGAAGTGGTCAAGACGGGCTACCTCGAGCAGCTGCTTCGGGGGCTTCCAACCTCGCCCACCGGCTCGCGCGGATGGCTGCACGCGCTGCGGGCAGACGCGCTCGAGCGTGCCAACGCGCTGGCCGTTCCCACCACGCGCGACGAGGACTGGCGCTTCACCGACCTCTCGCCGCTCTATCGGACGGCGTTCCAGCGCGCCGAGACCCCGGGCAACGCTTCCGCGGCAGACGTGTCCGCCTGGACGCTGCCCGAGGCGGGCAGCCGGCTCGTGTTCCTCGACGGCCAGTTCGTTGCTGCGCTGTCCGACATCCGCTCCGAGGCGGGGCTGACCGTACGGCCGTTGGGCGCCGTGGTCACAGAAGCCGACGCGCTGCTGCCGGAACACCTGGGCAGGTATGTGGACTACAGTGCCGAGCCCTTCGCCGCGCTCAACACGGCCTGGTTGCAGGACGGCGCGCTGATCGCGCTGGCGCGCAACCACGTTGCGGCGAAACCCGTGCATCTCCTGTTCGTCAGCACCCGCGCCGAGGTCGTAAGCTATCCGCGCGTGCTGATGGTGGCGCAACCGGGCAGCGACTGCACGCTGATTGAGGATTTTGTCTCCCTGCACGAGGGAGCGTATCTGACCAACGCCGTGGCCGAAGTCGTCGTCGCGCCGAATGCCCGCGTCCGGCACGTGCGGCTGCAGCGCGAGGGGAAGGCGGCCTTCCACATCTCCACCTGCGGCGTGCGCGTCGAGCGCGACGGCTGCTATCAGACTGTGGCGGTGGCGCTGGGCGCGCGCATCTCGCGCTACAACCTCAACGTCGCACAGGCCGGCGAGGGTGCGCAGTGCCACATCGACGGTCTCGCGTTGATCGATGGGCGGCAGCTCGCCGATACGCACAGCTTCCTGGATCACGCCTGTCCCGACGGCAGCAGCCGGCAGATGCACAAGTGCATCGTGGGAGGCGCGGCGCACGCCGTGTTCAGCGGCAAGATCCTGGTGCGTCCGGGCGCGCAGCGCACGAACTCGTCGCAAGAGAGCCGTAACCTGCTGCTGACCGACAAGGCCCACGTGGACACCAAGCCGCAGCTCGAGATCTTCGCGGACGATGTGAAGTGCGCGCACGGTGCGGCCATCGGGCAACTGGATCCCGAGCACGTCTTCTATCTCAAGTCGCGGGGCCTGAGCGAGGCTACCGCACGCGACCTGCTGACCTTCGCCTTTGCCACCGAGATCGTTGCGCGCATCCCCGTGCCGTCTCTGGTGAAACGGCTGGAGGAGGCCGTTGTCAGACAGACGAGAGGCCGTCAGAACTGATTGCGGCTTACTGACTACTGCCTACTGTGAGCCGCTCACCACGAAGGCACGAAGACACGAAGAAAAGCGGAAAAGGCCAGAGCATGGACCCAAAGGCCAGCGTGGGTGAGGAGAGCAGGAGACGCGCAGACGATCACCGAGGGCTTCGCACGGGCATATTTACGAGACTGAGTTGCTCTTTGGGTTTTCCTTCGGGTCTTCGTGGTGAGAGGTAGGTTGAGATAGATGGGTAGATAATGAGCTCGGTCCTGAAAAAAGTGATGGCACCCGCTGCGCCGTTTGACGTCGCGAAGATCCGCGCGGAGTTCCCGATTCTGTCGCTGACTGTCCACGGCAAGCCGCTTGCCTACCTGGACAACGCGGCCAGCGCCCAGATGCCGCAGCCGGTGCTCGACCGCCTGGTTCAGTACCAGACGCGCGAGCACGCCAACATCCATCGCGGCGTCCACTATCTGAGCGAGACGGCGACGGCTGCCTACGAGGGCGCGCGCCGGAAGATCCAGCAGTTCATCAATGCCCGCGAAGAGCGCGAGGTCATCTATACGCGCGGCACCACGGAGGCCGTGAACCTAGCCATGCATGGCTACGGGCGGGCCTTCCTGAAGGAGGGAGACCAGATCATCGTCTCGACCCTGGAGCACCACTCGAACATCGTGCCGTGGCAGATGCTGTGCGCAGAGAAGGGCTGCAAGCTGCGCGTGATCCCCTGCAACGACGCCGGCGAGTTGCTCCAGGAAGAATATCGCAAGCTCTTCAACGATCGCACCAGATTCGTGGCGGTCACGCATGTTTCCAATGCGCTGGGGACCGTGAACCCGGTGAAGGAGATGATCGCGTTCGCCCACAGCCTCGGCGTGCCGATCCTGATCGACGGTGCACAAGCCGCGCCCCACCTGGAGGTGGACGTCCAGGCGCTCGACTGCGACTTCTACTGTTTCTCCGGGCACAAGATGTGTGGACCGACCGGGATCGGCGTCCTCTACGGCAAGACAGCACTGCTCGAGAAGATGCAACCGTACCAGGGCGGCGGCGACATGATCCTCTCGGTGACGTTCGAGAAGACCACCTACAACGCGATCCCGTACAAGTTCGAAGCAGGCACCCCGCCGATCGCGGCTGCCATTGGCCTCGGTGCAACCGTAGACTACCTGTCCGGGATCGGCATGGACAGCATCGCCGCCTGGGAGCATCAGCTCCTCGAATACGCCACCGAACAGCTGAAGGCAATGCCCGGCGTGCGCATCATCGGTACGGCGCGAGAAAAGGCCGCAGTGCTCTCCTTTACGGTGAACGGTGTGCATCCGCACGACGTCGGCACGATCCTCAACGAGGAGGGGGTGGCGGTGCGCACGGGTCACCACTGTGCGCAACCGGTCATGCAGCGGTTCGGCGTGCCCGCCACCGCGCGAGCGTCTTTCTCCTTCTACAACACCTTCGGGGAAGTGGACCAGCTCGTCGCCGGCATTGCGCGGGTTCAGAAGATGTTCGCCTGACGCGATGGATTCCAAGCAGCTTTACCAAGAGGTCATCCTCGACCACAACAAGAAGCCGCGCAACTACGGGAGGATCGAGGGTGCCAGCCACACTGCCGAAGGGTTGAACCCGCTGTGCGGCGACCACATCTGGGTGACGCTGGACGTCAGGGACGAGCGCGTGCAAGGGGTCGCCTTCGAGGGTGAGAGCTGCGCCATCTGCAAGGCTTCGGCTTCGATGATGACCGCCAACGTCAAGGGTAAGAGCGTCGCCGAGGTGGAGCAGCTCATCCAGGAGTTTCGCGAGATGGCGACCGGTAAGCTGGACGTGGCGCATCAGCCGAACCATCTCGGCCGGCTCGCTGTGTTCGCCGGCGTGAAGGATCTGCCGTCGCGGGTCAAGTGCGCGATCCTGCCTTGGCATACGCTGCACGCTGCGTTCCATCAGGAGGCCAGCGCGTCGACCGAGGGCGCGGCCGACCCCATGGGTGGGTCTTGAACCACACAGACACAAAGGCACAGAGTCAAAGGCTCATAGAGTACTCGAGTGAATACGACGCTAGGCGAAACCAGGGCAAACCGCCGGAACAGCAGAAGCTGGGCGTTGTTCATTGCAGTCCTCTGTGTCTCTGTGCCTCTGTGGTTCCAGCTTTAGATTAGTCGGTCATGCCCAGAATCGCCGAAATCGAGTTCACGCCCAACCCCAACGCGCGCAAGTTCATCCTGCGCGAGCCGTTGACCTACGGCGTGAGCAAGTCCTACGAGAACACCGAGCAGGCCAAAGGCGACGAGCTGGCGGAGGCGCTGTTCGCCATTCCGCACGTCAGCAACGTGTTTTACGTGGACACGTGGATCACGGTGACGCAGGACGGCAAGGCGCACTGGCCCGACCTGCTGCGTCAGCTTGCCGTACCCATCCGCGATGCACCTTCGGCGCAGGAGCGCTCGGCCGAGCTGCTCGATCAGGCCGCAGGCGCCGTGGACGGCGTGCCGCGCACGCAGCGAGAGATGACGCCGGAGGAGCAGGCTAAGCTCGCCACCATCCGGGAGATGCTCGACCAGGAGATTCGGCCCTACCTTCAGGGCGACGGTGGCGACCTTCACGTCGTGGACTTGGAAGGCAACGTGCTGAAGGTGCACTACCAGGGCGCCTGCGGGAGCTGCCCCAGCTCGATCTCCGGCACGCTCGCCGGAATCGAGGGCATGGTCAGGCGCATCGATCCGGAGCTGGAAGTCATCGCCGTGTAAGAATGCAACCCTCCCCTTCAAGGGGAGGGCAAGGGTGGAGATGGCTTTACCGTCTCGTACCGGGACCTGACAGCGTGATCCAAGGCGCGAGATTTCACTTCGACCGTGCCGCTGAACCAATGCGTGGCCATGCTCCATCAAGGAGTTGCTGCGCGGGTGCGCCACCACAAGGCGCGGAGGCGCGCCGCGAAGCTACTTTTGCATCAGCCTGCTAACCCCCAGCCTGTCCTTCCCCCTGAAGGGGAAGGGATCTGCTCCATGCGCTTTGGTCGAGCGACGAATGTCCGACTGGATTCCCGTCTGTCCCCTCTCCGAGCTGCCGGCCGGCACGCATCGCGTCGTCGACGTCGATGGTGTTCAGGTCGCTGTGTTCAACTTGGACGGCGAGCTTCACGCCATCGAGGACGTGTGCACGCACGACGGCGGGATTCTTACGGGCGGTCCCGTGCAAGGGGATTGCATCGTCTGTCCCCGTCACGGCGCGAAGTTCTCCATCCGCACCGGGGAGGCGCTTTCCCCGCCTGCTTACGAGCCCACTGCGAAGCTGCCGGTGCGCGTGGAGAATGGCGAGGTGCAGGTGCGCGACGATCGCTGGGATTGATTCTCGCGGATCAGAACAGATCCCAGTCGCGTTTGGTGCGGCGGACTTCTCCGCTCTTGGCATCGATATCGATCTCCCATTCCACACCTTGCGCGTCGATGATCTCGATCTCGTTATGGTGCTGCCCGCGTTTGCGGTCGAGGTTCACGTCGACGACCGTTCCGGCCACGCCTAGCGAACCGGTCACGCACTCGATCAGGCCGACCCACAACGACGCCCCGCGCGCGACATCGGTCTCGTGGGCTCCCCGCGCTTGCCGCGCGGGGAGCCGTGGCGAAGTGATGCCCCCGCCGGAGCTGGGGATCATGGAGCGCGAGATCGCACGCGTGCCGCGCGGCCGCTACATGCTGATACCTACAAGCGACAGGACGCGCGGTCACAGGACTTTCTACCCCCTATGTGCCCTAACGCACTGACTGCGCCTTGGTCGTCGGCTATCGTGCAGTCCCGTTGGGGCTTTTGGAAGCAGTACCTGATCGAGTCGCTCTCAGAATAGCTCGGGTCCGCATCCCTCGCCGCCATGTCACGGGACTTCGAACGGCCGCCACCGGGGGTCGGGACCCAGGTACACACCCTGCGCCGTCCCGCCGGCTCGGCCGGGAAGGAGTCGGCGCTGCCAGCTGCCGCCGTTTCGCCACAAGATCCCGATGCGCTCGCCGCTGCGCCCGTTGGCTTCGGTCGAGTGCGAGCCGTGGCGGTGGACTCGACAGTCCTCGTAACCTGAAGCACAAGGAGACATCTACATGAATAAGCTCTCGACCATCCTCGGCGCCGGCGCTCTGGCACTCTCGCTGGGCGGGTTTGCCTTCGCGGCGGACGAGCCCGCCAAGCCGGCGGACGATGCGCAGCAGCAATATCAGGCCGCACTGAAGAAGTGTGAGTCGCTGGCCCAAACTGAGCAGCAGGCGTGTATCGACGCGGCGAAGAAGAAGTTCGGCCAGATGTAACAGCATCGCGGTAGCAGGGGCGGGCGCCCGCCCGCCCTCTTTCTTGAAGCAACCCCAGGGGCAACCGCCAAAGACGCCAAGATCGGCGTGTCTGCACGAGGTAGACGTATCGGCGGCGAGCAAGGTCGCGTCGCGGGTTTTCTTGGCGACCAATCCAGTCGGTTCTGCTCTTTCCCAGCGCGATCCGCCGAAGAGCTGGCGCGCCGCGCCTCAACCGCCGCTCAGCGCAGCAACGATCACCACTTCGTCGTCTTCACCCAGCGCATGATCGTAGGCGTCATTCCAAGGCCGTATTGACGACCGGGGGCCGGCCAGATCTCGTAGCGCCGGTCGGACGACGCGTCGTTGATCTCGTCCACGCGCGAGCCGGTCGATTTCGCGGTGGCGATCGCCGCGTCGAGAGGGGCGAGCAACTCCAGGACGGCTTCGCCTTGTCGGCGCCGTAGCATCGCCAAGGTCTTCTTCCCTTCGTGCGCGACCGCGGCTCCGCGGATCGGCGCAAGCGTGCCGATCATGATCTGCCCGCCGCCGTCAATCACCGCTTGAATGTGGGCCCAGCCCGCTGAGCTCGCCTTTAGCTCGCGCCTGCATCGTCGATGCGCAGCAGCCAGCCTTGCACTGGCGCCAAGAGGAGGACGATCACTGTGCGTGCTGGACGGTTCATGGACAGTCACGTCGGATTCTTGCCGATGAAAGCCATGATCGCTTCGACATAGGCGTCCGGATGTGTAACGTGCGGAATGTGGCCAGCGCCTGCGAACGTAACGACCTCTACGCTGGGCAGCACGCCGGCGAGCTTTGCAACCACCGGGGCGAATGTCGGGGGACTTTGGTCGCCCGTTGTAAGGAGCGATGGACGAGAAAATCCCTTGACCCATGGGGTGATTGACGCGCCAAACGAGTTTCCGGCTACCCATGCTGGCGCGAGCCCGAGGTGCTTGATCAACGCCGCGAGGTCGGCAACATCCTCTCGGACGCTGCCTTGCCCGGGCAGACGCTGGCTTTCGCTGTGGCCGCGCCGGTCATAGACAAGAACTCGAAACGACTCAGCCAAACGCGGAACGACGGAGTCCCAGGTGTGGTTCGACCCCCAAGACCCGTGCACGAGGACCAGAGGAGTCTCGCCAGTACCCTTGAGCTTATAAAAGGGCTGGTTAGCGGAATCTGTGGGTAAGTATTGTTACTGAGTGGCCAGCTTGGGGC
>DAIQQA010000085.1:13042-20820 GCA_036787045.1 Burkholderiales bacterium | reverse complement strand
GGCTTTGGGTCTTGGCGAACACGCCGCTGCGCGTCTGTTTGTCGGCGCTCCTGCCGGAGACGGTTACATCACCCGTGGTCCCGATGGCGATCGATCCACCGTTGCCCTCGCCAGCGGTGCTGGCTTCGATTCGGCCACCGGTGACCACAGCAAGACTGTCACCGGTCATCACGATGTTGCCGGCCTTCCCTCTGCCGGAGGTTCCCACCGTGATCGTCGCGACCTGCTCTACCGTCATTTGCTCGGCGGCGATCTGAATGTTTCCGCCCTGGGCCGCTGCATCCGTACCCGTCGATATCGAGGTGTTATTTCCGGAGACGAGCAAAGATCGAGCGGAGCTCCCATCACCGTTCAGCCCCTGGATCGTAATGTTGGCGCTGGCAGCGTTCGATTGCGTGCTGACCGAACTGGAGATGATCTGACTTCCGCTCAGCATCGAAAGTTGATTCGCATTGATGATCACGGAACCGGCGTTGCCGTCGCTCGTAGCTGCCGTGGAGATCTTCGCGCCACCACTCAAGGACAGCGTGTCGGCCGTGACGTTCACGCTGCCGGCATTCCCGGAGATCGCCGTGCCGTCGCGCAGGATCGTCGCTCCGCCCGCCAGGTGAATCGCCCCGACGCCAGTCGTCGAAAGCGTCGCGTTGCTCGCCTCGATCGAGCCGACAACGGGTATTCCTGCCGCGCCCTGGACCGGCACTTCCACCGCCGCGTCACCAGTTGCCCCGACGCGTAGCACCCCTTCGGGCACCGATAGGTCCACCGCGGCAAGCTGAACCGCTCCGCCAGTGATGCCAAGGGCAGCGCCTGGGGCAAGTGCCACGTTGAGACGCGCCCCCGCGTTGCCGTTCGAATCAAGATTGTTGAACTTGACGGCGGTGACCGGCCGATTGCCCAGGAACCCAAACGCCTCCGGCGCTGCGATGGTCAGGGTGGAATCCGACCCATTTCCGGCCTTGAACAGAGTTCCGTCGGCGAACCGCAGCCCGTTGGCGGTGCTCACATGAAACGCCGCCGGCACATCCACCTGCGCTCCCGCTCCGAAGGTCACCCCCGCCGGGTTGATGAAGAAGAAGTTGGGTGCCCCGCCGTTCTCCGCTTTCAGCGCCAGCAATCCGTTGATCTGTGTGGCCGAGGTACCGCTCACCCGGCTGATCACGTTGTTGAGCGTGGGCGTGGTGGCGGTGAACACCGCAGCGTCCCCGCTGCCCACACTGAAGCTCTGGAAGCTGTGGAACAGGTTCGTTCCGGCGAGCTTGCCCTGGCTCTCGGCGATGGTGTAGACGTTGCCCGGGACAGCGTAGGTTGCCCCTCGATTGCCTACTACCGTGGTGTTGCTCGCGCTCGGGCTAAGCGCGCCCGGCGTGCGGCCCCAGCTCGCATCAAGCTTTATGCTGGTGCTGGTTTGCGCCCACGTAGCGGTCGACAGCAGAACGCCCGCTGCATAGAGCGGCACGATAAGACCCCCCGATACTCCTGCCAGACGCTTTTTCATCGCCCGCATCTCCTGATGGATCCCGTTCGCAGCACCAGCGCGTCGGCGTGGATGCTGAGGTCTCCCCGTTTGCCGACAGTGCCCATCACACAGGTGGGCTTCCGAGAGTTGTCCATGGCACCGGTGGCGCTCACGGTCACCGCGTTGCTGGGACGGTAACGCGCCTCACTGCCAGCTCCCAACCAGGATGAACGGCGCCCAGAAGAACGGATGGTCGAACGAGCGGCTGCTGATCAGATCGAGCTGCGCTTGCTGGAGCGCTTTGGCTTTGCTGGATTTGCCAGTGGTCAGCTGCTCGTAGAAGCGCACCATCAGCGTCTTGGTTGCTTCGTCGTCGACCGGCCAGAGGCTGCCCAGCGCACTGCCCGCGTGCGCTCTGAGCGCCGCTCCGGCGATCCCGAGCGGCGCACGGTCGTCGCCTTCGGCAGTCTGGCAAGCGCTCAGCGACAGCAGGTCGATCGGGTTCTGCTGGACCTCCTCGACGCGCAGCAGGGTTTGCAGCTCGTCGATGGTGATTACACCATCGTAAGCGAGGATGAAGCTCGTCTCCGCGCGCTGGCTGAACACGGCGTGCGACGCGATGTGCACGACGCGGTAGCGACCCGAACCGACTTCGCTTTTGAAGCGAGCGACCGTAAATTCGCTGTTCAGCAGCCGGTCGCCCTTGGTCTTGCTCTTCAGGGCCTGGATCTCTTCCGTCACGCCGGGCAGAGCCAGCCCCTCCCGTACATCCGCAGCCCCAATTCCACCCGCAACTTCGGAGCCGGCGAGCTGCTCGATGGCCTGCTGAGTCAGCTTGTCCAGCACCGGGCCCGGCTCAGACAATCCCGCCAGCAAGACCTTGCCGACGTCCTTGCCGGGCTTGGATGCGCTCGTGATCGTGAGCCCGGGAGCGATCGCGATGGCGAACTTGGCGATGGCGAAGCGCTTTCCGTCGTGCAGCGCTCCCATCGGTATCAGCCGTAAGGCGCCGTCGGGGACCACCACCAGCGTCTCGATCTTGTTCTGAGCCAGTAGAGGCTCGATCGGCCGCAGAAGCAGATCGTACAGCCCGCGCGCCTGGCTCATGTACTCCGGTTTCGCTTCTCTCACGCTCGCGGCAAAGGCCAGCGCCTGGCTGCGCAACGACGCAGCATCGATATCCACATGGCGGTAGGAAATGCCGTCAGCGGTTTCCACCAGGAGCGCGAGTCGCTTGTCGAGGATCACGGGATAGAGCACTGCAGTGCGCGGCGGGAGGCTGGACCCGGTCAGCGGCCGCGCGCTTTCCACCAGGCAGCGATCGCCGAGATAGTCCTGCAGCTCGGTCTGCTTGATGAGCTCGACCGTATCGCGCGCCTGACGAAACAGCTGAAGCCGCTGCTCGCCCCCTGCGCCCTCGGCGCGCTGGAGCGCGAGGTCGGCCAGCCCGAGGTAAATGGGCTCCAGCGTCGCGCGGAACGAAGAGCGTCCATCCACGTACTCCACGGGGATGTCCTGGCGAATGGCTTCGATCTGCTCGACTGCAGACTGGTAGGATCGGAGAGCAAGGTCGTCACGACCCAGCGCACGAAACAGGCGTCCGCGCCGCCATTCGAGCTCGACCAGCAGCTCGGACGCCTGCTCGGCCCCGAGCTCGGCGGTGGCTTCCTCTGTCAGCCGCAACGCGTCTGAGGAGCGGCCATGCTCCTCGTACAGCTGCGCCAGGCCATTCAGCGCCTCGGCGAGCAGCCAGCGATCCCCGACCTCGCGCGCCAGCGAGCGCGCCTGGTCGAGGCTTTCGTAGGCCAATCGTGCGCCGGAGGTTCCGAGCGCCCGCGCCTGACTGCCGAGATTCACCAGGTATCGTGCGCGTTCGCGCTTGTCGGCCACGCGGGTGATCTCGTCCGCCAGGAAGGCCAACCGAGCCAGCCGCTGGTCCTCGGGATCCAGACGGGCCAGATTGAGCCCGGCGCTGACGGCGATGCCGGTGTCGCTGCCGGCGTTGGCCCGCGCCTCCTCGTAGTAGCGGATGGCGTCAGACTGACTGCCGCGGCTCGCGCTCAGATTGCCGAGATCGTTGGCAAACAGGGCGCGCTCGCCAGGATCCGTAGCTTCGGCGTACGCCTCTTCGAGCCGTGCCTGCGCTTCGCGCAAGCGGTGGGCCTGGAAATACGTGGCACCCAGCTCTCCGTTCAGCCGCGCCGGGCAGGCCGACCCGGCACGGGCACGTGCGGTCTCCAGTAGCTCGATGGCAACGCGCAGATTGCCCTCACGCCGGTGCTTGGCGGCGGTTTCGATGACCGTGGCGACATCATCGGCTGCGGCGGCCACCGGCCCGCAGGCAACGACGATCAGCACAAGCCCGAACAGCTTCGCTTTCATGGTCGCACCCCCTTCTCCCCGGTCCTCTCGTACGCTCCGCCCAGCGCGCGCATCTGTCCACTCTAGAGGGCTTCGCTGTTCGAGGGATCACTGCAGACATCCTATGCTATTTGTTGGGTGTTGCCACCAAGGCAATGCGCTGGCGTGCCGCCGGGTCGAGTACGTGCACCAGCTCGTCGCCTGCCGCAGCGCAGCAGGGGCGCTGCGCTGAGCGGGTCAGTGGGCTTGGCGGCATCGTGTCGCTGGCGGCTGATCGGAATCGCCTTTGCATCCAGCCGACCGGCAGCAACTTGGCGTTCAGATCCGCGCTTCTCCTGACGAAAATGACAGATAGAATGTCCGCAGTATCTCCTTGAAATAGTTGCTGAATTGTCACAGCGCATCGTTTGAGGCGATGAGCGACGATCCAGCGTAACCCCCGCACCCCGGGAGTAGATGCAATGCGCACGTGTATACGAACCCTCCTCGTGGCGGCGATTGCCGCACTGGCGTCGGCCAATGCTTCCGCAGGCCGCCTACACCCTGCCCTCGAGGAGAAGCTGCGCGCTGCGGCCCCCGGCGAGACGATCTCGGTCATCGTCGAGATGAAGGAGCAGATCAAGCCGGCGCCGCTTCCGGCCAAGCTGTCCAGGGCGGCGCGTCGGGCCAGGGTGAAAGCGCTCGTCGCAGCGCTGAAGGACCGCGCAGATCGCAGCCAGGTCGGCATCAAAGCTGAGTTGGCACAGCAGCAATCGCTCGGCGCAGTGCGGAGGATGCGTGCTTTCTGGATCTTCAACGGGTTTGCGGTGACGGCCGATGAAGCCGTCATCCGTCGGCTGGCGGCACGCGACGACGTGCTGGAGGTGCGGCCCGACGCAGTGATCCCGCCGCCGCCGCGCCCGGCGAGCGCGCAGCCGGCATCCGGGCCTGCCGAATGGAACATCGCGATGATCCGTGCGCCGGAAGTGTGGGCCGCCTACAACAACGGCGCCGAGACAGTCGTGGGCAGCTTCGACACCGGCGTGGATTGGTCGCATCCGGACCTGTCCGCGGGCTACAAGGGCAACCATGCGACGAGCTGGTTCGATCCCTACGGCGAGCACTCGGACCCGTACGACTTCCACGGTCACGGCACGCACACGACCGGAACTGCGGTCGGCGGCAATGCCGACGGCTCGCACATCGGCGTGGCGCCCGGCGCCCAGTGGATCGCGGCGAAGGCCTGGGCCGACGACGGAACCGGTCTCACCTCGGCCTTCCATCAGATCTTCGAGTGGTTTCTGGCCCCCGGCGGCGATCCGGCAAACGCGCCCGATGTCGTGATCAACTCCTGGTCGCTCTCCTCGGGCGGCTGCATCACGGAGTTCCTGCCCGACATCCAGGCGTGGCGGGCTGCCGGGATTTTTCCGGCTTTTGCCGCCGGCAACTCCGGCCCGGGGACCGGAAGCGTGCGCAGCCCCGGGGCGTATGTCGAAGCGTTCGCCGTAGGAGCGACCGACATGTTCGACGAAGTCGCCTCCTTCAGCAGCCGTGGGCCGTCTCCCTGCGGCGGCGCCGTGAAGCCGGACATGAGCGCGCCGGGCGAAGGGGTGCGCTCGTCCATTCCGGGCGGCTACGGGGCGCTGAGCGGCACCTCCATGGCCACGCCACACGTGGCCGGCGCAGTCGCGGTGCTGCGGTCCATCGACCCGACGATGACCATCGACGAGCTGGCCGAAACGCTTACGCTGGGTGCGACTGACGTCGCCGCTCCGGGAGTCGACAACACCTCGGGCGCAGGCCGGCTCGACCTGTTCGTCTCTGCCGAGATCGCCGAACGCGGCGCGGACACGCCGTTGGTCAAAGTGGTTGCCACCCAGCCCATCGCCACCGAAGCGGGCCCGACGGCGGGCGCGCTGACGTTCAGCCGCACCGGGAACACAGACGCTGAGCTGGAAGTGAAGTTCGAGGTCGCCGGAACGGCGACGGCAGGCATCGACTACGTGCCCATCCCGACCAGCGTGACGATACCGGCCGGGGCTGCGTCGGCCGCGATACCTGTGATGCCGATCGATGATGCCCTGCTGGAGGTGAACGAAAGTGTCTCGGTCAACATCAACCCGGACGCGGCCTACATCGCAACGGCATCCCGCGTAGCCGCCGTGATGATCGTGAGCGATGAGCTGTTCCCCGACCTGGTCGCCTCGGCGCTTTCGGCGCCCGCCACGGCCGGTGCAGGTCAGAGCATCACCCTCACCGAGACGACGAAGAATCAGGGCGGCGGTGCAGCCGGCCCTTCGACCACACGCTACTTCCTCTCCAGCGACACGGCGCTCGACTCTGGCGACCAAGAGATCGCCAGCCGCGGCGTCCCCGCCCTGGCGCCCGGCGCCAGCAGCGCCGGCTCCGTCGTTGCCGTCATTCCTCAGGGGACGGCGGCGGCGACCTGGCACCTCATCGCCCTGGCCGACGCGACCGGCGTCGTCCCCGAGGAACAGGAGGCGAATAACGTCGCGGGCCGCTCGATCCAGATCGGCGCAGACCTGAACATCCCGAGCCTGTCGGCGCCGACCAACGCCGGCGCCGGCGAAACCATCGCCATCACCGACACGACCGAGAACCAGGGCGGCGGGGCAGCGGCGGCATCGCAGATGCAGTACTTCCTTTCCGCCAACACCATCCTCGACGCGGCCGACGTACCGCTGGGCAGCCGCGAGGTTGCGGCCCTCTCGCCGGGGGCGAGCAGCTCCGGCACGACCAACGTCGTGCTTCGCGCGGACACCCCGACCGGCAACTGGTACATCATCGCGAACGCCGACGCTGCCCGTGCAGTGCCCGAGACCTTCGAAGGCAACAACACGAGGACCCGCTTGATCCGCATCGGACCCGACATGAACGTGTCGGCCCTGACCGTGCCGGCCGTCGCCGCGGCAGGGCAGAGCGTGATCGTCACGGAGACGACCGAGAACCAGGGCGGGGGCGCGGCAGGCGCGTCGGTGACGCAGTTCTACCTGTCGAGCAACGCCGCGCTCGACGCGGGCGATGAGCTGCTGACCGTCCGCAGCATCCCAGCACTCGCCGCAAACTCGAGCAGCACCGCCACGACGACCGTAACTTTCCCCACCGGCGTGGCCGCAGGAACCTGGTATCTGATCGCCAAGGCCGATGCGCTGGATGCGGTAGCCGAGACGATCGAGGGCAACAACGTCACGGCGCGGTCGATCAAGTTCGGCGCCGACCTCACCGTGTCGACCCTGTCCGCGCCGGCGGTCGCCGGCCCGGGAGGCAGTATCACGATCAGCGAATCGACGAACAATACGGGCGGCAGTGACGCCGAAGCCTCCGAGACGAAATACTTCCTTTCCACCAACGCGACCCTCGATGGGGCCGACGTGTGGCTGGGAACCCGCCGCGTACCCGGGTTGGCGGCGGGAACGAGCAGTGCCGGCTCGACGACAGTGAGCATTCCGGGGGAGACGGCGGCAGGCATCTGGTACCTGATCGCCAAGGCGGACAGCGGCGAGCTGGTGAGCGAGACCAGCGAGACCAACAACACCGCGGCGCGCTCGCTCAAGATCGGGTCGGACCTGAGCGTGTCCGCGCTGACCGCGCCGACCGTCGCCGGTGAAGGGCTGAGCATCACCATCACGGAGACGACGAAGAATCAGGGCGGCGGCACGGCCGACGCGTCGACGACCGGCTACTTCCTCTCCACCGACACCACGCTGGATGGCTCAGACACGCCGATCGGCAGTCGCAATGTTCCGGCTCTGCCGGCAGGCGCGAGCAACACTGGCTCGACGTTGGTGACCATCCCGCCCGGCACACCCACGGACAGCTGGTACATCATCGCCGCAGCGGACAGTGAGGACGTGGTGGTGGAAACCAGCGAAACCAACAACGTTATCCGGCGCGCGATTCAGATCGGCGCCGATCTAGCCGTGTCTGCGCTCACCGTCCCGACGTCAGCCGAGGCTGGACA
>DAIQQA010000085.1:2058-12942 GCA_036787045.1 Burkholderiales bacterium | reverse complement strand
GGACAGAGCGTGACCCTGACCGAAACGACCAGGAACCGGGGCGGGGCAACGGCCGAGGCATCGCACACGCGGTACTACCTGTCCAGCAATACGACCTTCGATGAGGCCGACCTGGCGCTGGGAAACCGCGCGGTTGGCGCCCTCGCACCGGGGGCGAACAGCAGCGGCTCTACGCTCGTGGCGATCCCGGCGCAGCTCGCCGCAGGCGACTGGTATCTGCTCGCCGTTGCCGACGCCGACGGGACGGTCGAGGAGACTCTCGAGACCAACAACACGAGATCGCGCCTGATCAAGATCGGGACGCAATGAGCATTGCTTACCGGGCCTTACTGGCAGCGATCATCCTCCCGTGAGCGACATTGGTAGACTGATCGACGACACGCTGAGCGGCTTCCAGCGTGGGCTGCACGACTGAGGAGTCCGGGGCTGCCCGCAGGAGGAACGAAACCTGCAGGGCCCGGTCAAGTGTGTAGCGAACCGGTTGGCCGAACCGCGCTCCCCTCTGAGAGCGCGAGTCCGCCGGCCCGGTCCCGAGACGATGGCGTCGCCACCCGGAGACTACAGCGAGGCTGCGCGCCGCGTCATAATGAGATCGACCATGCCCTGCACATTCGCACTTCGCACCAGCAACCCACCGGCATTCGCCAGCCGGCGACCGTCCCGTGCCGGGAGCGACAGCCCCGTCGACGCGCGGCAGCGAGTGCGGGCTTGGCGCGCGGCGCTCGCCGCCGCCCTGCTCGCCGCCACCCCGTGGATCGCGGTCTCGGCAGACGACCCGCCCGGCGCACTCTCCTCGCCCCTCCAGGAACCGGACACGCGTCCCGCCGGCGCAACGCGTGCGCCGCACCCGCTCGAAGAGGAGATCCCGCCGTTCGGCAAGGGCAACATGCTGTCCGAGTCGCAGCTCCGCTACTGCCTGGCAGAGATCATCCGCATCGAAGCGGTCCGCCCCGTGATGAACCGATACCGGCACGACCAGGTCGCGTTCTTCAACGCCCTCATTGCCGCCTACAACAGCCGGTGCGCCAAGTACCGCTACGAGCTGCCGGCGATGGACCGGGCCAAGTACGACGTCGAGACCAACCGTTCGCGCATCGAGAGCGCAGCGCAGGAGGCGTTCCTGAAGCGCTTCCAGGGCCCGGAGGAGCGGCCGGACCAGGCGGTGGCTGAGGCCGCCCCCGCGCCGCAGACACAAGAGGTCCAGCGCTCGTCCTCGTCACACTCGACGCCGGCGACACCGAGTGCAACGGCGAGTGTGCACCCGCCGCAGCCGCAGGCAGGAGCGGCACCGCAATCTCCGGCGCCACCGGTAACACAGGCCCAGACGGCAAAACGCGCAGAACCGCCCCACACTCCGGTGACCGCATCGGAGCCGAGCACACCCACCTCGACGCAGCTGCCGCAGGTTGCGCAGACCCCGCAAGCGCGCAGCGAACGCCCGGCGCTGTCGCCGCCAGCGACGAGCGCCACCACCCCACCGCCGCCCCCACCGGCGCAGATGGCGCAGCCACAGGTCGCGCGGGCGCCGGAGCCGGCGCTGCCAGCGGAGCCAACCGGCACAGCCTCCGCCGCGCGGGAGCCTGCGCCACCGGCGCAGCCCCAAACTCCGCAGATTCCTGCACCTGCCGTCGAATCGCAGGCGGGTCGGCCGGAACCAGCCGCGCAAGCGCCGGAGCCGACGCCCAGCGCGCCCCGGCAGGCGCTGCAGGCTGCGGTGTCACCAGGACCGGAACCCACGACAAAGGCCGTGACCGCACCGCCGCCTTCCCTGCCGACGACCGTGGCAGCAGCCTCCCCCGCGGCGTCCGAGCCTAAGTCCGGGATCCCGGTGCCGCCACAATCTCCGGCCGCAGTTGCGCAGCCGCCTGCAACGCCCGGACCCGAGCCATCCGCGCAGACGCAACCTGCGGCGACCGAAGCCAAGCCCACCCCGCCGCCAGCGGAGCTGGCGCACGCGGCTCCCTCCCGGCCCGGCTCCAAGGGCGCCGGGACCAAGGGCGCCGGCACGAAGGACAGCGCACTGGCGCGATTCGAGCGGGACATCCAGAAAGCAGGCAAGCGGGTGATCGACAAGCGCCGCTTACCGGAGCTGGCAAACATGGGCAAGAACTGGGCGGGCAAGACGGAGATCGAAGTGCAGTTCGCTGCCGGCGGCTACATCAGCAGAATCGTGCTGGCCGAAAGCTGCGGCAATGCGCCCCTGGACGAGAGAGCCCTGGAGCTCGCCAGGAGCATCATGTTCCCGCACGTGCCGAAAGAACTGTCCTCGCGCGAGTTCAACGTGCGCTTTCCGATCGAGTTCCGCCCCGGCAAGGGCTAGCACTGCAACCCACTAGCTCCACCGCTCACCACGAAGGCACAAGACACGAAGAAGAGCGGAAGGACCAGTACAGGTGCGCTTTTCGGGTGGGCCCGTCTGCCGCACGGTGGTTCGTAACCACAGTCTTCCCTGCCACCCCGCCCTAAACCGGCGAGGTGTATCTGCTTTTGCTTTCTCGCCCGTGCGGCGGGCACAATTCGCTTTGCGGTCACCGCGACCGCGGAGTTCCCGTGTATTCGTTCGAGGTTCCCGAATGGCTTCTCTTGCATGTGCGGACATCCTTGCCGGCCGCGCCCCCAAAGACACACCGGTCACTCTGAAGGGTTGGGTCCGCACGCGGCGCGACTCGAAGGCCGGCATCTCCTTCCTGCACGTCTCCGACGGCTCCTGCTTCCATCCGGTCCAGGTGGTCGCGCCGAGCACGCTGCCCAACTACAACGATGAGGTGCTGCACCTGACCGCGGGGTGTGCATGCGAAGCCACCGGCATCGTCGTGCCGTCGCCGGCCAAAGGCCAGCCCTTCGAGATGCAGGCCAGCGCCGTGCGCGTCATCGGCTGGGTCGAAGACCCCGACTCCTACCCGATCCAGCCGAAGCCGCACACCTTCGAGTTCCTGCGCGAGGTGGCGCATCTGCGGCCACGCACGAACGTCATCGGCGCGGTGACGCGCGTGCGTCACACCATCGCGCACTCGATCCACCGCTTCTTCCACGAGAACGGGTTCGTGTGGGTGAACACGCCCATCATCACCGCTTCCGACGCGGAAGGGGCCGGCGCGCTGTTTCGCGTCTCGACCCTGGACCTGACCAACCTGCCCCGCACGCCGCAAGGCGCGATCGACTACAGCCAGGATTTCTTCGCGCGCGAAACCTTTCTCACGGTGTCGGGCCAGCTCAACGTCGAGGCCTACTGCCTGGCGCTGTCCAAGGTCTACACGTTCGGCCCGACCTTCCGCGCCGAGAACTCCAACACCAGCCGCCATCTCGCCGAGTTCTGGATGATCGAGCCCGAGATCGCGTTCGCCGACCTGGCCGACGACGCCACGCTGGCGGAGGCGCTGCTCAAGCACATCTTCAGGACGGTGCTCACCGAGCGTGCCGACGACATGGCGTTCTTCGAGGAGCGTGTCGAGAAGGGCGTCATCGCCAAGCTGCAGGGCATCGTCGATTCGCAGTTCGTGCGCATGGACTACACCGAGGCCATCGGGATCCTGGAGAAGGCGAAGGAGAAGCTCGAGTTCCCGGTGAAGTGGGGGATGGACCTGCAGTCCGAGCACGAGCGCTACATCTCCGAGAAGCACGTCGGCAAGCCGGTGGTCCTGATGAACTACCCCAAGGAGATCAAAGCGTTCTACATGCGCGTCAACGACGACGGGAAGACCGTCGCGGCGATGGACGTGCTCGCGCCCGGGATCGGTGAGATCATCGGCGGCAGCCAGCGCGAGGAACGGCTCGAAGTCCTGGATGCCCGCATGACCGAGGCCAGGCTCGACAAGGAGCACTACGGCTGGTACCGCGACCTGCGCCGCTACGGCACGGTGCCGCACGCCGGGTTCGGTCTGGGCTTCGAGCGCACGGTGGCCTACGTGACCGGTCTGTCCAACGTGCGCGACGCGATCCCGTTTCCGCGTACGCCCGGGAACGCGCGCTACTAGACCACATTGGGGAGGAGCAGAACATGAAAGGTGTAGTCTTTCCGGGCGAGCGTAAGGTCGAAATTCTCGAGTTCCCTGATCCCACACCCGGTCCCGGCGAGGTCGTGCTGGAGATCAAGGCATCGGGCATGTGCGGCAGCGACCTCAAGTTCTACCGCGCCTCCGGAGGCGCTTCCGCCCTGGGGCTGGGAGCGAAGAGCGGCCCGGTGATCGCGGGACACGAGCCCTGCGGGGTGGTCGTGGCGGTGGGGCCGGGCGTGTCCGAGAAGCAGGCCCGGGTCGGGATGCGGGTGATGCAGCACCACTACCGCGGCTGTGGCGTGTGCCCGCACTGTCAGACCGGCTGGATGCAGATGTGCGTCGAAGGGGTGGCCGAAGTCTACGGCATCACCGGCCACGGCGCGCACGCCCGCTACATGAAGTGCCCGGCGCGCACTCTGGTCCCGTTACCGGACGAGCTGTCATTCGCAGCCGGGGCTGCGATCTCCTGCGGGACGGGCACGGCCTGGGGCGCCCTGCACAGGCTCGGCCTGCAGGGAGATCACACCATCGCGGTGTTCGGCCAGGGTCCGGTCGGACTCTCGGCCACGTTGCTCGCCGCGGCGATGGGCGCGCGCGTCATCGCCCTGGACACCAGCGCGGAACGCCTGGCGCGCGCTAAAGAGTTCGGCGCATATGCACTCATCGACCCCAAGAACACCGACAATGTGGTGCAGGCCATCAAGGATCTGACCCATGGTCTCGGCGCGCATCTTTCGCTCGACGCCTCCTCGTCGCCGCTGGCGCGGGCACAGGCCGTGCGCTGCGTGCGGACGTGGGGCAAGGCCTGCTTCGTCGGAGAGGGCGACAGCGTCACCCTGGACGTGAGCAACGATCTGCTGCGCAGACAGGTGACGTTGATCGGGTCGTGGACCTTCTCCACTGTCGGCCAGGCCGAATGCGCCCGCTACATCGCCGACCGCGGCATCGACGTGGATCGCCTGTTCACCCACCGCTGGCGACTGGACCAGGCGGACGAAGCGTACCGGCTGTTCGATGCGCAGACTTCGGGGAAGGGCGTGATCCAGCCGGCGTAACTGCGACCCGGACCGCACGCGCAAGGCCTTGCCATCAGCGCCGGCGTACCTTAGCCGCCTTCCGTGCCTGCGTCAGGCAACATCTTAAACTGTCGTCCCCGCCCTCGACCCTATCGGTGGCGGGAGCAGCAATGCAGGACGTGCTCGGAGACTCCCTAAAGCGCGCGAGCCGCCGCTCCAGCGCAGCAGGTACCGGGTTCCCGCCGCGCTGCCTGTCTCCGCGCGGGCCCGTCCCGGAGAGGCGCTCGACGGGCTCTCAAGGCAACCCCCTCGGTGTCGTTAGAGGATCAGAATAGGCAGGTTCCAGGCAAGTCCGGCCGAGCCTCCCGTCTCTCACGGGACGAGGTTGGGATGCGGGCAGCGAGCCGCCGCCGCGTCGCAGTTCTCCCTGTGAAGGAGGGCGACCATGCAGCCGACGTACTACGAGAGACTGCTCGCAGACCAGCAGCTGGGCCTGGCGAGCACGCTCGACGAGGATATTGCGCAGCTCAAGGCGGCAGGTCCGCTCGTGCCCCTGGCCGAGGATCCGGGCCTCAACCACTGCAGGGGACGCTATATCCGCGGCGCCGTCGTTCACCTCAAGCGGGCCCTGGCCTCCAGCATGGGCGCCGAGCAATTCGAACGGTTTCAGCAGACGCCCGCATACCACGAAGTGCTGGTGCAGAAGGCTGCGCAGCAGTACTGGATCTACGAGACCTTCCTGCATCTGCGCGCGCACGGGGAGCATACCGTGCACATCGGTCCCGCGGCCTCGCGAGACATGCTGGCCGCACCACTGGAGGACCTGGGAAGGGACTTCCACCTGCATGTGCCGGCCGCGATGCTGGTGTTCGAGTCGCCCGATCTGGTGGACGCGTTCTACGCCGGGGAGCGGCGGTCAGGCAACGGCCGCAATCACCCTGAGGCGCCGCTGTGCGTGCTCGCCCTCGAGGTGAGCTCGCACCCCGGCTCTGCCCAGCGCTACCTGAGGCTGCTCAGTGCACATGGAGACGGGGAACAGGACTATCGTCTCGAGGTGCGGCAGATCTTTCTCGCCGACACCCTGTCGCTCGAGGACATCCTGGAGGCCGACGACGGTTATGCGTGGCGCGGCGGCGAAGAAGTCGAGCAGCTGCTCGGCCTCCCCGCGCGCCGGCTCGCCTGGGCGTCCCGCAAGGCCGACTGCGGTTTCTACGCCGCCAAGACCTCCTACTATCGCGCCGTCCTCGGCACGCTGCACTGCATGCGGACGATGCCGCAGCGCTTGCTCTGGCATCCGCAGGTCGCACCCCTGGACGAGGACGCCTCCCGGCTCGGCTACAGCGAGCTGCTTCCTGCCGCGGCCTGATCGAGAGACTCGGATCAAGGGTGTGTCGTTCCCCCCCGATCCCGTCGAGGCCAGAGTGCGGTAGTTCGGCGGTTGCCAGGTTGTCGGCCGCGCCCCCGATCAGATCGAGGGCAGGCTCCGGCGGGGATCCAGGAGGTCATGGAGTTCGCGCCGCAGATCCCGCCGGATGAGCGGCGCGTGAGACAGTCTATTTCGGCTTCTGGGATCCCCGCCCCCGCTGCTGGCGGCGGACCGCTTCTTCGCGTGCGCGCTGCTCCGCCTCCCGGCGAGCCCGGCTCAGAGCCTCGGCTGTGGCGCGCGCCTCGGCTTCCGCCTTCGCCCGTGCTTCCTCCTCGGCGCGGGCCAGGGCGGCGCGGGCTTCTTCTTCCAGACGGGCACGCCGCGCCTGCTCTTCCAGAGCCTTGCGCCTCGCCTCGTCCTGGAAGTGCGACGCCTTGGCCGCCTGTGCCTCCGCGAGCCTCCGTGCATCGGGATCGGCACCGGAGGCCGCCTTGGGGGCCGCCGCAGGCGTGTCGGTGAAATCCAGCCCCAGGAAGGAGCCGTCCGGGACCTGCTCCTGTGCCTTGCACTGCCTTTCATCTTCCTGCTGCTGCGCGCGCTGCGCCTGCTCGCGGCGTTGGCGTTCCTCTTCTTGCTCGCGCTTGCGGTCGGCCTCTTCTCTGGCATGGTTCTCCGCTTCGATGCGTGCGCGGATCTCCGCCTCCAGCTTCTGGCGCTGCGCTTCTTCCTCCTTGGCCTTGCGTGCCGCCTCCTCCTTCGCACGCGCTTCGGCTTCGCGCTGCTCGCGCGCCTGCCGCTCGGCCTCTTCCTTGGCCCGGTTCTCCGCTTCGATGCGCGCGCGGATCTCCGCCTCCAGCTTCTGGCGCTGCGCCTCTTCCTCCTTCTCCTTGGCCTTGCGTGCCGCCTCCTCCTTGGCGCGCGCCTCAGCTTCCAGCTGCTCGCGCGCACGGCGCTCGGCTTCTGCCTTCGCCCGGTCCTCGGCCTCGATACGCGCCCGGATCTCCGCCTCCAGCTTCTGGCGCCGTGCCGCCCCCTCTTTGGCCTTTCGTTCGGCTTCGGCAGTGGCCGTCGCAGCGTCCGCCGCCGCGGCCGTCTGCTGGACCGCCGGTGAATGAGGCCTCCCGGCGGTTTGGCTCGGGGATGGGGACGGATTGGCCGGCCCGAGAAGCTGCGTGAAATCGAGGTCCTCCCCTTCGGCCGGAGTGGACGAGGCGGCGGGAACGGGAGTGCTCACCGCAGGGTTGGCGAACTCCTTGATGAATCCGGCGTCGGAAAGCCCTCCCAGGACCTTGCGCAGCTCGACCTCGGAGATCCGGCTCTTCTCGACCAGATCCTGCAGGGTGGCCTTGCCGTCCACCAGGTTCAGGACCCGGAACTGGTCCTTCGGGAGGCGGCTGGACTTGCCCTTGATCTCGAGCAGGCCCTTACCGGTCTTGGAGAAAACCGTGGTCCTGTTCATCTCGGGGCGGGTCGCGGAGCCATGTCTGGAGGTTCGGGCGCGTGCAGCCAGCTAGACCGGTTCGGGAACAGGTCCGCGCAGTGCACGTCGCCCGATACAGTAGCAAGACTTGTGACATCCCTGCGACAAAGCCGCCTTGGCCGACGGCGCCCTGCGGGGAGTCGGAGCCCAGGGGCATTGATGCGGCACAGGCCGGAAGTACAAAGGGCCTGCGTGATCGCAGGCCCTCGTGTCCTATGGCGCGCGCGGCAGGATGAATTTGGGCACTGGGAAGAGGCCGTTTCGATGCCCACTGCATCTCGAAGTGCCACGGAGTCACCCCTCCGCTACCCGATCTCAACTGTAGTCCATAGGCGACATTGAATCCGAAGCGCGATCATCGCGTACTATTGAGGTCGCGTCTGCAGGCGATCTCGGTCTCGGAGGCTACGGGCCGCGGACATTGCCAACACTGGTAAGAGCGGGTTGTGATGAGTCGCTGGTCGTTTACAGGCTTTCGTCGAGCACTTGCCGGCGCCCGCAGGAACAGCGGATCGACGGCAACGCGTCCGACGTCGCGACCGGACGCAAATCGGCATCGGGAGCAGATCCGCGCCGAGCAGGTCCGACTTCTCTTCGAGCAGCTTCCCTCCGCGCTGATCGCCACGACGATCGTCGGCGCTCTGGTCGTCTACGTCCTGTGGGGCCATGTTTCGCCACTGTGGCTCCTCGTGTGGCTGTTCGCATTGGCCGTCACGACATCGGCCCGCGTGGGGTTGCGGCGCGCGTACTTCAAAGCGAAGCCGTCGGTGACGGAGGCGGGACGGTGGGGCCGCCGCTTCCTCGCCGGAGCACTGATCTCCGGGGTGGTATGGGGGCTCGCCGCCGTGTTTCCGCTTCCGCCCGACGCCACGCTGGAGGAGCTGTTCCTGCTTTTCGTGCTGGCCGGCCTGTCGGCCGGCGGCATGTCCACCCTGTCCTCGTTTCGCGGTGCCTATGCGGCTTTCCTGGTCCCGGCGATCCTGCCGTTCGCCGTCAAGCTGATGCTCCGCGAAGGCGAGATGTTCCTGGCGATGAGCTCGATGCTGATCCTGTTCATCGCGATGATGTCGCTGATTTCGGCACGCCACTACAGATCGGTTACGGAGTCGCTCCGGCTGCGCTTCGACAATGCGGATCTGCTGGACGATCTGGCGGCGGCCCATGATCGGCAGCAGGCGATCAACCAGGAGCTGGAAGGGCAAATGCAGGTAAGGCGGCGCACTGAAGAGGCATTGCGTCGCGCATACGACGACTTGGAATGCAAAGTTCAGGAGCGCACCGGACAGCTGGCACAGGCCAACGACGTTCTGCGAACGGAGAAGGAGTTGTTCCGCGTCACCCTGGCCAGCATCGGGGATGCCGTCATCACCACGGATGCCATGGCCAGCATCACCTATCTCAACGCGGTCGCCGAACGGCTGACCGGCTGGGACGACCTGACGGCAAGGCGCCGTCCGCTCACTGAAATATTCCATATTCTCGATGAAGTCACGCGCGGGCCGGCCGAAGACCCGGTCGATCGGTGCCTGAAGGGCGACGAGAGTGTCGGACCGGCCAACCGCTGCCTGCTGATCTCGCGCGATCGGCGCGAGCTCAATATCGACATGTCCGTGGCATCGATCCGGGACAGCGACGGCGCCAGCATCGGCGTCGTGCTGGTCTTTCGGGATGTCACTGAGGAACGCAAGCTCGCGCAGCAGCTGTCCCACCAGGCGACCCATGACACGCTCACGGGGCTGGTGAACCGTCCGGAATTCGAGCGCCGCCTTTCGCACCTGCTCGAGTCGGCTAACCCGCACGTTCCGCATGCCTTGCTGTATCTCGACCTCGATCAGTTCAAAGTGGTCAACGACACGTGCGGTCACGCCGCTGGAGACGACCTGCTGCGGCAGATTTCGGCTCTCCTGCGGATACCAAGCTGCGGGCGCGAGATACGCTGGCGAGGTTGGGTGGCGATGAATTCGGCGTGCTGCTCGAGCACTGCAACGTGAACGAGGCCAAGCGCATTGCCGATTCTCTGCGGGAGCTGCTGCAGGGCTTCCGTTTCGGCTGGAACGACAGGAGCTTCACCATCGGAGTGAGCATAGGCCTGGTGCCGATCACGCAGGCCGGCGAGACGCTGGCAGGCGTATTCAGCGCCGCCGACAGCTCCTGCTACGCCGCCAAGGAGAAGGGCAGGAACCGCGTTCATGTCTATCGCGCCGAGGACGCTGTGCTGGCTCAGCGCGACGGCGAGATGCGTTGGATGCCGCGCATTCAGGAGGCGTTGGCCGACGAGCGCTTTCGTCTGTACTACCAGCCGATCCTGCCGTGCTCCGACACGCCCGATGGCGTGCACGGAGAGATTCTGATCCGAATGCTGGATGAGGCGGGGCACATCGTGCTGCCCGGCGCTTTTCTGCCGGCAGCCGAACGCTATGGTCTGATGCTTGCGCTCGATCGCTGGGTGGTGAAAAGAAGCCTGGGAGCACTGTCCGCCGCCTCGGATATCGGCGGCGATGTCATGTTCGCCATCAACATATCGGGACAGTCCCTGGGTGCAGCAGACTTTCTGGACTACGTCACCGACCAGATCGATGCGACCCGGGTGGCGCCGAGTAAGCTTTGCTTCGAGATCACCGAGACCTCGGCCGTGTCGGAGCTCGCACATGCGCTGCGCTTCATCGACACACTGAAGGGACTTGGCTGCCGGTTCGCACTGGACGACTTCGGCACTGGCCTGTCTTCATTCAGCTATCTCAAGACCCTGCCCGTCGACTATCTGAAGATCGATGGCGTGTTCGTCACAGGTCTTGTGGCGGATGATATCGACCACGCGATGGTGGAAGCAGTCCATCATGTCGGCCACATGATGGGACTCAAGACTATCGCTGAGTGGGTGGAGAGCCCAGAGATTCTGCTGAAGCTCAGACAGATCGGCGTCAACTACGGCCAGGGACACGCGTTGGGGCAGCCCCGACCGCTCGACCTTCACCAGATGCGAGTCGCCTGATCCTCGTTTACGTCATTGCCCATGCACTGCTTGCC
>DAIQQA010000085.1:0-1958 GCA_036787045.1 Burkholderiales bacterium | reverse complement strand
GCCACCGACTGGGCCGAGATCGTTGGGCTGTACGACGCATTGGCGCGCGTCGAGCCGTCGCCGGTGGTCGCGCTGAATCGCGCGGTCGCGGTGGCGATGCGCGACGGGCCGGCGGCCGGGCTCGCACTCGTCGACGCATTGCTCGCTCGCGGCGCGTTGCAGGACTACCGCCTCGCGCACGCTGTGCGGGCGGGTCTGTGCCGCGGGCTCGGCGACCGAGCGCAGGCGCGTGCGTCCTACGAGCGGGCGGTCGCCCTCACCAGGCAGGAGCCCGAGCGGCGGTTCCTCGAGCGGCGGCTGGCCGAGCTCGCCTGAGCGCTGTCGATTCCGGCCGCCGCCGTTCGACTGGGAGTGGGCGAACCGCCGAGAAGAACCCGATGAGTTCCAGCTCCGATGCACGAAATAGCCCGTTCTTCGCCAAGCTGGTCCGATGCTGATATGCTGAAGTCCCGTTCTACTAAGGAGATCGGACACCGATGAAGGCCGCCTTCTTCATGCGGCATGGGGGTCCCGAGGTCTTGCAGTACGGCGAGGTACCGGATCCCGTGGCTGGCGTAGGCGAACTGCTCGTGGATGTTCATGCCGCGAGCGTGAATGCAGCCGACTGGAAAATGCGCGCCGGAAGCTATGCACCCGTTTCGCACTTTCCCTACGTGCTGGGCCGAGACTTCTCCGGCGTCGTCGCGGCGCTGGGCGAAGGGGTGGGCGATTTCAAAGTGGGTGAGCCGGTGTTCGGTGTCTGTGACGTGGGCCAGGAGGGTGCGTATGCGGAGAAGATCGCAATCAAGGCAGCGATCGTGGCGAGCAAGCCCGATGCGCTGTCGCATGCGGAATGCGCTGCGCTCGCGCTCGCCGGTCTGACGGCGCTGGTTTCGATCGAGGACACGCTCCAGCTTGCGCGTGGCGAGACGATCCTGATCCAGGGCGGTGCGGGCGGCGTCGCGGGTTTTGCGATCCAGCTCGCGAAGCACATCGGAGCGCGTGTCATCACCACCGCGAGCGCCGCGAACCATGCCTACGTGCGCGGGCTCGGCGCAGATGAGATCATCGACTACCGAACCGAGGACTTCACGCACAAGGTGTCAGGCTGCGATGCGGTCTTCGACACGGTGGGAGGCGAAGTGGCACTGAAGTCATTCGCCGTGTTGCGATCCGGTGGTCGCGCCGCGTTCATCGCCTCGGGCACATCGGCACCCTCGTCGCCACGGACGGACGTCCGCGCGTACCGCCCGAAGGTCGGACGCGACCGGGCCCATCTCGAGCGCATCATTGCACTCGCGCGATCAGGCGTTGTGCGTCCTCCCGAGATCAGGCGCTATCCCCTATCGGACGCGGCCGCGGCCCACGCGATGAGCGAAGGCCGTCATTTTAGAGGGAAGCTCGTATTCGACGTGCGCTGAATCGCAGGGACTTGCGCTGAAGCGGACTCAAGACGCGCCCTTGTCGCATCACGGCGGCAAGCTTGGGTGCCGCGCGGGGCCCATCCCTGGCAGCTTCTTCCGCACGGAACCTGGCCGATGGCCAGCACGCGCTGCCCGGCTGATTTGTCCATCCGGTCGGGGGTTAGACGCGGACTCGGTCCCAGAGCAAGGGCTAATGCAAATCCGTTCTTTGTTTTTGCCTCCACTGCTGTCTCCGCCAACCATAGCCGACCAGACTGATGACCGCTGTGCCAAGCAGGAGCAGACTGGATGGTTCGGGAACGGCAGCGGCAGTACCCTCGAAACGGAAGTTGTCCATGCCCAAAGCCCCGTTGGTAATTTCCCCTGCGGCAATTTCGATCCGGTCAATCCCTGCCAGATCCTCCACGCCAAGAAAGGTTGGAGTCAGCAAGGTGTCATAGGTGAAGCTGCCGGTTCGTAGTGTGGCGTGGAAGGTCCGTATGGTGATATCGTCGTCGTCGTTCCCTATGGCATCAAAACCTATCCGCGTGATAGGGGCACTGAAGGTCACTGTGA
>DAIQQA010000084.1:0-20889 GCA_036787045.1 Burkholderiales bacterium | reverse complement strand
GGTCTGAGCGCCCCACAGCCGCTCGGCCGGGACCGGCACGGGGCCGAGTGCATCCGTCTCGATGCGCGCGTTCTCGGGTTTGGGCGCTTGGGTCGTCATCGGGATTTCTCCAGGGGCTTTCGTGAGCTCGCTCAGTTTAGGCTGTCGTGCGCGTGGCGTTGCTCCGAACTGCGGTGCAACCCGGTGCAGATCCGCCTGCTCCGGCGTTGGGAGGGGCGTGTGCGCGCCGATCAGAGCCGGACTAGCCCGCGCTTGGCCCCGATCGACACCGCCTCGGTGCGGCTGGTCGCGTCGAGCTTCTGCAGGATGCTCTTGACGTGGGTCTTGACGGTGCCCTCGCTGATGTCGAGCTCGCGTGCGATGGCCTTGTTGCTTCTGCCGCGCGCGATTAGTGCCAGGATCTCCATTTCGCGGGTGGTTAGCCGCTCGCCGCTGACCTGGGAGGCGAGCTTGGCCGCCACCGCGGGGGGGATGTAGCTCTCGCCGCTGTATACGGCGCGGATGCACTGGAGCAGTTCCTCGCGCGGCGTGTCCTTGAGCAGATAGGCCTTGGCCCCCGCGCGCATGCCGCGGTAGATGTCCTCGTCGCCGTCGTAGGTGGTGAGGATGAGGATGCGCGCCTTGGGGTCCTCTGCGCGGATCCGCCCGATCGCGCCGACTCCGTCGAGCACAGGCATGCGCAGATCGAGCAGTGCGATGTCGGGGCCGTGGCTGCGCCACAGCTCCACGGCTTCGGCGCCGTTGGGGGCCTGTGCCACCACGGTCATGTCCGGCTGGCGATCGATCATCGCGACCAGCCCCTCGCGCACGACCACATGGTCATCGGCGATCAGCACGCGAATGCGCAGATGCGCGTCCGGCGCCGCCGAAGCGGCGATCACAGGCTTCGCCCCTTTCGTGGCTTCGGCTCTCATGCCCGGTCGGCTGGAGGTTGCTCTTGCCATGCGCTCACTCCGGCGGCCGCATCGCCACGAAGACCTCGCTTCCCTCTCCGATCCGGCTGCGCACCTCCAGTCGCCAGCCCAGACGCGCGGCACGCTCGCGCATTCCGATCAGCCCCATGCCCGAGGTCGGCGCTTCCGGGTCGAAGCCGGTGCCGTCGTCCCGCAGCGAGAGGCCGATCTCGTCGGTATCGAACCGCAGCTCCACCCGGATGTGGTGCGGATTGCCATGCTTGAGCGCGTTGGCCAGTGCTTCCTGACCTACCCGCAGCAGGTTCTCCTCCCATTCGGGCGGCAACTTGCGGACCGCCCCCGAGGTGAGGCACTGGGCGTCGATCCCGGTCCCGGCGGTCATCGTGACAAGCAACCGCTCCAGCGCCGAACCCACGCCGGCGGACTCCAGCGCCAGCGGGCGCAAGGCGTGCACGGAGCGGCGCGCCTCGGCCAAGCTCTGGCGCGCCAGGTCCGCCGCACGCTCGATATGGTGGTCGCTTTCGCGCCGCCGCCGGTGCCCGATCGCGTCCATCGCTGCTTCGAGCTGCACGATGACACCGGTGAAGCCCTGCGCCAGCGTATCGTGGATGTCCCGGGCGAGGCGGTTGCGCTCGGCGAAGACGGCCGATTGCCGCCCTTGCTCGGCGAGGCGCGCCATCTGCAAGGCCACCGCCATCTGGTTCGCGATGGCTTGCAGCAGCTCGAGCTCCTGCGAGCCCGGCGTGTGGGGATGGTGGAAGCGCACGATGAGCCGGCCGATCACGCTCTTGCCCAGACGCAGCGGCGTCGTCGTGAGGGCCGCAACACCTATTGCGCTGAGCGCCCGGCGCAGTGCATCGTCGAAGTCAGGCTGGTCGATGTCGACGACCACATGTGTGCGAGGGTCGCGGAACAGCGCCCAGCGCTGCTGCGCAGCGTCTTCGTCGGCGATCACCTCCGCCAGCGGCGAGCTGCGGAAGGCCTCGCGGTCGTACACCTGGCCCCCCTGGAACGTCAGATGGAAGAACGGCCGCTCGCGCTCTTCGTCGGGCAGCAGCAGCGAGCTGCTGTGGGCGCCGAACTGCTCGGTCACCTTGCGCAACAGATGGGCGAGAAAGCGGTCGAGGATCGGCTCGGAAGTGAGCAGCTCGAGGGCATCCTGCAGCGTTGCGTTGACTCTGGCCAGCTCCAGCGCGCGCTCCTGTGCGGCCTTCTCGCGCTCGGCCATCACGGCCGCCTGTCTGCCCTCCTCGGCCAGTCGCGCCATCTGCACGGCCAGCGCCACCTGATTAGCGAGCGCCTCCAGGATCTCCAGGTCGTGCGGGGCGAGCGGGCCAGTGCGTTCGAGGCGCACCTCGAACCTGCCGAGGACCTGGTCGCCGATGCGCATGGGCATCGAAGTCACCGAGCGCGCCCCGAGCTGCAGCAGCGCGTGCTTGATCGGTGCGGGATATAGATCGCTCGCGGCCAGGTCTTCGATGACGTAAGCGGTGGGACGCGTCATGAGCTGGAGCAGAGCAGGCTCGGCGGCGACCGCCTGCTCGAAGGCGCGGGCAAGCGGCGACCTGGCCAGCTCCTCGGCGACGACGACGCGGCCCCGGCTGAAGGCGAGATCCAGCCAGACGCGGCCGGCAGCGGGGGACAGGCGCCACAGAGCGCAGCTGTGCGCGTCGAGCGTGGTCCCGATGGTCTCCAGCACATGCGCGAGAAACGGCTCCTCACTGGGGCTGGAGGCTAGCGCCTGGAGCGAGCTCTGCAGCACCGCGTTGCTCTTGGCCAGCTGCGCAGCACGCTCGTGCGTCGCACGCTCGCGCTCGGTGGCCGTGGCCGCCTCACGCGCCTGCGCCTCCAGCCGCGCCAGCGCGATCGCCAGTGTGGCCTCCTGCGCGAGCGCACGCGCGAGATTGAGCTGGTCTTCAGCCAGCGGCTCCGCGCTTGTGAAGCGCACCGAGTAGGTGCCGAAGAAGTCACCGGCGAAGAACAGGCGCACGGCAAGCACCCGGCGGACGCCGGCGGCGCGCAGGTATCCGCGCAACGGCGCGAGCGCGGGACTGGTATCGATGTCCGCGTCGGAGTAGATCACCACCTGCGGATCGGTCTGACCGGCCCCGACCGCCGGTGCGGTGCGAGGGAGTTGCCACGGCTGCTGCGCCTCAGCCTGGCGGGTGAGCTCTCCGCGCTCGTAGTTGAACTGCAGATGCATCAGGTCGGTCGAGGGCTCGCGGATCCAGAACGCGCCGGACAGCGCACCCAGCTCGTCGGCGATGGCTTTGAGCACCTGGCCGATGAACACGTCCAGCTTGGGCTCCACCGTCAGAGAGCGCAGCGTCCCGGTGATCACACTGGAGTGCGCCCGGGCCAGCTTCTCGGCGCGCCGCCGTTCGACAACTTCGGCGCGCAGCGCCGCGTTCACAGCGTCGAGTTCGACCGCCTTGTCGCGCGCCACGCGCTCGCCCTCCGCCGCTACAGCTGCCTGGCGCGCCTGCTCGCCGAGCTGCGTGAGCCGGATGGCCAGCGTGGCCTGCAGCGCGAGCGCCTTCGCCAGCTGCAGGTCTTCCGGTCCGAAGCTGCGCTCATGGTCGAACCGCACGGTGTACAGGCCCACGACCTGGTTGCCGAACACCATCGGCACCTGCAGCACCGTGCGCACACCCCGGCGCTGCGCCCACTCCCGGAATGGCGCATAGTCCGGGTGCTTGCGCAGGTGATCGATGTCGAACACCTTCGGGTCGCCGAGCTGTGCCGGTGGTTCCGGCTGCAGATCGATGATGCGCTGCGGGTTGCGGCCCGGATGGTCGGAGTCTTCCCCTTTGACCAGCTGGTCGTCCTCCAGGTCGAGGTATACGCGCAGGCTGCCTGGCGTGTCGGTCGGGACCCAGAACGTCCCCGCGAACCCGCCGAGCTGCTCGACGGTGGTGCGCAGCACCTGGCCGATGAACGAGTCCAGCGTAGGTTCGCGCGTGATCGACTGCAGCGTGGCGGTGATGATGGCGGCCTGGGCACGCGCGATTTGCCCGCCGTGCAGGAGCGCGTCTTCCGCTTGCCGGCGCTCGGTGACGTCCCGTCCCACGGACTGAAACTCGACGCGCCCACGGGCGTCAGGAACCAGCCGGTCGATCCACTGGTGCCAGCGCAGCTTGCCGTCGGCGGCAACGGCAGCGTGCTCGTACGCGACCACGCGCGGGTTGGCGCACAGGGACTCGATGTGTGCGCGCGCGCCGGGGCGCTGCTCTTCGGGGATGAGATCGAGGAAGCTGCGCCCCAGTAGCTCGTCCGCCGCAATGCCGAAATGCCGGGCGTAGGCATCGTTGACGAACGTGAGCGTCGTGTCGGGCCGGAACCGGCAGATCAGATCGGTCTGCTGATCCACGATGGCGCGGAAGCGCTCCTCGCTCGCCCGCAGTGCTTCCTGCGCCCGCTGGCGTGCGATGCACTGGGCGATCGTCCCGGCGATCGACTCGAGCGTTTCGAGCGTGTCGGTCTCCAGCGGCTGGTGTGCATACACGCCCAGCACGCCGGCCAGGGCATCGTCGATCACCAGCGGGTAGCCTGCGATGGTCGCCATGCCCTCGCTGTGCTCCCACTGCGCGTTGCCTGGCTCTGTTCCGGCCGGCGGCCGGTCGTTGGTGACGTATGCGACACGGTCCCGGGCAACCGCTGCGATCAGCGTGCTGTCCAGCTCGACGTGTGAGCGACCGGACCCCGCGTGGCTGTCGGTCCCCGCGCTTGCGCGCAGCTCGAGTGCCGGCGCATTGCCATCGAATGTCCAAATGCGCACCAGCGCATCATCGAGGTGGCGCACCAGCGCGTCGGCGGTGTGCTGCAAGGCGTCCTCAGTCTGCCGGACTGCATGCGCGAAGATCGCCTGGATGTCGGCGCGCAGCGCCGCTTCCTGGACGCGCCGCGCCTGCATCCGCTCGATCCGCCTGCGCTCGCTGATGTCGCGGTAGATGGCGTAGCTGGCGATCTGCAGCTCGCCACTGTAGATGGGCGCTCCCAGGATCGACACGTGCAGGGTCGAACCGTCCTTGCGGCGACGCACGCTCTCGGCGTTGCACGGCTTGCCCTGGCTGACCTCCAGCGTGAGCCGTCGGGCCTCGCCGAGCCGCGCCGCGGGAACGATGAGCTCGTTGAGCAACTGGCCACCGCACTCGCTCGCGGTGTAGCCGAACATCCGGGTGAACTCGCGATTAGTTCGGATGACACGGTCATCCAGGTCGAGCAGAACGATAGCCTCGGCGGCGCTCTCGAACAGCTGATCGAGCAGGGCAGTCTGCACCCGCAGGGCAGCGGCGGTCTTCTTCTGCTCGGACTCGGCGTGCAGGCGGCCCGCGTCGGCACGCTGGCGCGCGATGCCCAGGGCGAGGTCCTCGGCAGCTTGCGCCAGTACCAGCACCTCAGCGTCACCGAACGCGTCGGTCTCGACGGCGTAGAGCGTCAGCGCGCCCAGGCATTCGCCTTCCACCAGGAGCGGAAGCGCTAGGCACGAGCCGTAGCCCTGCTCGGTCGGATCCTCCTGCCAGTAGTCGAAGTGCGGATCGCCGGCGCTGCGTCGCGCAACCTCCGGGCGGCCGGTGCGGATAGCCGTGCCCGTTGCTCCGCACCGCCCGTCGTCTTGCCCCCAACCGATCCGGACCCGCTCGATATAGCCCCGGTCGAGCCCGAACTGGGCGAGCACCCGCAACGGTTGCCCGGCGTCCGGCTCCGCATAGCCGACCCAGGCCAGGGGATACCCGCCGGCTTGCACGATCGCTTCGCACGCGAGCTCGAGCAGGTCCTGCTCACCGGTGGCGGCTGCCACCGCCTTGTTGCAGGCGCTCAGGGAGGCCAAGGCGCGGTTGAGACCGGTCACCGCGCGGGTGTCGGGATGGGCTCCGGCCCACCCTGCCGGCAGCAGGGTGCTGTGCCGATCGATCCGGGGATCCAGGTTCTTCGTCCTCCGAGAGCGTGCGCGTCGAGGGCGGGATGGTATCGTCAGCGGCCAGCCGGCGATCGACGCTGCGAAGTTTCTGTGTCTGCCTGCTGCACTCACAATACCCCTTTGGGGGGAGCTTTGCGCGGCGAGTATGTCGACTTGGAGGATGAGCATCCGGCGCGTTGGGAATGTCCGACCCGCGAGTGCCAGCGCAGGGTGCCGGCGAACAATCGGACGCTGGTCTGGCGTTGCGCTGGCTGAAGAACCTCGCGAACCACGAAGGACACGAAGGAACACTGAGAAGTACCCGTCTGGAGCCTGGGAGTCCAGTGGCACTGCCTCCCGGGTCGTGAAGAGCGGCAGATGTGAAGCCCTGCCGCGACACGCGTCCTACCAAGGTGTCTTCGTGACCTTCGTGTCCTTTGAGGTCGATGCGTTTTGGGGGTTTGATTTTGATCGAGGTTGGTGACATGTCTGGGCGGTCGCGGCGGTGGGTCAAGCCCTTTGGCATACTCCCGGTGTGACCAGCCTCGCATCGCCCCCGACGCCAAGCCGCCAAGAATGGCTGGCACGGCTGCGCCTGGGCTATGCCCGGCACGATGACCGCACCGTCCTGGCCCGGCGCGAGCACCTCGGCCCGTTGCGCGTCCAGCGGCCGTTCTACCCGGAAGGCCCAGGGGTGTGCCACACCTATGTGGTGCATCCGCCTGCCGGGATCGTGGCGGGCGATCGGCTCGAGATCGATCTGCACGTCGACGCCGGCGCGCACGCGCTCATCACCACGCCTGGCGCGGCCAAGTGGTATCGCTCCGGCGGCGGCTGGGCGACGCAGACTGCGCGCATCGCGGTCGCCGCGGGCGGATGTCTGGAGTGGTTGCCGCAGGAGCAGATCCTGTATCGCGGCGCACGCGCGTCTACGCGTTTGCACGTCGATCTTGCCAGAGACGCTCGTTTCCTGGGATGGGAGATCACCTGCCTGGGCCGTACCGCCGCGGGTGAGCGCTTCGAGGCAGGCGAACTGAGGCAGCAGCTCGAGGTCTCGCGCGAGGATTCCCGTCTCTGGGAGGAACGCGCCTGGCTGCAGGGCGGCAGCGGGCTGCTGACCTCGCCCGCGGGCCTGCGCGGCTGTCCGGTCAGCGGGTTGCTGCTGGCGGTGGGCCTGGAGTCGGAGCCCGCCGTGGTCGCCGACTGCCGCGCCATCGCAGCGGAGGACGGCGCGCTCTGCGGCGTTACCACACTGCCGGGCGTGCTCGCCGCACGCTACCTCGGTCACTCGGTGCAGCGGGCGCAGCACTATTTTCGGGCGTTGTGGGGAATCCTGCGTCCGTCACTGGTGCAGCGCGCAGCATGTGCGCCCCGGATCTGGACGACTTGAAAGCGCACGGGCTTTGCCTGCACCGTGCTTTCGCGGTAATCTCCGATCGGCCATTCGAATTGCATGCGCGCTGCGCGCACTCACCCTGAAAGCCTGGACAGGACATGGAGCTCACGCCCCGAGAAAAGGACAAGCTGCTGGTGTTTACTGCCGCCCTGCTGGCCGAGCGCCGCAAGGCGCGCGGGCTCAAGCTCAACTACCCGGAGGCGGTCGCCTACATCAGCGCCGCGATCATGGAAGGTGCGCGCGACGGCAGGACTGTGGCGGAGCTGATGAGCTTCGGCACCACGCTGCTCAAGCGTGCCGATGTGATGGAAGGCGTCGCGGAGATGATTCCCGAGATCCAGGTGGAGGCGACCTTCCCGGACGGCACCAAGCTCGTGACCGTCCACCAACCCATCACCTAAACCCACCCCTCACCACGAACGCACGAAGACACGAAGAAATCCTGTTGAAAAGAATGACGCGGAGAAGAACGAGGAAGTTTGAGTCCGAACCGCCGAGGCGCCAAGGACGTCAGGAAAGCTACCGGATCTCTATAGCTCCAGGAAGGACGGCTTTTCTTCGTGTCTTCGTGTCGTGGTGAGAGGTAGTCCTGCGCAGGAGCTCCTGATGATTCCAGGGGAAGTAAAGACCGCGCCCGGCGAGATCGAGCTCAACACCGGCCGCCGCACGGTCACCGTCAACGTGGCCAACACCGGCGACCGGCCGATCCAGGTCGGCTCGCATTACCACTTCTACGAGACTAACGAGGCACTCGCGTTCGACCGGCCTGCCGCGTACGGCTTCCGTCTCAACATCCCGGCCGGCACGGCCGTGCGCTTCGAGCCCGGGCAGGAGCGCACCGTCGAGCTGGTGGAGCTGGCAGGCGAGGGCGCGGTGTACGGTTTCTTGGGCAAGGTGATGGGAAAACTCTGATGAGCCTGAAGATCACGCGCTCGGCCTACGCCGAGATGTTCGGCCCGACCACCGGCGACAAGGTCCGGCTGGCCGATACGGAGCTGTGGATCGAGGTGGAGAAGGACCACACGATCTACGGCGAAGAGGTGAAGTTCGGTGGCGGCAAGGTGATCCGCGACGGCATGGGTCAGAGCCAGCGGCGCGCGGCCGAGGTCGCCGACACGGTCATCACCAACGCGCTGATCGTGGAGTACTGGGGCATCGTCAAGGCTGACATCGGCATCAAGAACGGGCGCATCAGTGGCATCGGCAAGGCCGGTAACCCCGACATCCAGCCAGGGGTAGACATCGTCATCGGCGCGGCCACCGAGATCATCGCGGGTGAGGGCCTGATCGCCACCGCCGGCGGGCTCGACGCGCACATCCACTTCATCTGCCCGCAGCAGATCGAAGAGGCGCTGATGTCGGGCGTGACCACCATGTTCGGCGGTGGCACGGGACCGGCTACCGGTACCAAGGCCACCACCTGCACGCCGGGGCCGTGGCACATCCACCGCATGCTGCAGGCGGCCGAGGCCTTTCCCATGAATCTGGGCTTCCTCGGCAAAGGCAATGCGAGTTTGCGCAACCCGCTGCGCGAGCAGGTGGCGGCCGGCGCCATGGGCCTGAAGCTGCACGAAGACTGGGGCACCACACCGGCGGCGATCGACAACTGCCTGGCAGTGGCCGACGAGATGGATGTGCAGGTGGCAATCCACACCGACACGCTGAACGAGTCCGGCTTCGTGGAAACCACGTTGGCCGCGTTCAAGGGGCGCACCATCCACACCTATCACACCGAAGGTGCGGGCGGCGGGCACGCGCCGGACATCATCCGCGCCTGCGGCGAGCTCAACGTGCTGCCGTCCTCGACCAACCCGACGCGGCCCTACACCGTCAACACCATCGACGAGCACCTGGACATGCTGATGGTGTGCCATCACCTGGACCCCGGCATAGCCGAGGACGTCGCCTTCGCCGAATCGCGCATTCGGCGCGAGACCATCGCCGCCGAGGACATCCTGCACGACCTGGGCGCCTTCAGCATGATGTCCTCCGACTCGCAGGCCATGGGTCGGGTGGGCGAGGTGATCATGCGCACCTGGCAGACCGCGCACAAGATGCGAATGCAGCGTGGGCCGCTGCCGCAGGACAGCCCAGGCAACGACAACTTCCGCGTCAAGCGCTACATCGCGAAGTACACCATCAACCCCGCGCTTACCCACGGCGTGGCCCACGAGGTGGGCTCGCTGGAGGTCGGCAAGCTGGCGGATATCGTCCTGTGGCGTCCCGCCTTCTTCGGCGTAAAGCCTTCGTTGATCCTGAAGGGCGGCATGATCGCCGCGGCCGCGATGGGCGATCCCAACGCCTCGATTCCGACGCCGCAGCCGGTGCACTACCGTCCGATGTTCGGCGCCTTCCCCAGCGCTTGCCAGGCCACCTCGGTGACCTTCGTCTCTTCGGCGGGCCTGGAGCAGGCCGTCGGGCACAGCCTGGGGCTGCGCAAGCGGCTGGTCGCGGTGCAGGGCACGCGCAAGCTGACCAAGAAGAACCTGCCGCTCAACGACTATACCCCGACCATCGACGTCGACCCCGAGACCTACGAGGTGCGTGCCGACGGGGAGCTGCTGACCTGCGAGCCGGCCACCGTGCTGCCCATGGCGCAGCGTTACTTCCTCTTCTAAGGCGAAAGGCGAACCGCTCACCACGAAGACACGAAGGCACGAAGCAAAGCGAAAGGAAGACAAACCGCGTTGGATCGGCACGGGTCAGCGTGCCGAGAGCGTCGAGGTGGCGGGGTCTGCAGCGGCCGCCAGGAAGGCGGTGAAACGAGCGAATATGAGCTCCGGCGTGAATGGGGTGCTTTTCTCGTTTGTTGCCTTTCTTCTTGTCTTCGTGGTGAGAGGTTGTTGTAGTCACATGATTGAAACGCATGCGCTGGCGCGGCTGCTGCGGCTGGCGAGCCCCGCGCTGCCGGTGGGCGCCTTCGGCTACTCGCAGGGCCTGGAAGCCGCTATCGCGCGAGGGTGGCTGAAGGACGAAGCGGACATCGCGGGCTGGCTCGAGGACGTGCTCGAGTTCAGCCTGGCGCGCTTCGAGGCGCCGGTGTTCTGTCGGCTGCACCGGGCGTGGGAACGAGGCGATTCGACGGCCGTGGCGCAGTGGAACGAGTTGTTCCTGGCGGCGCGCGAGACGGCCGAGCTTCGCGCCGAGACCGTCCAGATGGGCGCGTCGCTGCGCACGCTGCTGACCTCGACCGGCGAGTTCGCACCGCAGCTTCTTCAGCCGCTGGCCAGCCTCGCCGCCCCGGCCTTTCCCACGGCGTTCGCGTTCGCGGCTGTGCAGTGGAACGTCCCGCTGCAGGCGGCGCTGACGGGTTACCTCTTCGCCTGGGCCGAGAATCAGGTCAGCGCAGCCGTGAAGACGATGCGCCTCGGGCACATCGGAGCGCAGCGCATTCTTGGCCGTGTCGCGGCAGCGCTGCCCGGCCTGGTCGAGTCGGCCTGCACTCTGGCCGATGATGAGATGAGCAACTTCGCCCCGGGGCTGGCAATCGCGAGCTGTCTGCACGAGACGCAGACGAGCCGGGTGTTCCGGTCGTGAGCTCGCAGTGCGTTCCGAGGCGTTCGGTGGAAGTCAAGCCACCGACTTGCGCGACACGACTCTGGGCCGTCGCGAATCGAGATCCGTCGGGACGCTGCTGGGCTTGGGTTCCAGCCCGAGGATCTCGTTGGCGTTGATCACCGCGTCGGCGATCTCCTCGGTGGTCACGCGCTTGGCCATGGCCTGATCGCGGATGATCTTGTAGGCCTCGTCCTCGGCGATGTTGCGCGTGTTCATGAGAATCGCCTTGGCCTTGGCGATCTTGCGCAATCCCGCCAGCCGCTGCTCGAGCCGGCCGACGTACTTCTCATGCTCGCGCTTGCGCTCGGACAGGTGCCGCGCCACCGCAATCGAGGTCAGCAGGCCGAAGGATTTCACCGGCGAGGCCACCACGCCCAGAGCGTTCATGGCCAGCACCGCTTCGACGATCGTGGGGTTCTCGTAGTTCACCACGGCCACGATCGGCGGGGTGTCGTCGCGCCACAGCCACGGCACGTCCATCGACAGCACCTCGGGCCGCACGGCGAAGAAGATCAGGTCGGCTTCCTCGGGCAGGCGGTCCATCGGCGGCCAGAAGGCCTTCACCTGGCAGCCGATGCGCTGCAGCTGTGCGATCAGCTCCTGGCCATCCTGGTCCTCGGGGTGGAACATCAGCACGCGCAGCGAGCGCAGCTCGCGCAGCAGTCGTAAGGTTCCGGTGGCCTTGCTCGACATGGCAACCTCTATTGGGCTTGAAGCGGAACCCGCGACGACCAGTCTTGCAGCGTGTGGTCGACCAGGTAGGGATCGGGGCGCACCCAGCTGGTGGCCTCTTCGAGAATGTCGAACTGCCCCTGCGCGTTGACCTTGCCGATGCGCGGGCGCAGGTAGGTGTGGTGATTGTCCTCGTCGACGCGGACGAGCCCCTGCGGTGCGAGGAACTCCGACCCGGGCAGCACGCGCAACAGTTCCCGCACGTTATCGCTGCCCGCCAGCCGCAGCGCGTTGGCGACCAGGTGGGTCTGGAAGTAGGCCGCCTCCCAGCACATGTTGGTCACCACGTCCGGTCCGAAGCGCTGCTTGCACTTGCGCACGCAGCGCTCGTTGAGCGCAGTGGCCACCGACTGGAAGTAGACAGCCGACGTGATGTGGCCCTCGGCCAGCTCCGCGCCCATCTGCTGCACTTCGGCCTCGCAGGTGGTGAGGCTGCCGATCGGCATGCGCTGCGGATCGAGCCCGACTTCGCGATAAGCACGGTGGAGCAGCGCGGTGCCGTCGCCTACCACCGTGGAGAAGATGAAGTCCGGCGACAGCCGCTTGATCTTGCGCGCGATCTCCAGGTACGCGTCCCATTCGGCGTTCAAAGGGAGGTAGTGCTCCGCCACCTTCTCGCCGCCGCGCTCCAGGATCAGGTCGCTCATGATGCGGTTGGACTCGTAGGGGTAGATGTAGTCCGACCCCACCATGAATACGCGCGATCCGCAGGTGCGCAGCATGAACTCCGCAAGCTGCACGCTGTTCTGGTTCGGTGCCGCGCCGGTGTAGACGACGTTGCGCGAGTACTCGAAGCCCTCGTATAGCGTCGGGTACACGAGCAGCGCGTTCCACTTCTCCACCACCGGGATGACGGCCTTGCGGGTGCTGGACATGTAGCAGCCGAGGATGATGCGTACCCCGTCCTCCAGGATCAGCTTCTCGGCGAGCTGCTGGTAGCGGGCGGGACTGGATTCCGGGTCGTAGGCTACCAGCCGCAACGGCCGGCCGTTGATGCCCCCGGCCTCGTTGATCTCCTCGACGGCCAGCAGCGTTCCCATCCGCTCGCCCCTCTCGATTACCGACGTCACGCCGGTTTGAGAGAACAACATGCCGATGCGGATCGGCTCCATCGAGACGGTGTTCATTGGTTCCCTGAGTTGGAGTTCGGTGGTTCCTGCGTCAGCCAATCCATGGAGCGTTGCATGAGCGTGTGCCTGCACGCGGAGGATGACCGCCAAGATACATCAATCTCGGCAGGCAGTTATAGCGTGAGGCGGAGACGGCGGCGCAAAACCCCACAGATTGGGCGGCTCCATATTGGTGCGAACGTGGGGGGTCTCGCACAAAACAGGTGCATGGCGCAGTGCAGCACCCAGCCGGTCGATGCGGTTCTGGACTATGCCGACGTCAATGGGACTGGACTTAAACCTTGACGGGTCAGGCGCTTGAGGTCTAGATTAGTTAGCTAGAAGAAGAGGTCTGGCAGACAGCCCGCTGCAGGTCTTGTATTTGCATAGTGGCAGTACCGCGGAGGATCCAGGCCTCATCGTGCGCCAGACTTGTGCGCGCGTTCCGGTTTGGACGGTGTGCGCAGGGTTCGGGACAAAGGCGTCCCGGCGGCGCGAGGCAGAGAAGCCCATGTGCTGGAGCTCGAACGACGCTCCGGAATGTGGGCTTTTTTGTTGTGCGGTCGCATCGCGGCCATAACACTCAACAGGGGAAAGGAGTCACATGAGCAAGATCAACAGGCGGGACTTTCTGAAGGCCAGCGCGCTGACCGCCGCAGGGAGTGCGGTTGCGGCGCCCTTCATCTGGCCCAAGGGTGCGATGGCGCAGAACACGGTCAAGGTCGGCATTCTGCACTCGCTGACCGGCACCATCGCGATCGCGGAGAAGTCCGTGGTCGATGCCGAGATGCTGGCAATCGAGGAGATCAACAAGAGCGGCGGCGTGCTGGGCATGAAGATCGAGCCGGTGGTCGAGGACGGCGCGAGCGACTGGCCGACCTTCGCCGAGAAGGCCCGCAAGCTGCTCGAGCGGGACAAGGTGGCGGCGGTGATGGGCTGCTACACGTCCGCGTCGCGCAAGGCCGTGCTGCCTGTGTTCGAGAAGCTCAAGGGCTTGCTCTACTACCCGACCTACTACGAGGGGCTCGAACAGTCCCCCAACATCATGTACACGGCCCAGGAAGCCACTCAGTCGGTCATCGCGGCCATGGAGTGGCTGTACAAGAACAAGGGCAAGAACTTCTACATGATCGGGTCGGACTACATCTGGCCGCGTACCACCATCAAGATCGCCAAGGTCACCCTGAACCGCCTCGGCGGCAAGCTCGCGGGCGAAGGTTACTACCCGCTCGGGCACATCGAGTTCTCCTCCGAGATCAACAAGATCAAGGCGTCCAAGGCCGACGTCATCCTCAACTGCGTGGTTGGCGGCTCCAACGTCGCCTTCTTCAAGCAGCTCACCGCCGCCGGCATCACCGGCAAGAACCAGACGATTCTGTCGCTGGCGGTGTCCGAGGAGGAAGTGTCGGGCATCGGGTCGGAGAACGCCGCGGGCACGATGACCTGCATGGGCTACTTCCAGAGCCTGAAGAATCCGGCGAACGAAAAGTTCGTCAAGGCCTTCAAGGCCAAGTACGGCGCCAACCGCGTAGTGGGTGACACGCTGGAGTGCGGCTACATCTCCGTGTATCTGTGGAAGCTGGCGGCCGAGAAAGCGAAGAGCTTCGACGTCGAGAAGGTTGTGGCCGCTTCCTCGGATCTGCCGATCGACGCGCCGGAGGGCAAGGTCAAGTTCCACGCGAGCAACCATCACCTGTGGAAGCACGCCCGCATCGGTACCTTCAGGCCCGACGGTCAGGTGGACATGATCTACGAGTCCCCGCTGATCGAGCCGAATCCGTTCCCGAAGCTGTAACGGCAGCCTGATCCTCGGCCCGCGGCCCGCAGCATTGCGGGCCGCGGGCTGCGGCTGGCAGTTACCAGTCAGTTGTTACCAGTTACGGGCGCAGGCGCATGAACTTCGACATGCTCGCCATGCAGGCCTTCACCGGCCTGAGCATCTTCACCATCCTCATGCTGATGGCGCTGGGGCTGGCCATCGTGTTCGGCCTGATGGGGGTGATCAACATGGCCCATGGCGAACTGATGGCCATGGGCGCTTACTGCAGCTACGGCATGGCGCTGCTGTTCGAGCGGTTCTTCCCGGGCCTGATGGATCTCTACATCTTCGCCGGCATTGCGCTGGCGTTCGTCGTCACCAGCATCTTCGGATTCCTGCTCGAGCGCGGGCTGATACGCTACCTTTACCAACGACCGCTCGATACGCTGCTGGCCACCTGGGGCGTCAGTCTCATCCTGCAACAGGTCTTTCGCCAGTTCATCAACCCGCGGGAGGTCGAGGTCCCGACAGTCTCCTGGCTGCAAGGGGCGTGGCAGGTGAGCGAGGGCGTGGCCCTCCCGCTGTCGCGCATCTTCATCGTCTTTCTGGCGATCGCCACTGCGGTCGTCGTCTATCTGCTGCTGTACAAGACCCGTTCCGGCCTGCGCATCCGCGCAGTGACACAAAACCGCACGATGGCTGGGGCCGCGGGCATCAACACCAAGAAAGTCGATGCCTACACCTTTGCGCTGGGCTGCGGCCTGGCCGGCATCGCCGGCAGCTCTTTCACCATGCTGGCCTCCACTGGCCCGACCACCGGCCAGCAGTACATCGTCGATACCTTCATCGTGGTGGTGTTCGGCGGCGTGGAGAGCCTGATCGGCACGGTGGCCTCGGCCTTCATCATCGGCCAGATGCAGTCCTGGTTCGAGTACAGCCTGAGTGGTTCCATGGCTCGCGCCAGCATTCTTCTGCTGGTGATCGTGGTCCTGTATTTCCGCCCCAATGGTCTGTTTGCGACGAAGGTGAGGCGTTGATGGCGGTCCAGCATCGAGGGGCGGCCGCGGCCGCAACCACCGGCTCGGCATGGGAGAAGTACGGCTTCCTGATCCTGGCCGTGTTGCTGTTGGTGGTGTTGCCGCTGACACTGAACATCTTCCGGCTGGGCCTTGCGGCGAAGTACCTGTCGCTGGCGTTCTGCGCGGTGGGCATCGTGCTGATCTGGGGCTATGGCGGCATCCTGAGCCTGGGGCAGGGTGTGTTCTTCGGCCTGGGGAGCTACATGATGGCCATGTTCCTCAAGCTCGAGTCCACCACGGCAGACAGCTCTGCGCAGGCGCTGTCGTCGTTCTTCGGTTCGAACCTGCCGGACTTCATGGTGTGGAACAGCGTCGAGGAGTTGCCATGGTGGTGGGAGCCGTTCCACTATGCATGGTTCACGCTTCCGGCCATCGTCCTGCTGCCTCCGCTGCTCGCCTTCGTGCTGGCTTACGCGGTGTTCCGCAAGCGCGTGGGTGGGGTGTATTTCTCGATCATCACGCTGGCGCTGTCCGCGATTCTCGCCATCGTCATCATCGGTCAGCAGGGCGTCACCGGCGGGGTGAACGGGATCAACGACTTCCGCACCTTCCTGGGCCTCGACCTGGACACCGACCAGGCCAAGCTCACCATGTACTTCGTCACCTGCGTGTTGCTGCTGCTATGCGTGCTGGTGGGCATGTTCATCCTGCGCAGCCGGCTGGGAAAGGTCCTGGTGGCGATCCGCGACCGCGAGGACCGGGTACGCTTTTCGGGCTACGACCCGGCGCTGTACAAGGCCTTCATCTTCGGCGTGGCGGCGCTGTTCTCGTCCATCGGCGGGGCCATGTTCACCATCCAGGTCGGGCTCGCCTCGCCCTCCCTGGTCAACATCGTGCCGTCCATCGAGATGGTGATCTACGCCGCCGTGGGCGGGCGGCTGTCGCTGATCGGCGCGGTGTACGGCGCCGTACTGGTGGGCTCGGCCAAGACCTTCTTCTCGGAGAACTTCGTGGAGTACTGGATGTACTTCATCGGCGGGCTGTTCGTGTTCATCGTGATGGTGCTGCCGGACGGGCTGGCGGGGTTGCTGAACCGCCTGCGCGGCAGGCTCCAGCGGGAGCCGACCCCCGCCCCGGCGCCGGCCCCGAGTGCCCAGGGCGAGCAGCAGCCGGTGGCCCAGGCGGAGATGGCGAAATGAGCGAGGTGATCCTCTCGGTCGAGGACCTCACCGTCTCCTTCGACGGCTTCCGGGCGGTAGACGGCCTGAACTTCTACGTGGAGAAGGACGAGCTGCGCTGCGTGATCGGCCCCAACGGTGCAGGCAAGACTACGCTGCTCGACATGATCTGCGGCAAGACCCAGCCCTCGCACGGCCGTATCCGCTTCAAGCGCCACGACCTGGTGAACATGCTCGAATACCAGATCACGCGTGTGGGCGTGGGGCGCAAGTTCCAGACCCCGTCGGTCTACGAGGACCTGACGGTGTTCGAGAACCTGGAGATCTCGTACCCGAAGAGGCGCGGCATCCTGGGGTCGCTCTTCTTCAAGCGCGACCAGGATCTGCTGAAGAAGATCGACCAGGTTGCCGAGCAGATCTTCCTGCACGAGGTGCTGCGCCACAAGGCCGGCCAGTTGAGCCACGGGCAGAAGCAGTGGCTGGAGATCGGCATGCTGTTGATGCAGGACCCCGAGCTGCTGCTGCTCGACGAACCGGTGGCCGGCATGAGCGCGAAGGAGCGGGAGCAGACCGCCGAGCTGCTGAACAGCATCTCCAAAGGCCGCTCGATCGTGGTGATCGAGCACGACATGGCTTTCGTGCGGATGATTGCGCACAAGGTCACTGTCCTCCATCAGGGCAAGCTGCTGGCCGAGGGCAGCATGGAGGAGGTGCAGAGCGACGAGCGGGTCAAGGATGTATACCTGGGCCACTGAGCGAGAAGCCTGACGGAAAGGCGAGACCGAGAAGCGAGCCCGGGGCGAGACCGAAGGGCGTGACGAAAAACCTAAGCTCCCTCCCCTTCAAGGGGAGGGCCGGGGTGGGGATGGGTCTGAATGAGTCGACTGGCCAGGGAATTCGGGTGAACCAGTGCTGAGCGTAAGCGCACTCAACGTCTTCTACGGCGAGAGCCATGTCGTGCGCGATGTCTCCTTCCGGGTGGAGGACGGCGAGACGTTGGCGATCATGGGCCGCAACGGCATGGGCAAGAGCACGCTGCTCAAATCCCTGATCGGGGTCCTGCGCGCCCGCAGTGGGACGATCTCGCTGTCGGGGCGGGATCTTAGCGTGATCGACAGCTTCGCCCGGGTGGCCGCTGGCATGGGCTATGTGCCTCAGGGCCGGATGATCTTCCCCTACCTGACGGTGGAGGAGAACATCCTGACCGGCATGGAGAACGTGGCGGACAAGACCATCCCGGAGTATGTGTTCGACGTGTTCCCGGTGCTGAAGGAAATGAAGAGCCGCAAGGGGGGCAACCTGTCCGGCGGGCAGCAGCAGCAGTTGGCCATCGCGCGCGCCCTGGTCAGCAATCCCAAGGTGCTGGTGCTCGATGAGCCGACGGAAGGCATTCAGCCCTCCATCATCAAGGACATCGCCAGGGCGCTGAACCGTCTGAAAGCCGAGCGCAAGTTCGCCTTGCTGGTGTCGGAGCAGGTGCTGAGCTTCACTATGGAGATCGCGGACCGCTTTCTGATCATCGAGAAGGGCGCGTTCGTCTACGAAGACACACGGGACAAGGTGGACAGCGCCAAGATCCATGCCTACCTGACAATCTAGACGGCCCTCGAGGCCGCAGGGGGATGCAGTCGCGCTCAAGGGCGAGCGCTTTTTTTCGACACCTGAGTGAAGGAGAAGCTGAATGCTACACGGAGACATTTCCAGCAGTAACGACACCGTCGGCGTGGCGGTCGTCAACTACAAGATGCCGCGTCTGCACACCAAGAAAGAGGTGCTCGACAACGCCCGCAAGATCGGGGAGATGCTCGAGGGCATGAAGATCGGCCTCCCGGGGATGGATCTGGTGATCTTCCCGGAGTACAGCACCCACGGCATCATGTACGACTCCAAGGAGATGTACGACACCGCCTCCGCCGTTCCCGGGGAGGAGACCGACATCTTCGCGGCGGCCTGCCGCAAGGCCAATGTGTGGGGCGTGTTCTCGCTCACCGGCGAGCGGCACGAGGAGCACCCCAAGAAGGCCCCGTACAACACGCTGATCCTGATGAACAACAAGGGCGAGATCGTGCAGAAGTACCGCAAGATCATGCCCTGGGTTCCGATCGAGGGCTGGTACCCCGGGAACTGCACCTACGTTTCCGACGGTCCCAAGGGCCTAAAGATCAGCCTGATCATCTGCGACGACGGCAACTACCCCGAGATCTGGCGCGACTGCGCGATGAAGGGGGCGGAGCTGATCATCCGCTGCCAGGGCTATATGTATCCGGCCAAAGAGCAGCAGATCATCATGGCCAAGGCCATGGCGTGGGCCAACAACAGCTATGTCGCGGTCGCCAACGCGTCCGGCTTCGACGGCGTGTACTCGTACTTCGGGCACTCGGCCATCATCGGCTTCGACGGGCGCACGCTGGGCGAGTGCGGCGAGGAAGACATGGGCGTGCAATATGCCGCGCTGTCCAAGGGCCTGATCCGCGATGCACGCAAGAATATGCAGTCGGAGAACCATCTGTTCAAGCTGTTGCACCGTGGCTACACCGGCAAGATCAACTCGCGCGAAGGCGACGAGGGTGTGGCGGCCTGCCCCTACGACTTCTACAAGAAGTGGATCACCGATCCGGAAGGCACCAAGAAGATGGTCGAGGCGCTGACCCGTCCCACCGTGGGCACCGAGGAATGCCCGATCCCAGGCATCCCCAACCAGAAGGCGCACGCGTAAGGGAGGCGAGACGTCAGAGGCGAGAGGGAAGAGGCGGGAGCCTCTCCCTCTTCCCTCGCGCGCGAGGGAGGAACTGGGCGCGATGGTAAAGTCCGCGGCTTCCTAGCGATCGGCAGCAACTACGGGAGCCGCACAAATGCTCAAGCTCGAAGCCATCCTCGGCCTGGCAACCGAACGGGACATTGCCGAAACGCTGCACCACCTGGAGCACCACGGCCAGGTGGAGTACCTCACCCTGTCGCAGGCCGATACCCAGCGCCATCGGCTGCGGGCGCTGACCGATCGTGGCACCGAGTGCGCTATCGTACTGCCCCGGCACCAGCACCTCTCGAACGGCGCGGTGCTGTTGCTGGAGGAGGATCGTGCCGTCGTCGTGCGCATGCTGGAGACGCAGTGGCTGGTTCTGCAGCCGCGCGACGCCGAGGCGGCCCTGGAGCTGGGCTACTTCGCCGGCAACATGCACTGGAAGGTGGACTTCGACGGAGAGCGGCTGCGCGTCGCGGTGCAGGGGCCGGTGGAAACCTATCTCGAGCGCCTCGCGCATCTGATGCAGGATGGACGGGTGTCCCGCGTCGCGGACTAGAGATCTGAACCACACAGGCACAGAGACACAGAGAAAGGCAACACCGAGTGGATGAACAGCGGCGCATGGGTGCGCATGAAACGGCTCGCCGAGCACCGCGCTATCTCGAGTGGCCTCGAGCTTTCGCGAGGGAGGTTCACGGTTTCCTCTGCGCCTCTGTGCCTCTGTGGTTCGGAATGTAGGAAGTGAAGGCCGAGATCCTGCTCGCAACGCTGCAGAACGCCGACAGCTTCTTCCCGGGAGGCGGGATCGCCTTTTCGTGGGGACTGGAGACGCTGATCGCGGAGCGGGAGCTGCAGCGCCCCGATGAGCTGGGGCCGTTCCTCGCCGCGCAGCTGCAGCAGCGCTGGGCGGTTTGCGACCGGCCGGCGTTGGTCGAAGCGGTCCGGCATGCGGGCGATCTGCCGCGTCTGGGTGCGATCGACCGCGAACTTGAGGCGTTGACGCTGGCCGAGGAACTGCGCGAAGGCTCGAAGCGGGCCGGCGCCTCGCTGCTGTCGGTGCACGAGCGTATCGGCACGCCGGGCGCAGCCGAGTACCGGTCGGCAATTCGCGCGGGCACGGCGCTCGGCCATCTCCCGGTGGTGCAGGGGGCGCTCTGGCACGGGGCGGGCATCGACGAAGCAGGCGCACAGGCCGCGTCGGCACACACATTCTGCGTCGCGCTATTGGGCGCGGCGCTGCGGCTGGGCGTGATCGGCCATCTGCAAGGCCAGGAGATCCTGCTTGGCCTGCGCGACGTGATCGCGCGTTTGATCGCTGCACCGGTGCCGGCGCTGGACGAGATGTACACGTGCACGCCAGCCGTTGAGATCGCGGCGATGCGGCACGAGGTGCAGTCGAGTCGTTTATTCGCTAACTGACCAACTCTCACCACGAAGACACGAAGAAAGCTGGAACAGATCAACTCTGGGTGTCGTCGTGCGGGTCTACGCACGGCACGTATCCTTAGCAGTACTGACGACACCACGAAAGACTTCCTCAGCATTGGCTTCTCTTCGTGTCTTCGTGCCTTCGTGGTGAGA
>DAIQQA010000227.1:0-6603 GCA_036787045.1 Burkholderiales bacterium | reverse complement strand
GCGTGGCCATTACGACTCGACCCTCCCACTCCCAGCTGATGCCCGAGCCCAGGTGCGGCAGTCCCGGCAGCGGAACGTCGGCGATTTTGCGCCGCACGTCCAGGTTCACCACCTGGCCCTTCCCGCCGTCGCGCGCGGCGCCGATCACATAGGCGTAGCTCTGGTCGAAGAAGAAGTCGTCCAAGATCTCGCTGAGCGGTGTGCGCCGGGGGGTGAACTGGCCTGGCGAGGCGATGCCCTCCTTGAGCTGGTAGTCGTGCACCATGCCTTCGTACACCGGTTCGGCCTTCGGGTCGTAGCTCACCTCCCAGATCTCCGGGATATCCTTGAGCGCAGCCACGAAGCTGCGGCGCGGCCCCGCGTCGTACACGGCGCTCACCCTCGAGGTCTTGCCGTCCCGGCCGGTCACCTCCAGGACCCGCACCAGCGACAAGTCGCGCGCATCGAGTATCGCCAGCGTGTGCGGCAGATAGTTGCCCACGGCGACGTACCTGCCGTCGCTGGATACGGCTGCATTGCGGGTGCTGATCCCCGCGCGCGCCTCGGCGACCATGGTCAGGTTCCACAGGTCGTACTTGCTGATCCAGCCATCGCGCGAGGCGAAGTAGACATAGCGGCCGTCGGGCGAGAACTTGGGTCCGCCGTGCAACGCGTAGCGCGTAGCGAAGCGCTTCAACGGCTCCAGCCGATCGCCGTCCAGGATGGTGGCGTGATGGTCCCCCGCCTCCACCACGACGAACAGGTTGAGCGGGTCGGCCGCGAACACCGGCTTCGCGGGCAGGGTGCCGTCGGCGTGGTACAGCACTCGCGAATGCTCGATCTCCGTCGCGCCCCACACCGGCATGCGCGGCAGCGGCGTATAGACGTAGTCGACCAGCTGTCTGATCTGCTCCGCCGACAGCTTGTCGCCGAACCCTGGCATCTGCGTGGCGTGGCGCCCCCGCGCGATGACCTCTTCGGCGGCGGGCCGCTTCAGCCGCTCCAGGTTCTCCGGCAGCAGCGCCGGCCCCATCGCCCCGAGCCGGTCTGCACCGTGGCAGCTCGCGCAGTGCTGCTGGTAGAACACCTCGACCGGCGCTGAGATTCCATTCCCGGACCACGCGGCCGCGATCGCAAACACTGCGGTAACAACAAACCATTGAACCACAAAGGACACGGAGGAAAACGAGGGCATGAGCGCAGGTGCTGTAGGCTGGGGCTGAGCAGCTGCAGGCAAACCGCGCAACGGTGACAGAGACGCACCTAGGAACGCAATACGTGCTCTCATCCACTTCCACGTCGAGGTGAAGCCGCTGCAGGCGCGACACCCGGGGCTCATCTGCTCCACCTGCTTTTCCTCCGTGTCCTCCGTGTCCTCCGTGGTTCAGGATTCAGCCGCGACAGCAGGCCGAGCGATCGAGCGAGGCAACTCGACACCGATCTCGTCATCGTCGAGATAGCAGGCCGGATCCTCGGCCCAGGGGTCGCCGGTGACTTGCATCGCCCGCACGCGTGTGTTGCCGCCGCAGATCTCCAGATACTTGCATGCACCGCAGCGTCCCTTCACCGGCCGCGGCCTGCTTTTCAGGCCGGCCATCAGCGGGTCGGTCGTATCGGGCCAGATCTTTGAGAACGGGCGCTCCTTCACATTCCCCAGGCTGTAGGTCCACCAGTACGTGTCGGGATGGACGTCGCCGAGGTTGTCGATGTTGGCGATGTTCACGCCCGAGGCGTTGCCGCCCCACTGCGCGAGCTTGTGCCGCAGGTGCCCCGCCAAGTGCGGGAAGCGCTGCTGCGCCCAGAAGAGGAGATAGACTCCGTCGGCGTCATTGTTGCCGCTGACGTAGTCGCGCTCCACCCCGCGCTCGAGGTCGCGCCAGCAGGCCTCGAAGATCGCATCCATGGCATGGCGCGTGGTCTCGAGGAAAGCGTCCTTGCGGCGATTGACGTTGCCGCGCCCGGCGTAGTTGAGGTGCGAGAGATAGAACTTGTCGATGCGCTCCTCGTCGAGCAGGCGCAGCATGGCCGGCAGCTCCGGGGCGTTGTGTTGGGTGAGGGTGAAGCGCAGACCGACCTTGACGCCGTGGTCGCGACAGCGGCGGATGCCCTCCAGTGCCGCACGATACCCGCCCTGCTTGCGGCGGAAACGGTCGTGGGTGGCCTCGACACCGTCCAGGCTGATGCCGACATAGTCGAAACCGGTCGCGGCGATGCGTGCAGCCATGGCCTCGTCGATGAGCGTACCGTTGGTCGACAGCCCCACGTAGAAGCCCATCTGTTTTGCACGCCACGCCACGTCGAAGATGTCGGGACGCAGCAGCGGCTCGCCGCCAGAGAGGATCAGTACCGGCACGCCCAAGGCCTTCAGGTCGTCCATGGTGCGATACACCTGCTCGGTGGTGAGCTCGCCCGGGAAGTCGACGTCGGCGGAGATCGAGTAGCAGTGCTCGCAGCACAGGTTGCAGCGGCGCACCAGGTTCCAGATCACCACCGGGCCGCTCGGGCCGCGGCGCTCTGCCAGGGGCGTGGGCTGGCGCAGCTCTTTCATGTATTGCGTGATTCTGAGCATGCTTACCCCAACCTCTCACCACGAAGACACGAAGACACGAAGGAAAACCTCAGAGGAAGCGTCTGGCAGACAGGGCTCGGTGCGGCGCTCCATGACGTGGACAACCGAGAAATCGCTGTGCGCAGGGGTCTCTCGGCCGCGCCCGCGCGGATACCTTATGCCAGTAGTCATCATGTCTTCCAGCCAGTTCCTCATCGGTTTTCTTCGTGCCTTCGTGTCTTCGTGGTGAGCGGTAGTTCTGCGTCAAGCTGTAAGCCGCACGCCCGTCTTCTTGAGAATACGCGTGCTGTACAGCACCTCGTGCGCCCGGCAGGCGGCGCCGAGCACGCCCGCGATCACTCTGACTTTGTCCTCCACCTCGGCGCACGTGCGGCCGTGCACCATGGCGAAGAGGTTATAGGGCCAGTCCGGACGATGGCGCGGCCGGCAGTAGCAGTGACTGACACATTCCAGCCTGCCGACCTGCTGACCGAGGTCGTCGACCAGCTCGTCCGGCACGTCCCACACCGACATCCCGTTCGCTGTGTAGCCGATTGCGTAATGGTTTGGCACGGCGGCGATGCGCCGGATCACGCCGAGGTCCAGCATGCGTTGCATGCGGGCCATGACTTCCTTTCCGGAGATGCCCACTTGCGCGCCGACAGCCGCATAGGGCTGCGGCACCAGCGGCAACCCCGCCTGTGTGGCGCGGATGATCGCCCGGTCCGTCGGGTCGAGTGCGAGGGGTGCAGAAAGGTCCGTCATGCTGCGATTACACCGGAAGCCGGAGATCCAGGAAATACTCCTTCAGTTTCGGCATGGCATAGACCGGATGGCCAGTCACCTCCTCGATGCGGTCAATGACGCTATCCACCTGCGCCTGAGATGCCGTCGCGAGCACGAACCAGAGATTGAAGCGATGGCTGCGCAGGTAGTTGTGTGCCACTTCGGGCATGGCATTGAGGACGGCGACGACGCGGTCCAAGTCCATCGTCGGCACCTGCATGGCGGCCAGGACCACAGCGCCACCCGCGCGCTCGATCTGGTACATGGGCCCGAAGCGGGTGAGCACACCGGTTTGCAGCAGACGGTCCACCCGCTTCAACAGCTCGCTCTCCTGCAGCCCCAGCTCTCGCGCCGCCTCTGCGAAGGGTCGCTCGCTGATCGGGAAGCCGTGCTGGAGCCGGTTGACGATCGCCCGGTCTGCGTGGTCGAGTACGTGCTCACCCATACGTCAGCTCTTTGGGCAGCACGTAGCGCGCGCCGGTCTGCTTGAAGCGCGTGCGGCTGAACAGGACCTGCCGTGCGAAGGCCTGCAGCCCGGTCTTGGCGCCGATATCCTCGATCCGCCCCAGCACAGCCTCACGGCTGCGGCCGTGGATCATGCAGTAGAGGTTGTAGGGCCAGCGCGGTCGCGCCCGTGTGCGCCGGTAGCACAGTGTGATGCCAGCCTGCTGTGCCAACTGGATTCCCAGCGGTCGCACCAGCCCGTCCGGCACGTCCCACACCACCATGGCGTTCGCGCGATAGCCCAGCTCGCGGTGGCGCACGATCACACCCAGCCGCCGGATCACGCCCGTTTCGGTCCATTGTCGGATCTGCTCGAGCGTTTGCGTCTCGCTAAGGCTCGCGGTGTCGCCGAGGGCAGCGAAGGGAAACGGCGCTAGAGGCAGCCCGTCCTGCAGCGCAGCCACCAGCCTGCGTGCCGGCACCGCCAACGCCTGCGATGCGCGCACGGGTTGCGGCGCGGCGAGCTCGGCTGCGGCAGCGTCCCCGCGCAGGTCGAAGCCGAGGTCGATGCGAAACTCTTCCTCCAGGCGCAGGTCCAGCAACGGGCCGCACTGCGCCCAGTGCACGAGCCCTTCGAGCACCTGCGCAAGCCGCTCCTCGCTCTGCGAGGTCACAACGAACCAGAGATTGATCCGGTGCTCGCGCTCGTAGTTGTGGTTCACCTCGGGGAACGCGCTCACGATGTCCGCCACTTCGTTCAGCCGCTCTCTCGGCACTTCCAGCGCCACCAGGGTGCTCGCCCCGATCGTGCCCGGCGCAAACACCGCCCCCACCCGGCTGACCACGCCGTCGCGCTGGAACGCCGTCAGCCGGTCCAGCACCCAGGACTCGTCGACCCCCAGCGTCTCGCCGACAGCGGCGTAGGGTTGCGGCACCAGCGGAAAGTTGCGCTGGAACTCGTTGAGCAGGCGGAAGTCGAGGGCGTTCACACGCATAAACCCAAAAGGCTTGAACCACGCAGGACACGGTGGACAGGGAGAAAAGCGACAACTGCGATGGAAACGGGAGGGTGCTCTGCCCGGCGCAGGCGAGATGGCACCTCTTGCACAACGCTTCCCACCGCCTGTGCTCCAAACCGGATCATCGGGTTTCCACCGTGTCCACTGTGTCCTCCGTGGTTCAGCTGTTCTCTTCCTCAGAACCCGATCCGAAACGCCCGCGCCGTGAAGAAGATCCCACTCGGCTTGTCGGCAGGCAGCTCGGCTAGGCGGGCGAAGGTGGCGGTGTCGTAGACCAGCACGCGGTCGTCATCTCGAGCCGACAGCCACACGTGCTCGCCGCGCGGCGTGAACTCCATGTGCAGGACGGCTTTGCCCGGCTGCATGGTATGTACGATCGACCGCGTCTCCGTGTCGATTACCTGCACGGTACCGTTGTCCGGCAGGGCGAAGTTGACCCACACGTGGCGGCCGTCCGGTCGCGCGATGACGAACACAGGCTGTCCCGCGACCGGGATGCGCGCCGATTCGGTCCAGCTATCGGTGTCGATCACCAGCACCTCGTGGCGCCCGATGGCCGGAATATAGGCGTAGCGCCCTGCCATGGCCCAGCCTTCCAGGTGCGGCATCTTGTAGACCGGCAGCGCCTGCTCGCCGCGTCCGTACCCGTTGAGGATGCGCCGCGTGCCGCGCTCCGGGTGCCACAGGTCGAGCAGCACTAGACCGTCCTCGCCGAACAGGCCGGCGATGTAGTAGCGGCCGTCCGGCGTCACCAGCGCGTCGTACGGCTCTCTCCCGATGTCCTTGAACTTCGTGATCTGCGGTCTGCGGGGGTCGGTAAGGTCGGCCAACCAGATTTCCCCCGCCTCGAACAGGCTGAAGGCGAAGCGGCTGTTGGCGGCATCCTCCAGCCCGACGACCTTCGCGCGCTTGCCCTCCCCGTACTCCGCAGGGATCTCGGCGAGCAGTTCCAGCGTGTTGGCAGCGAACACCTTCACCCCACCCGGCTGGTAGTTCGCCACCGCCACCAGCCTGCCGTCCTGCGAGATGGCGCCGCCGATGCTGTTGCCGGCCTGCACGACCCTCCTGTCGATGCGCCGGCACAGCAGATCGACCTTTGTCAGGCCCCCATCGCGACCGAACACATAGGCGAAGCGGCCGTCGCGACCATAGACCATGGAGGCATGCGAGAGATCGCCGAGGCCCTCTATCCCGTCGAGCACCGTGTTGCCGGTGCTCTCCACCAGTTGCAGGCGACCGATCGCGCGCTCCACCACGAGACCCAGGTCGCCTGTGCCGCGCGGCGGAGCATCCGGGCATGCATAGGCCGAGACCGCAGCCAGCACCAGCGGCAGGGTGCAGACCCAACGCTTAACGCTCATCGGGAAACCCTTCGCGCAGACGCGAGGCAATCCAGCGTGCCTCCTCTTCGGACAGCAAACCCTCCCACCCCGGCATCGCCGTACCCACCCGGCCACGCAGAATCATGCTTTCGAGATACTCCACCGGTTTGCCCTGTAGCGCTACTGGAAGCAGCGCAGGGCCGAGCCCGCCAGCCAGCGTCAGGCCGTGGCAGGAGCCGCAGTCGTGCCGCACCATGTGGATGAGCTGTTGTTGGCGAGCGGGTGCGGGCACAGCCGCTGCCCGCACCCCGTCCTCGCCGTCGGCCGGATGGGCCGACACGGGAAATCCGCCTACCCCGGCAACCATCAGCACCGCGGCTGCGTTACCCAGCCGCCGCAGGCTGCCGAGACACCTACCTCGCCCCCACATGTTCTGCCCCCCGGCATGTCATCACCCTGTTCCCCCGGCAGAGGGAACGGGGTCAGTAGATGTCGTGCTGCGTGT
>DAIQQA010000226.1:0-6649 GCA_036787045.1 Burkholderiales bacterium | reverse complement strand
TTGCGCGTCCACCCCCGACGGTGTCCAGCGGACAGACTTATGGGTAAAGGTCAGTTTCCAAGGAGGGGTGGCGCTGAAAGCGACGGGGTGGTTTGCCAGGCTCTCCCCGCAGCGTCTGCTACGCAGGCACCCTCTTCGGGCAGACTCCGACCACCCCGCCCGTGCGGGGCCCCCCTCCTCGCGCAGACTCCCACCACCCGCCTGCTGCGCAGCCACCCGTCATCGGGCAGCTCCCACCACCCCGCTCAGTGCGTGAGCACCCGTCCTCACGGAGGAGGGAAAAGTCCTTTTCCCTCCACCCCGCCTGCTGCGCCCCCCTCCTCGCGCAGACTCCCACCACCCCGTCACGCTGCGCGTGACACCCCTCCTTGACCCACACCACCCCCGGCCTTCGGCCGACCCCTCCTCGTGAAAGGAGGGGAGAGTCAAGGCAGAATCGCGCCTGGATGGCGCACTCGACGAGCTCGAGGCCTACTGCCATATATGACACAACCCGAAGCGACCCCCGCACCCGCCCCAATCGATCGGCTGTTGCGCTTCTACGAGCAGAACGAGCGCGCCGTCGACATCGCCTTCTTCGCCGGCGGGTTCCTGTTCGACGTCTTCACCTTGAGCCGCGTCGATGCCTGGGTCGCCATCGCCCAGCAGGTGGTCTATCTGGTCGCGGCCGCAGCGATCCTGCTGCACATCTTCTTCGACGAGGGCAAGCCGGCGCGTCAGCTCGACACGATGTTTGCGGTCAAGCGCTGGTATTTCGAGTATCGGGCGGCGGCCGTGCACTTCCTGCTCGGGGCGCTGCTCAGCGTGTACACGCTGTTCTTCTTCAAGAGCTCGTCGCTGCTGGTCTCGTTCGCGTTTCTGCTGTTCCTCGTGCTCGTCCTGGTGGTCAACGAGTCGAAGCGCTTCAAGCGCCTGGGGCTGCCGTTCAAGTTCGCGCTGCTCAGCGTTTGTTTGTTGTCGTTCTCCGCCATCGTCGTTCCGGTCGTGATCGGCTCGATCGGCATGATCGTGTTCCTGCTCTCGATGCTGGTCGGCAGCGTTCCCGTGGCCCTCATCTATCGGCGCATCCGGATTCACGCGCCCGAGCGCAGCCTGCAGGCGAGCCGGCAGATTTTCGTGCCCTTCGGCCTGGTGCTGATCGCGTTTCTCACGCTGTATCTGTTCCGGCTGATCCCGCCCGTGCCGCTGTCGATTCCGTTCATGGGGGTCTATCACGAGGTGGAGCGGACCGAGGCGGGCTATCGCCTGACCTACGAACCGTCGTGGCGGTTCTGGCGGCGCGGCGACCAGCACTTCGAGGCTCAGCCCGGCGATCGGATCTACGTGTTCTTCCGCATCTTCTCGCCCGCCCGCTTTTCCGACCAGGTGACGATGCGCTGGTACTGGCGGCCGGAGGACGGGCGCTGGAGCCTACAGGACGCGATCCCCATCGCTATCGTCGGCGGGCGCGAGCAGGGCTTTCGCGGCTACGGGTTCAAATCGAACTATCAGCCGGGCGACTGGAAAGTCGAGGTGGAAACCACCGACGGCCGCGAGATCGGGCGCATCCACTTCGCAGTCGAGAGCGTGCCGGAGGGGCCGCGCGTGTTCGCGACGAGTGTGCAGTAGCGATAAGGCGGGATTCAGGTATGGATTACGGCAAGCTCGGCGCGATTCGGTGGTACCCCTGGCCCTGCCCTCTCGCGCCCCCTCACCCCTTGCCCCGGATCCAGTCCGGGGCAGGCTCTGTCCCGCGCGGGGAGAGGAGTTCTACAGTCGCGGGGCGGTCGCGCCCGAGCTAGCGCCTTGGGGCGGGGAGCGACACCGTTACCGGATAGTGGCTGGCCTTCCGTTCCCCCTGTGCATCGAAGTACCGTACTGCGCCTTCCTCGGAGACCGTCCAAACCTCCTGCGCGCCCGCGGCAAGGTACGCTGCCGTCTTTGCCTCGATCTCATCCTCGGAGTTGGAGGGAGAGACGATCGCGACACAGATTTCAGGCGCACGCGGAAACGGCGTGACCTCCCCGTGCAGGCCCAGGAACTGGGCCGAGGCCCAGGCCACGTCCGGCACACGCACGCCGATCTGCGTCAGCACTGAACATTCCGTGAAGACCTCGCCCGCCGGAAGCTGGCGCGCGAGCTCCGATGCGAGCCGAGCCTGGAGAAGCGCATGTCGATTGCTGGCCGGGCGCATCTCAATTTTGCCCCAGGCGTTCAGTTCGATCTTGTATGGGAGGTCTCGCAACGCGCTGTCCGCGACGACTTCGGCCCAGCGCACGGTGAGGGTTTCAGGTCCGACTACGTGCTCGATCGGATTCAGAAGGTCATCGACACGCTCGCAACGTTTCCCGAGCGAGGCTCTTATCCAAAGGAGCTTCTGGCGCTGGGCATCCGGGAGTATCGGCGGACGTTCTTCAAGCCGTACCGCGTGATCTACCGCATCATCGGCCAGGACGTGTACGTGTACCTTATCGCGGATGGACGGCGCGATATGCAGGCGCTGCTGGAGCGCAGGCTGCTGGGAGCTTGAATCCGCAGGCCTCGGGCAGGCTCCCACCACCCCGTCACGCTGCGCGTGACACCCCTCCTCGGGCAGGAGGGGAAGAATCTCTTCTCTCCTATCCTTCGGCCGGTAATCGCGCCGTCAGCGCACCGAACGCCCGCTCGCCCAGCACCCGAGCTTGCGGCCCAGCCTGCAACACCAGCCAATCGCTGCGCGTCGCGGCATTCCCGGTCGCTTCCGTCGCGCCGAGCAGATCGCGCAGCGCATCGAGCTCGCTGCTTCCGCCCACCAGCAACAGCACCGGCTTGCCGGGCTCGTGCGCGGCCAGGTGCTCCAACTCGTAGCGGCTGCCCGCGCGGTCGCGGCCGAAGCCGCGCAGGTCCATGAGCACGACATCGCAGCGTGTCGCCAGGGTGCGCATGACCGGGCGCCAGCTGTCGGCGTGGCAGAAGAAATGTTCGGCGCGCCAGCGGCCGTCCGGATCGGGGCGCTCGTCGTCGAGTTCTTCTAAGTGCGCGGCGAGGTCGCCGGGGCTGCGGATGAACTGCCGGCGAAGCGCACCGCTCAGGAAGCGCACGAAGTCCACCGGACCGACGTTGCGCAGCGCGAGGTCTTCGCCGCCGATCATCTCGATGCTGCCTACGTAGCGCCAGCGGCGCGCGAAGTCGTCGAACAGGCGCTCGGCGCGCCGGTCGCCGCGGAACACGCGCAGCAGAAGCAGGCGAAACGGCGGCGGCGTCTGCCGCGGGATGAGCCGGGCCAGTAACGCGCGCTTGACGAGGAGATAGACCGGGAAGCTCACCAGCACGGCCAGCATCCAGAAGTTGCGGGTGATCACGAAGATGATGGTCTGGACCAGGGTGTAGAGCAGCCACCAGGTGTCGACGAACAGTTCCTGGTCGCTGAAGCGTCGCGCGCGATAGGCCGCGGCGAGGCGGGCCAGCAGGCGATAGCCCAACCAGGCGCCCAAGCCGAAGCCGCCCAGGCGGAACAGCCAGGTCAGCGCACCCGGCTCGGCGAGGAGCGCGCGTGCGAGCTCCGCGCCCGCTACCCAGAGCAGGCTGGCTGCGGCCATGACGAGCAGGACGAATGGCGCGACACCGCGCCAGAAGCGCAGGGAGAACAGGACAAACAGCACCGCCGGCACCAGCACGTGCAACTGGAACACGAGCAGTGCGAGATCGCCGCTGATGCCGGGTGCGAGGTACAGCAGCACGACGAACGCCACGAACACGCCGATCTGCACCGGACCGGACACGCCCAGCACATGCAGCACCGTGAACAGCGCCGGCAGGCAGAACACCAGCCAAGCGACCGCGATCGCGTGCACCGAGGCGATGTCTGCATGCGCGGCGAGGAAGAACAGCGTCAGGACGAAGGCATGTACGAGCCCGGCTGCGGCATAGCTCAGCGCGGCGCCACGCGCGCTCAGGCGGGCGACTTCGGCGGCGGGCGTGGCAGCCTCACCGCCGGTGGCGCGATCGAGTTGCTGGAACGTGATCGACACGGGCAGAGCGTATTCGTTCGAGGGGGCTTCGCTCCACCTTGCGTCCGCGTCCCCCGAGCCCACATCCATCCAGGCGCGCACTCTGCGTCGATAGCGCAGCAGCAGTAGCGGCGACACGACGACGGTCAGCACCAGCGTGAGCACGACGGGTACGACCAGCAGGTTGTAGAGGGGCATGGGTCGGGGTCGCCGCGTTTGTTTACCTACCGCGTCGGTGCCAGCGGTTGTTGCGCCACCTTAGCAGAGGACGGCCACAAGACAAACTTGGACCGGGAAGAAACGGACGCCGGGCGAACACCAACCCGAGGGACGAAGACGGCGGCACATCGAACACGACGCACAGATCAACCCGACAGGTCTGGTCCGTGCTACGCTGATCCCGTGCGAGAGAGGGGTAACCGACGCGCATGCGAAATCTGACTGTTACCATCGACGACGAGGTCTTGAAGCGCGCGCGCCTTCGCGCAACTGAGCAGGGCACTTCGGTGAACGCCGTCGTGCGCGCCTACCTCGAGCAGTATGCCGCACGCGAAGCGCCCAGGAGCAGGCCCTCGTGAAGCTGCTGGCGCTGTCGGAGGAGGCAAGCTCGAAACGCGGCCGGCGCAAGCGGACGCGTGACGAACTTCACGAGCGATGAAGGTCTTCTTCGACACGAACACTCTTGTTTATCCTTTCGGTGCCGGCACGCCAGCCGAACAGCGGTGCTGACTGTCGAGAACCCGTTCCGGTGAGGCGAGACGGCTCTGCCGGGCTCGAGCGAGCTTCCTGAAGCAACCCATGCTCGGTCGCCTTCGTCTCTACAGCGGGCTGGTGCTGTTCACATACCTGGTGGGCCATCTCGCCAACCACGCGCTCGGCGTGATCTCGCTCGAAGCGATGAACTCCGGCATCCCGTTCACCATTTCGCCGTGGCGCACCCTCCCCGGCACCGTGCTGCTGGGCGGCGCCGCGCTGGTCCACGTGAGCGCCGTGCTGTGGTCTCTGTATCTGCGCCAGACGCTGCGCATGCCAGGGTGGCAGATCGCTCAGACCACGCTCGGGCTTCTCATCCCGTTCGGTCTGATCGGGCACGTGCTCGGCACCCGCGGCCTGCACGAGGCGTTCGGGGTCCACGGCAGTTATCTCACCGAGCTTGCCGCGCTGTGGCTGCTGCTGCCCGGGTTCGGTGTGTTGCAGGCGGTGCTGGTGGTGGTCGCGTGGCTGCACGCCTGTGTCGGCCTGCACACCTGGCTCAGGCTCAAGCCGTGGTATGCCGCGCACGAGCGCCTCGCCTTCGCCGCTGCGCTGCTGTGGCCGGCGCTCGCCCTCGCCGGCTACGTCTCCGGCGGCATGCAGGTGGTGCGGCGGGCAGCCGAGGAGGGCTGGCTCGAAAGCGTGGCCACTGAGGCCGGCCTCACCTTCGACATGATCGACTGGGTGCTGCACTGGGCCAACCTCAGTGCGGTTGGGTTCGCGCTGCTGCTGGTGGCGCTGTTCGCGATGCGCGCGCTGCGGGCGCGTCGCACCGCTGGCGCAGGGCAACTACGCCTGCAGTATGGAGATCGTTCGACAGTTGCCATCAGGCCCGGCATGACCGTGCTCGAGGCGCTGCGCGCGGCCCGTGTCCCGCATGCATCGGTGTGCGGCGGGCGCGGCCGCTGCTCGACCTGCCGGGTGCATATCGATGCGGGCGCCGAGCACCTGCCGCCCCCGGAGGAGGACGAGCTCAGGGTGCTCCGCCGGATCGCAGCACCGACATCGGTGCGCCTCGCCTGCCAGCTGCGGCCGCTGGCCGATCTGTCGGTCACGCCGTTGCTGCCCGCGAGCGCGACCGCGGCGGACGCGGTAGAGCGTGCCCAGTACCAGCGCAGCGAGGAGCGCACCGTCGCGCTGCTGTTTGCCGACATGCGTGGCTTCACCCGCCTGGCCGAATCGCGGCTGCCCTACGACGTGGTGTTCGTGCTCAACCGCTACCGCGAGGAGATGGCGCACGCCATCGAGAGCGCCGGCGGCGTGGTCAACGAGTTCGTCGGCGACGGCGTGATGGCACTGTTCGGGCTCGACAGCGAAGTCGACACCGGCTGCCGCCAGGCGATGGCGGCGGCGCGCGGCATGTTCGACCGGCTGGAACACCTCAACCGGACGCTCGCTGCCGAGCTGAACGAGCCGCTGCGCATCGGCATCGGCATCCACGCGGGCCCGGTGATTCTCGGCGAGATGGGCTATGCGAATCTGAAGGGCATCACGGTGGTCGGCGACGTAGTCAACACCGCGAGCCGGCTCGAGGAGATGACCAAACGCTTCGGCGCGCAGGTAGTTGTGTCGGAGGATGCGGCCACGCATCTCGGCGATGGCATCGCCGGCTGGCAGCGTCACGAAATCGAGGTGCGCGGCCGCGTGCGGGCGATGACGGTGCTGGTGCCGGGCGCGCCGGACGCTGCTCGTGAAACCTCCGCCGGCTCTTGAGGTCTCTCGGCGAGAGCTTGGCAAACCACCCCGTCGCTTCGCGCCACCCCTCCTTGGAAAGGAGGGGAGAAGAAGCCTCATCCCCTCCTGCCCGAGGAGGGATGCCTGCGCGGCAGGCGGGCTGGAAACCTCCCCTCCTGCCCGAGGAGGGGTGCCCCGTAGGGGCGGGGTGGTGGGAGCCTGCAGGAGGAGGGATCACGGCGTCTGAATCACCG
>DAIQQA010000225.1:0-6676 GCA_036787045.1 Burkholderiales bacterium | reverse complement strand
AGCGCGCCGAACTGGTACCGCCTGGAGCGTGACAAATTCACGGTCGGCCGCGGGGGTGCCCACGCGGTGGGCGGGGTGGTGGGAGCCTGCCCGAAGGGCGTGCCCACGCGGTGGGCGGGGTGGTGGGAGCCTGCCCGAAGGGGGTGCCCACGCGGAGGTCGGAGTGGTGAAAGCTGGCCCGAGAAGGGACGCCTGTGTTCCGGGAGAACGCAACTCGCTCCGGTCTGCAACTGGCTCACCGAAAGCTTCGACAGGCGGGATCTGAAGGACGCCAAGGCGTTGCTGGCGCAACTGGCCTGAGGTCTGAGCGCAAAGTTACAGCGTTCGCCCCCCAAACCTACCCTCCCCCGCAAGCGAGGGAGGGTGCTCCACCCTGCAAGTGCAGGGCCCCGGGGCGGGGCACAGGTCGCCGCCGTCCGCGCTCGGGTGCAACCCGGCTACTGCACGGCCTCTTCTGCCGGCATGGCGGCGACCGCGCGGGTCTCGTGGACGGCCGGCGTGTAGATTTCCAGCACTTCGACGTCGTCCGAGCAGGCGATCTCGTTGTGGACGATGCCCGCCGGCTGCATCACGCAGTCGCCGGCACGGAAGGTGTGCTCCCCCTTCTGGCCTTCGTAGACGAACTTGATCCACCCCTTCAACACGTAGAACATCTGGAAGTCGCAGAGGTGCTGGTGCAGGCCAGTGGTGTGCAGGTCCTGGTCGCCCTTGTGGCCCTGCTTCACCCGGATCACATGGGCGCGAAACTGCCCGTGGGTCGCGTCCTCGATGCCAAGATCGCGGTATTCCATGAAGTCACGCAGGCCGGTCTTGTAAACGGCGTCCTTGGCGTAGCTCACGGAGAACTTCTGCTTCTTGTCGCTCATGGTTGGGGCCCTCTGGTTCGTCCGCGGATGGCGGAACGGTTAGTAGGGAACATCTGATTGAGTTGTGATCCCCGCCCGCGATCACGAGGGCAGCCTGGGTTCCCGCCTTCGCGGGAACGACAACCGGGGGGTCCTAATCAGAGTCTCCCTAGCGTACCGCAGGACGCCCCCGGCCTCAAGGAAGGCAAGGCGCTGCGCCCCGGGGATTCCGATGGGAGCGGAACAACAAAAAGCCCGCCATGAGGCGGGCCGAAGGGGAGGAGAGACTGAAATCGGTACCTGGTGAGCTGCTGACTCAGTTGGAGGCCAGCACCACCGGCGTGCACTTGATCACGTCGTTGACCAGCACGCACTTGGAGTCGCCCACGCTGAAGGAGGCCTGCTGCTTGCCGTTGACGATGCTGACCTCGATGCTCTGGTCGGCGAAGGCGGCGCTGGAAGCGAGCAGGGCACCGATGAGCAGGGCTTGGAGGGTCTTGGTCGTCATGGTCTGGGTCCGTCCGTAATGCGTTTGTCGTTGTAAGCACTTTACGGCGGGGGACCCTGAAGCGCGCCGAACTGGTACCGGCGGGCGTGTGAGAAATTCACCTAGTCGGGCGAGTTGCCGCCCGCGGGCGCGGTAGCCTACAGGGGCGGGCGAACCCTCCCCATCCCGACCTTCTTTCTGAAGGGAAAGGGTGCAATCGGTCAGATTCTAGCGAGCGCAACGAAGCCACGGCGCCAACGCGGCCGGCCCGTGGCCACAGAGTCCTACGGGATTTCTGCTCAGTCTAGCCTTCGACGGTCTGACGTGAGCCAGCGGCCGCGGCCACGCGGTTGCGGCCATCGGACTTGGCGTCGTACAGCGCCTGGTCGGCACGCTCGATGAGATCGGCCAGGGTGCCGTCTCCGCCGCGGGAGGTCGCAATGCCGATGCTGACGATCACGCGCAGGCGCGCGATGTCACTCAAGCTCGCGCGGCACCGCTCCTCGATCGCGCGCCGGAGCTTGTCCGCGATTGCGAGACCATCCTGGGAATCGCAGCCCGGCATGCCGATGAAGAACTCGTCGCCGCCGTAGCGTCCGACTACATCGGCTGTGCGCAGTGACGAGACCAGCGTCCTGCCGACTTCCTGGATGACCCGGTCCCCGACCGCGTGCCCGAAGCCGTCGTTAACCGACTTGAACTTGTCGATGTCCAGCGCCAGGCAGCTCAAGGGCCTACCGGTGCGGCGCGCGTCTTCCCGCGCCTGTGCCATGCGTTCGAAGAATGCCCCGCGGCTGAGGCACCCGGTCAGCACGTCGTGCGTGGCCATATGCTCCAGCTCGACGTTCTTCTGCGCGATCTCGTCTCTCGATGCCCGCAGCTCAGCCAGTGCGTCGGACAACCGCTCGTTGGCCATATGCAACGCCGTCAGGTCATCGAACGTGGCCACACATCCGCGCACCACTCCGCGCGGATCGGTTATCGGGGCGCAGTTGACCACCAGCTTCTTTCCGGTCTCGGGGGTGGGCGCGACCTCGACGGCGAAGTCCATGATCGGCTGCCCCGCCTGCATGGCGCGCGTCCATGGGTGCTCGGCTCCATCGGCCGGGAGACCCGCCGCGAGCCATGGCAGGTCGGACAGATGCTTGCCCACCGGGTCCGAGGACCCGTCGCTAGGAAGAGCACGAAAGGCACTGTTCGCGAGCAGCACGCGGCCGCGGCTGTCGAGCACCACCACACCTTCGGTCATGACGTCGAAGGCCAGCCTCACGCGCTCGGGAATCACGGCCTTGGGATCCAGATGGACCAGGGCACGACGGATGTATTGCCAATAGAGCAGCGTACCCAGAAGGGCGATGCCAATGAGGGTCACCCAGAGCGGATGGCGAAAAGCCCGCTGCAGTGCGCTGCGCCGGTCAGGAATATAGGCGACCTCGAAGCTGCCCCAACGATCGCTGCCGATACCCAATGGGACGAGCAGCTGGGTCAGCGTTGAGCGATCCCCGTCCAGTTCAGTCCATGCCTCCTCGTGATCGCCCGATTGCACGAGCAGGGCGCGGTCTGCCCGCCGCACAGCGAGTGACCGGATGCTCGGGTCCTGCTCGCGGATACGCTCGAGCGTGAGGGCGAGGGCTTTGTGATCGCCCCGTTCGAGCAATACTGCCACCTGCGTCGCTGTGCTCTCGGCAAGCGCCTTGCGCACCCGCATGAGCTGAACGTCCGGATCGGTGAACACGCCGAACAGCAGATCGACGACGAGCAGGACCGCGCCCGTGAGCAGGGCCATTCCCAGGGACATCTGAACGGTCGGGCGGATGCGCATCAGCGTCGTTGCTCGGCGGCTGCCTGCTGCGGGCCCTGCGCCTGGAGCACATGGGCTACGCGTTCTTCGTCCCCATCCAGGACGGCGGCATCCGTCGCACCCTCATCGTCGGTCGCGGCGTCGACGATCGGCAGCAAGTCGACATGGCGCCAGATCGGCAGCCCGAGGATCAGCAGCGACGTCCAGAAACCCGACTGCACGAGCCAGATGGCCGTGCCACTCGTCAGCACGGTTGCGCTCAGCCGTCCCGGAGTCACCCGCACAGCGATCGGAGTGCCCTCGCTGTGATGCCCGGCCGATGTGGGATCGACCTGCACGGATCCCGCGGCCAGTCCCGGCAATGCCACGGTGCGCTCGATGGCCTTGGGCTGTCTCTTCGCCGCGCCAGGCTTCGCCTCGGCGGGGCAGTCTTTGGAGAACGACGACCCCACGGCCGCCCCGCCGTATCAGCACCTTCTCGCCCCGACCGTCGAAGAGAGACAGGCAGGTCAACTCTGCTGAATCGTGCTGGGCACTGTCGCGCCCTCGTCCCGCAGCAGCGTCCGCACGCCCACCGAGCGCGCCGGCAGGCTGCGGACACGGAAGGTCACGCCGCGCCGTGTCCACAAGGAGCGCCACGAGGCGCGGGCGCGCGCAAGCACTTGATTGCTCTGACCCGCACATAGAAGCAGGCGGTGCCGGCAATGTGTCAAGACTCTGTCGACCCACCGGCCGACCGTCTCCGGGCTGCTACAGGAGGGCGGATCGCTGCCTGCCGACGGGCGCCCTGACGTGAGGCGTGGCCTACAACGAGCTGACCAGGTGGCCTCCGTCGGCTACGAGCACCGACCCGGTCATGTAGCTGGACGCATCGGAGCATAGCAGGAGCAGCGGCCCATTCAGCTCCTCCGCCTTGCCGATGCGCCGCTGCGGGATGCGCTTGATCAGCGCCTGCCCGGCGTCGCTGGTGAAGAAGTCGCGGTTGATGTCGGTCTCGATATAGCCAGGCGCGAGTGCGTTCACACGAATATTGTAGCGCGCAAGCTCCAGCGCCATGGCCCTGGTGAGGTGGATCAGGCCGGCTTTGGAAGCAACGTAGGCCGAGATCGCGCCGGCCACGCGCAGGCCTGTAATGGAAGCGATGTTGACGATGCTGCCGCCCTGGCCATGATCACGCATGTGGCGGGCTGCAGCCTGCGCCACGCGCCAGGCGCCCGTGAGGTTGACGTCGACGACATCGGACCAGTCCTGCTCGCTCACCTCGAGGAAGGGCTTGGTCACCGCCACGCCCGCGTTGTTCACCACGACCGTGATCAGCCCGAGCTCGGCCGCGACGCTGTCGATCGCCTCGCGTACGCTTTCGGGATCGGTGACGTCCATCCGGCAGGCGAGAGCGCGGCCGCCGGCCGCACGGATCTCGCCGGCAAGCTGCTCACCGGCCTCCATGCGTCGGCCGGTGAGTCCGACTGCGGCACCCGCACGCGACAGGGTGAGCGCGAAGTGGCGGCCGAGTCCACCGAAGGCGCCGGTGACGAGCACCACTTTGCCTTGCACTGCGTTCTCGAACACGGTTCGTTCCTTCGCGTCCTCTGCGTCTACGAAGCCGCGTTCCTCACCCGAACGCCAGGCGCGGCAGCCAGGTCGCGATTCCCGGGATCAGGATGCAGAGGATCAGCCCTATCGCCTGGATGGCCAGGAACACCAGCGACGACTTGAAGATGGTCGCCATGCTGATCTCCGGCGGGCACACGCCGCGCAGGTAGAACAACGCGTAGCCGAAGGGCGGGCTCAGGAAGGACATCTGCATGTTGACGAGATAGAGCACGCCGAACCACAGCACCACTTCGCTCCCGGGAACGCCCGGCAACCCGAGCAGACCGTCGAATGTCAGCGACTGGATGATCGGCACGAAGATCGGCACCGTCAGCAGCAGAATGCCTACCCAGTCGAGGAACATACCGAGGAACACCAGGATCAGCATCATCAGGAACAAGATCCCGTACGCGTGCAATCCAGTACCGAGGATGCTCTCGGTGATGAAGTCCTGGCCGCCCTGCAGGATGAAGAAGCCGACGAAGATCGACGCTCCAAAGATAATCCACAGCACCATGGCCGACGCGCGAGCGGTGGTGACGGACGCTTCGCGCAGTCCCTTCAGGCTGAAGCGCTTGTGCATCAGGGCGACGATGATCGCGCCGAACGACCCGATTCCGGCCGCCTCGACGGGCGTTGCGATGCCACCGAACAGCAGCCCGAGAACCAGGAACACGAGGATAATCGGCGCGATCAGATTCACGAGCAGGCGCAGCTTGCCGACCATCCCCAGCCGCTCGCTCTTCGGCATCGCTGGGCCCAGGGCAGGATTCAGCCAAGAGCGGATCAGCACGTATGCGATGTACATCCCCGACAGCAGCAATCCCGGCAGGATCGATCCGAGGTAGAGCTTTCCGACCGACTGCTGCGCCACCACCGCGTAGAGAATCGCCAGGATCGAAGGCGGGATAAGGATGCCCAGCGTGCCGCCCGCCATGATCGAGCCAAGCGCGATCTTCTGGTCGTAGTTACGCTTGAGCATGGCCGGCAAGGCGATGATGCCCATGGTCACGACTGCCGCGCCGATCACACCGACCATCGCCGCCAGGATGGTGGAGGCGAGAATGGTCGCTGCGGCCAGGCCGCCGTTCAAGCCACCCATCCACTTGTAGACCACGTCGAACATCTCTTCGATCAGGCCGGCCCGTTCCAGCATCGAGGCCATGAAGATGAACAACGGGATGGCCGCCAGGTCGGGATTGGTCATCAGCGGAAAAATCCGCGTGGGAATGATGTTGACCATCGTCTGGCCGCCGACCAGATAGATGAACACCACGCCCAGGCCACCGACCACAAAGGCCATGGGCAGGCCCATCATCAGCAGCAGGGCGAGCGACCCGAACATCAGGAAGGTGAGCGGGCCGATGCTGATGCCCTCGAGGCTGCCGCTCAAGGTGAACAGGAAGTGCTCCTCCCCGTACGGGTCGTAGAACAGGACGTTGACGATCTCGACCAGCACCACGAAGGCCACGCCCAGCGTGGCCAATATCATGATGTAGGTCCACAAGCTCCCTTTCGACCGGGGCGCTGCGGGCGAGGGTGCGGCGGCTGTGCTCATCTGCGCTCACCCCCGTCGTGTGCAGCGAACAGCTGGATGTCCTTGATGAGCTTGGACAGGCCGGCCAGGGCGAGGAGGACTGCCCCGACCACCATCATGGCTTTCACCGGAAAGAACTGCACCTGCCAGGTTTCGTCGGTCACTTCACGCATCGCGAGTGAGTCGGTGAAGAAGCGCCACGACGTGCCGGCAAGCGCCAATGCGAAGATGAAGAAGAAGGTCGAGGTGAAGATGTCGATCCCGATCTGCGCCCGGCGTGGCAGCTTGATGTAGACGACATCCACCCGCACGTGGTCGCCATGCAGCAGCGCGAAGCCGCCGGCGAGCAGATACTGCATGCCGAACATCAGATAAGAAGCCTGATGAGCCCAGATGGTCGGAGCGTTGAAGAT
>DAIQQA010000329.1:0-1871 GCA_036787045.1 Burkholderiales bacterium | reverse complement strand
TGGGCAATCCGGTACTGCCAGGTGGTGTCGAACGCAGCGAGCCTTGTCATCCGGCCGAACGCGACCTGCGCCTGCTTGTTGTCTCCAAGGGCAACATACGTCTGCCCCAGGCTCGCCAAGGCGGACAAGTCCTCGGGGGCGACCGCAACAGTCTCCTTCGCCACTTCAAGAGCTCTGTCGGGCTTCCCGCCACGGATCAGGAGGTCGACCAGCCGCGCCGTCGCCAGCACGTTACGCCGATCCAGCGCGTGCAGCTTCTCGAGCCAGTTGATCGCCTCGTCAGTATTGCCGGTCGCTTCCTCCAACAGCGCCATCTCGAACATCGCCTGCGCGTTCTTCGGCTGTGCTTTCAGGATCGCCTGCAATCTGCGGCGCGCGTCGGCAGGTTTCCCATCGGCAAGGTCGAGCCGGCTCAGATTCAGCTGGGCGGGTAGGAAGCTTCCATCGATCTCGATCGCCCTTCGGTAGGCAGCACGGGCCCCCGCCCGGTCCCCCGCTGCCAAGCGGGCCACGCCCAAGAGGTTCTGGGCAATCGGGCTCTTCGACTCTCGCCGTGCCACTTTTTCCGCCACCTCGAGAGCTGGTTTGACCTCCCCGCGTTTCATGTGGATCACGGTCAACGCCATGCCGACCCGAGTCTGCGAGGGGTCCTTGGCAAAGGCACGCTGCAGATAGTCCATGCCCAGCTTTTGTTGTCCCATGGTCATGAGGCTGAAGCCAAGCTTGGCCTGAACCCCGGGGGCATTGCCGCTCGACTCGAGTGCCTGCTCCAGGAGCTGGCTCGCCGTTTGATACTGACCTCGTCCCATGTAGGCCGCGGCCAATAGCGCCAGGACATCGGGATCGTGCGGCGCGTCCTTTCGCGCCGGCTCTAGCACGGCGACTGCGTCCCGATGATTGCCGCGGCTCAGATAGATCGAACCGAGCAGCTTGCGGCTGCCCGGGTGACGCGGGTTCGCGGCGATATACGCAGCGAAGTACTCCGCTGCCCTCTCCATCTGATTGAGTCCGTAGTGGCTCAATCCGCCCAGCAGCAGCCCTTGAGGAATGCGCGCCCGCAGCATCTCCGGAGGCACGCCGTCCACGACACGAGTCACCTCGGCCAGAGCTTCGCGCGCTCCGGCTCCATCCCCGCGCTTGGTCAGCACCACGGCCTTCAGATACAGCGCGCGCGGCTCCGTCGGCGCCTCGCGGCCAAGGTATTGCATGTCCGCATCGGCCTGCGCCAAGCGATCCAGATCGATCAGGAGACCGGCGCGACCGATACGCGCTTCCAGGAACCCTGGATCGATCGACAGGGTCTTGTCGTAGGCGGCCAGGGCGGCCGCGACGTCGCTATACCCGTGCGCAATTGAAGCCTTCAGGTTCCAGGCGCTGGCATCCGCTGGCGCGATGGCGATGGCTTGATCGACGAGTCGTTCGGCGTCCGCCCGCTTGCCAGCCTGAGCCAACAGGTCTGCCTGCGAGAGGATGGCGGGGATATAGCGGGGATCCACTGACCGCGCACGCTCGTAGGACTCCGCCGCAGACTTGACATCGCCGAGGGCCTTTTGCGCGTGCCCGCGCAACACCAGAAGCTCCAGCCGCTGAGCGGACGTGTTTACGGTTTCGGCTGGAACCCGCTCGAGCAGGTCCCGGAACTTGCCCTGATCGTAGAGGGCTTGCGCCAAGGGCACAGCGACCTCGGAGCGGCTGACGCCCAGGTCCAGGGCTTTTCGCAGCGCATCCTCAGCCGCGGGAGAATCGCCCGTTCGCAGATAAGCTCTTCCCAGGAGGATGTGCGCCGCGATCATCTTCGGGTCTTGCTGCAGCGCGTTCTTCAACTGCACGATTGCGCCGGCGGTGTCGTTCTTCTCGAACCGCGTCAGCGC
>DAIQQA010000224.1:0-6720 GCA_036787045.1 Burkholderiales bacterium | reverse complement strand
CAAAATCAGGGTCAGGCCTATACTTTATACTTAAGGTTACCAGGCGTACGCGAAAGCTGGGAACGCCTCGCTCTTGCTTCCGCGCGGGTCGCAGCCGGCCTCGATGAGACCGGTGTCGGGGTCGAACTGAGCCGCGGAGACGAAGCCTTCGGTCCAGTCCGGAGCGACGTCGACGTCGTGGCCGCGCCGCTTCAGCTCGTCGATCACGCGTGTGCCGAAGCGCGGCTCGATCCTCACCCGGTTTGGATAGCCCTCGTGTGGAGCGAAGAAACCGGGGAAATGCTCGGTCGAGAGCTTGGGGGCTTCGATGGCTTCCTGGATCGTCATGCCGAAGGCTGCGCGATACAGATAGAACTGCAAGAGCCACTGGCCTTGATTGTCCCCGCCCATCGTGCCGAAAGTCATCCAGGGCTTTCCATTCCTGAAGGCGAGCGAAGGCGTCAAGGTGGTACGCGGCCGCTTGCCGGGCGCGACCACATTGGGATGGTGCGCAGGCGCCAGGTAGAAGGTCATCATGCGCACCGAGAGCGGAAAACCGACGGACTCGACCACTTCTGCAGACCTAAGCCAGGCGCCGCTCGGCGTGAACGAGGCCATGTTGCCCTGCGCATCGATGGCGTCGACGTGCACCGTGCCGGCACCCCACGACTTCGGCGTGAAGCGCTCGTCCTCGGGGAGGAGCGCCGTGTTGCGGCGCGCATCTCCTGGCCGCAGCTCCCGGTTCGAGTACTGCGCATCGATAAGCTCCGCACGCTGCGCCGCATAGTGGTCCGACAGGAGCACGTCGGCCGGCACCATCGCCTGCGTCGGGTCTCCGTAATACTGTTCCCGATCGGCGAAGGCAAGCTTCATCGCCTCGATCAGCAGGTGGCAGTAATCCGCGCTTGCCGGCCCCATGCCCTTGAGGTCGAAGCGCGACATCAGCGCGATCGTCTGCAGCTCGGCCGGTCCCTGGGTCCAGAACCCGCATTTGAACAGCTCGGTGTCGCCGAAGCGCAGGCGTGCCGGCTCCTCGATCCTGGTCTGGAAGCGCGCGAAGTCCTCCCGCTCGAGCAGGCCATCGCGCTCTTTGGAGAACTTCGCAATCGCGGCCGCGATGTCTCCCCGATAGAAACCGTCGTGCACCGCGGCGAGCTTCGCGCTGCGGTCGCCGCCCGCGCCGCGCTCGAGATTCGCCAACCAGTCGTAGGACTGCGCGAGCGCAGCGTTGCAGACCAGCTCTCCCACCTCGGGGACACGCCCACCGGGCAGATAGAGCCGGCCGCTCGCCGGCCATTCGCCGAGAAACTTCTCGCGCAGCGCTACCAGGCCGTACTTGTGCTGCTGGCGCAGACCGACCGAGAGCGGGAAGCCCTTCGCAGCCAGCTCGCGCGCCTGGGCCGAGACATCGGCAAAGCTCATCGTACCGAAGCGTGACAGCACCGTGACGAGCGCCGAGAAGGCAGCAGGCACGCTCGCCGCGAGGATGCCCTGATCCGGTACGTCGGCCAGCCCGCGCGTGCGATAGGCCTCGGGCGTGGCCTTCATCGGCGCGGCAGTATTCCCGTTCACGGCGAGCACGCGCGACTCGCCCGCCAGGCGCAGGAGGATCGGGCACTCCCCGCCGATCGTATGCATTTGCGGGTTGACGACACCCTCCACGAGCGTCGCAGCGACGGCAGCGTCAATGGCGTTGCCCCCGGCCTTGAGCACATCGACACCGGCGTTGACCGAAAGATAGGAGTTGGACGCGACCGCGCCATGGGTGCCGATGAGGCGCGGGTAGAAGGTCGTCGAGTCGGTGGGAAGAAGCCTGTAGGATCGTTTGCTCATGCTCGCTTGAACTGGATGGTGCCCCTCCTTCCTTGCGGAAGGCGGCCGGGTAAGGCTACAGTAACCGGCGTTGCACGCCACGACGACACCAGCGACGCGGCGGACGGGGCCAGATCATCGCGGATTCAGCGGGCTTGCGCAACGCTAGCGTTGTGCTCGGGGCACCGCGGAGGAGAGGCGGGCGCTCGCCCTGAGGCCCGGCGACGGCAGCCACAGACTGGCATCGCTACCTGGGCTTGGCTCCTGGGGTTCGCGACGGCCGGCCGTCTGCGCCAGTGAACGGAAACAGCCCGACCTTGAAGCTCTCTGCCATGTGCCGGGCCACGCGGATCGCTTTTTCACTGTCCTCGGGTGCGAGCGCGTCTCGCGCGGCGCTCTCGAACGTCGCGATCCAATGGTCGAACGCCTCCGGCTCGAACTGGAGCTTCATGTGTGGCGCGAATGCGTTCCCCTTGTAGCGAGCGGTGCCATGGATAACGCCCGACCAGAAGTCGCGCACGATGGCGATGTGCTCTTCCCAGTCGTGGATCGCCCCCCGGAAGATCGGACCGAGCACCGCGTCGGCCAGCGCCCGCTCGTAGAATAGCCGCACCATCCGGTCGATGGCCTGTTCCTGCTCGTCGCCTGCTTGCATCCTTCGCCTCGCTGTTCCGGGGACCGCTGCGCCTCACACCTGTCGATGCAGCCATCGGCTCGCAGCGACGGGAACGGTACAAGCTCCACAGTGCGCCGGTCGGCATCGCGAACAGAGCTGCCGCGATCGGCGCTTGCCGTATCATAACGGCCTGCGCCCGCTCGCCATAACCGGGCGGGAACGCTCCTGGTACTGAGCGCCCACTGCCGAATTGGAGTCAGCCAGCCGTCCCAGCACACGAGGGCAGCAGACGCCAACTACTAGAAAGTATAGGCCTGACCCCACACGTTTTGGATGATGCTGAAGAACGCAGCCCGAGCCCTTGTCGTCCTGCTGCTTGCATGCGCCGCGGCGCTCGCGTTCGCCGATGCGCCGCGCGAGCTCAAATGGTCGGATCTCATACCGCCGCTTCCGTCCGACCATCCGCTCGCGAAGCTCACGCGGTACCAAGCCGTCCAGCTGGGTCAGGTCGCGTCGTTGCGGGAGCGAAAGGCCGCCGGCGAGACGCTGTCCCGTCTCGAACTGAAGGATCTGGAAAGGGCAACACGCAAGCTCGAGAAGGCGGGTGTGGACATCGACGGCCTGCTGGCGCGGAGAAAGGAGATTGCGGAGAAGGATCGCCTGCAGGCCCAGAGCGTGAACGCGGCGCTCGACGGCAAGCTGGTGCGGATGCCCGGCTATCTGCTGCCGCTCGAGTTCTCCGGTAAGGAGATCACCGAGTTCCTGCTGGTGCCCTGGATTGGAGCCTGCATCCACACGCCACCACCCCCTCCCAACCAGATCGTCCACGTCAAAGCCGAAAGGCCGGTGGGCAATGTCAGCCTGTTTATGCCGATATGGGTGACGGGCCGGATGGCGGCTGCCGCAACGAGAACCAACCTCTACCTGGTGGACGGGTCAGCCGACATCAGTGCCGGCTACTCGCTGAAGGCCCTACGGGTGGAACCGTACAAGGAGTAGGCGCCCGAAAGCCTGTCTTCAGGCGGATCGACTGTCGGCTGGCAGGTTGATTTCAGCTGCCATGCGCCCTGCCGGAACGACGGCCGGGCTCCCGGAGGCTCACTCGCCCTGCACGAGGGCTTGCGCGCGCAGGTCCGCGAGCCGGGCTTCACCTGGCCGCAACGGATCGAGCTCCCGGCTGATCACCCCGCGGATACGCATCATGACGTCAACGGACGGCTGGCCGCTCCAGCGAACGGCGACGACCCCCCGGGACAGCCGACACGCGACGGCCATAAGCCAGCAGCTCTCGTCTCCGCGACTCGACGCGAAACCCAGTGCAACCTCGGCACCGAGGACGTCCGCGGTGGTGTCTGTCTCGACGAGAGCTCCCTCCACCGACAGGTTGACCAAACGCGCCGTGCAATAGGCTCCGGCAACGCGCAGGTGGACGGTCTCGTTGGCACCGACTCGAGCAGCGCGTCTGCGCTCGCTGCTGTCTGGGTGTCGGTTGCTCATTGCCTGCGCGGCACTCAAGAAGACGGCCCGAGCGCTTGAGAAGCGCCGGGCCAAGTGGGAGAAGACTCCCTTGGAGGAGATGTCGACTACAGCTGCATGCTGCGCCACGCAGCAGACGCCTACAAACATCCTTGCAGCAATGTTTCAGCCGCTCAGGAAATAGACTCAGGGTGTTCTCGCGGTCGAGGCCGCGCTCTAAGGAGGTGGTGCCCGGGGGCCTGGCTGCGTCCGTTGCCTCCCCACGGGACTTGCCACGTCGCCCCGAGCGAGGAACCGGTCACCGCGAACCTGCATGGCGCAGTTCGCGCGCCCCCGCTACCGCAGCGATCTACCCCTTGTTGTAGTTGGACAAGGGCTGATCAGGTATTGCCGGGCCGATCCCGTCGCGGGCAGATGCCGGCGGGAACCCAAGCCGCTCGCAAACTGCGGGGTTCCCGTCTCCACCCGCCTGAGCGGGAGCGACACCCAACCAGGCGTTCCTCAGCCCGTAGACGGCTACTTCTTCTTGATAGCCACGGGGCCGGGCGCCCTGGACGGCGTTACGCTCGAGGTCGACGGGACCGCGACCGGCTTTTTCGGTTGTTTGGGCTTCTTGTGCTCACGATTGCTGCGTTGCTGACCCTTGGGCATTGAAGTTCTCCTGAAAGGATGCGCCTCCGGGCATGCCCCGGTGGCTATCCGGGTTGGTGACTGGAAACGTCCTGCCGCCGTTGGTCAAACGGCGCTCAAGTCTACGGCAAATACCGAAAGCAATGTCGGGAGATCGAGGCGGCGGTGGTCTCCCGCACACAGCCACAGACGCCGGCCCGAATCCCCGCCAATCCTGCCGCCTCAGTTGCTTGCCGAGTGGCGAATCTCTCGACCCCGTGCCCGCAGCGCGCTCCGTGACTGTTCAGCCCGCCGGGGACAGCACGTGGATAACGCGACTGGCGATGAGGTCCTTCACCTTCGCCGCGTAGGCAGCCATGTGCGGGGCGGCAGCGTGCGCCCTCAGCGCATCCGCATCCGTCCACTTCTCGATCACGAAGATCGTTTCGGTCCCGACCTTGGTCTGGAAGCCGCCGATGCCTTCGGCGTCGACTGCCGGGCCGTACTCGATGCATCCCTTCTCGGCGCGAACGGCGGGCAGATTGGCGCGGATGGCGGCGAGGATCGCCTCGCGTTGGCCGGGCTTGGCGGTAAGGATGGCGACGACGTGGAGCATGCTCGTTCTCCTGGCGATGAAGCAGCGCGGTGCTGCGAAGGCAGCAAGTATCCTATGGATCGGGCTCCTGCGCCCCGGTGGTCGGCTGGGGTCAGGCCTATACTTTATAGTATCCTCCAGGCACGCTAGGCGCTGCCAGGGTGCGCCAAGGGTTCCCTCCGCGGTCAGCGGAACAGAGCCGGCGCAAGCTGAGGCAGCAACCCAAAGAAGAGGTAGCACACCACCGCCCCGACGAGGCACATCGACAGCCCCCAGACGAGCATCTGATTGAACAGTCGCTTGCGATCCGCTCCGGGAGCCGTATTGGAGATGCACAGGGCACCGAGCGTGGACAGCGGCGAGACGTCCACCAGATGCGCGCCGACGTTGATCGACGATGCGATTGCAAGCGCATCCCCGCCCCCCAGTTTCTCGATCAAGCCAGGAATCGTAGGCAGGAAGGCGGGCAGGACCACACCGGACGAACTGCTGTAGACCGAGATCACTCCGGTGACCAGTGCGATCACTCCAGTGATGGTCTGCTGCGTGGACAGCCCGGACAACATCGACGTCAGCAGGTCCATTCCGCCCGCCTTGTCCGCCACCCCGATCAGCACCGTCACCCCGCAAACCATCAATACCACGCTCCAGGGCATCCCCTTGAGCGCTTCCTTCTCGTCCGCCGCCCTCGCCAGAGACAGTACTGCAGCGGCGAGAAAAGCCCCGATCGTTACGTCCACATCGAAGAACACCACCGAGATGATCAGCCCGGCAATCGCTGCAAGCGTCAGCTTTTGCTGCCAGGTGAAGCCAGTTTCCACCCGCTGACCGCTCTCCACGGCTGGCGCGCCGGCGCCGCCCAAGAGAAGTTTCGTGCCGCCAAAGATGAAGTATCCGACGAAGCCCACGAAGGACTGCGCGAGCAGCGCATTGAAGTAGTTCCGCCACTGGACGTCCTCCAGTCCGATGTTCGCCATCAGCCCGTTGGCGATGATCCCAGTCGGTGCGAACGGTGAGAGAGCGCCGGCATTGGCACCGGTGCAGACCATGATCGCCATCAGGAATGGCGAGACCCCCGCACGCCCCGCGGTGGCCATTGCAACCGGCGCGAGCAAAGCGGTCGCGGCGATGTTGCCCGGCCCGATCGACGCGAAGACCAGCGCCAGACCGAAGAAGACGATCGGGATGACCCCGGCGCGGCCGCGTGCCAGCCGCAGCGCGGCAGCGGAAACCCGCTCGAGGGTGCCGTTCGCGCGCGCCTGAGAGAACAGCAGGGTCACGCCGATCAGGGTGAGGAACAACCCGGCCGGAAACCCGCCGACCACTGTCTGTAGCTTCATCCCGCCCAGCAGGACGCCGACCAGGAACGCAAGCGCGATGGAAAGCAGCCCCACGTTCACCGGCAGGAAACTGCCCGCGACGACGGCGGCAGCCAACGCCAGCAGGGAGACGACGGGAAGGCTCATGCTCGGGGCGACGCCACTTGGGACAGGCGCATCGTATCCTGCCTCCGAAGGCGGCTCAAGGCGAACGCAACAGCAAACCGGCTCACGCACGGGCGGCGTCAGCCCTACACTTTGTGGTTCATCGCCCAAGCTGAGGAGTTCAGACCTGATCGCAGTCCGTCCAACCC
>DAIQQA010000083.1:19807-21617 GCA_036787045.1 Burkholderiales bacterium | reverse complement strand
CCTGGTGCTCGACGAAGCCGACCGCATGCTCGACATGGGCTTCATGCCCGATCTCAAGCGCATCATCTCGTTGCTTCCAGCGGTGCGGCAGAACCTGCTTTTCTCGGCCACGTTTCCCGACGACATCAAGAGGTTCGCCGACCAGGTGCTGAAGGACCCGGTGCGCATTCAGGTCGAGCGACGCAACACCGTCACCGATCTGGTGTCGCACTCTGCCTTCAAAGTCGACCCGCTGCGCAAGCGCGAGTTCCTGGAGAATCTTGTGCGCACTCGCGACATGCGCCAGGTGCTCGTGTTCACTAGCACGAAGATCATGGCCAACCGCCTTGCGCGCAGCCTCGAGCGCGACGGCTTCAACTGCGCCGCCCTGCACAGCGACAAGACCCAACAGGAGCGCATGGCCGCGCTGGCCGCCTTCAAGGAGGGCAAGACCCAGCTTCTGGTGGCCACCGATATCGCCGCGCGCGGGCTGGACATCGAGCAGCTGCCGCACGTGATCAACTTCGAGCTTCCCCCCAATCCCGAAGACTACATTCACCGCATCGGGCGCACCGGCCGTGCTGGCATAGCCGGCGAAGCGATCTCGCTGGTGGCGCCGGACGAGATGGATTCGCTGGCGAGCATCGAGCGGCTGATCAAACAGAAGATTCCCATCCAGGCCGCGCCGACCGATACCGTGGCGGGGCGCAGCGCACGGCGCAGCCACGCTCAACCGTCCCGGCCAGACCGGCCGCGGCGCGCCGAGCCAGCGACGCCGCCTGCGCCGACGATGCCGCCCGAGGCGGGTGTCCGCGCCGCCCCGGAAGGGCGCTGCGGGGCGCTGCTGTCGGGCGTTGGTACAGCGGCCGCGCCGCAGCGTGTCACGCCGTCTGCACCCACCGACAAGCGGCGCAAGGAAGTCGCGGCGCTGTTCCTGCCTCCGGTTACCGCCAAGCAGGACTGAGCGATGCCTGTCACCCCGGAGCCGGTGCAATCGCCGGAAGCGCGGTTCCGGGAGCTCATCAAGCGGCCCGACGAGGCCGTCGATCTGGCCGAAGCGGCGCTTCTGATCGCGAAGAGCGCCTACCCGGACCTGGATGTCGGGCGCTACCTGGCACGCATCGAGGCGCTGGCGCGAGAAATGCGTGCGCGTGTGCCGGAGGACTCCACCGAAGCCGATTTGATCTCCGCCCTGAACCGCTTCTTGTTCGAGGAGCAGGGCTTCGGGCCCAACGTGGACGACTACTACGACCCTCGCAACAGCTATCTGAATGAGGTGCTCGATCGCCGGGAGGGCATCCCCATCAGCCTGTCGATCCTCTACATGGAAGTGGGGCGCCGCGTTGGGCTGCCGTTGCAGGGCGTGAGCTTCCCCGGCCACTTCCTGGTGAAATGCAAGCTCGCGGAAGGCATGGTCATCCTCGATCCCTACTGCGGCGGGATTTCGCTCAGCCTGCAGGACCTGCAGCACAGGCTGCGTGAGGCGCGCGGCGGCGAGGTGTCGCGTGCCATCGTGGCGGGCATGCTGGTGTCAGCCAGCAAGAAGGACATCCTGGCGCGCATGCTGCGCAACCTCAAGGCCATCTATCTCGAGCAGAAGGACTACGCGCGCGCGCTGTCCATCATCGACTGGATCGTGGTGTTGCTGCCGGGCGAGGCCGGCGAGGTGCGCGATCGCGGGCTCGCCTATCTGAAGCTGGAATGCTTCCGCGCGGCGCTGGAGGATCTCGAGCGCTATCTGCAGATGGCCCCCGCGGCGGAGGATCTCGACGAGATCCGCGGCCACGTGGTGGGGCTGCGACGCAGCACCGCGCGGCTGAACTGAGCGACC
>DAIQQA010000083.1:1957-19707 GCA_036787045.1 Burkholderiales bacterium | reverse complement strand
ACTGCTCGTCCTGCGGGCGCCTCACGCATCTGCTCCTTATAGTCCGGTTTCCTTTGCGCTCTTTGCGCCTTTGCGTTGAGACTTGCTTTGGCAGTGAGCAGTAAGACATCCACGTACCTGCTCCTCAGCCTCGCCCCGCTGTTCTGGGCCGGCAACGTGGTCATCGGCCGCGCCATGCGCGACGACATCCCGCCGGTGGCCATGAACTTCTGGCGCTGGGTGATCGCGGGAATCATCCTGCTGCCGCTGGCGCTGCCCGAGCTGCGCACGCAGTGGCCGGTGATCCGTCGCAACTGGCGCTTGCTGACCGTCTTCGGTCTGATCGGGATAGCGCTGTTCAACACACTGTCCTACATCGGGCTGCAGTGGACCACCGCCACCAATGCAGCGCTGCTCAACTCGACCATCCCCGTCATGGTGGCGGTCGCGAGCTGGCTGGTGCTGCGCGAGCCTCTGTCGGCGCGCCAGATTCTGGGGATCGGCATATCGCTGGTCGGCGTGCTGACCATCCTGCTGCAGGGGAGTGTTGCGCGCCTGCTGACGCTGTCGTTCAACCAAGGCGACCTCATCCTGCTGCTGGCGATGGCGCTGTGGGCTTTCTACACGCTGCTGCTGCGACGCAAGCCGGAGGAACTTTCCGCGGTGGGCTTTCTCGGTGCGATGGTGTACTTCGGGCTGCCGCCTTTGGCGCTGGCCTATGCTGCCGAGCTGGCTACAGGCGCAGACTTCGCGCTCGTGCCGTCCACGGCAGCTGCGCTGGGCTACTACGGCGTGTTCCCGTCCATCCTCGCCTTCCTGTGCTTCAACCACGGCGTGGCGGCCGTCGGGGCAGCCCGCGGCAGCCTCTTCATCCATCTGTTCCCCGTGTATACAGTGGTGCTGTCGAGCGCCGTGCTGGGCGAGTCCCCGCGGCTCTATCATTTCGCGGGCATCGCGCTGGTCCTGTTGGGGATCTGGCTCACGACCGCTGCTCGCCGCGTGCCGCGCGCTGTAGCCGGCGAGCTGTGAGCCCGCTCGAGGACTTCGCCAATCGCGTGCGCAAGAACGCACGCCACCTCGGCAAGTGGGCACGCCGCCGCGGCATCGAGGCCTATCGCGTGTACGACCGCGACATTCCCGAGTTTGCCTTGGCGCTGGACGTGTACGGGGCGCGCGCCCATCTGCAGGAGTACGACCGTGCGGATGGGGACGAGCGGGCCGAGCGCGCTGCGTGGCTGGAGGCCGTGCGCGACAGCGCGGCCGGCGCACTGGGAATGGCTCCTACGGAGATCACGGTCAAGCGCCGCGCCAAGCGCCACGGGCAGGAGCAGCACGAGAAGACGGGCGCGGCCGGCGATGACTTTGTCGTGATGGAGGGTGGGCATCGCTTCATCGTCAACCTGCAGGCCTATCTGGACACCGGGCTGTTCCTGGACCACCGCAATACCCGCGCGATGGTGCAGGCGGAGGCGCACGGCAAGCGCTTGCTCAACCTGTTCTGCTATACGGGCAGCTTCACGGTCTACGCGTCTGCAGGGGGCGCCGCTTCCTCCCTCAGCGTCGACCTTTCCAATACGTATCTCGACTGGGCTCGGCGCAACTTCGAGCTCAATGCCCTGGACCCCGCGCGGCACCGGCTGGAGCGCGCAGACGTGCTGGAGTGGTTAGCGCAGGCTGCGGCGGGTGGGGCACGCTTCGACCTGATCGTGCTCGACCCACCGTCCTTTTCCACCTCGAAGGCGATGCGCCGCACACTCGATGTCCAGCGCGATCATCCCGAGCTCCTGCATCAGTGCGAGCGTTTGTTGGCCCCGGGCGGCGTGCTCTACTTCTCCACCAACCTGCGCAGCTTCGGCTTGGAGCCCGGGGCGGTGACCCGCCTGCAGGGGGAAGAGATTTCGGCGCGCACGGTGCCGGAGGACTTCCGTAACCGTCGCATCCACCGGTGCTGGCGGTTCGTGTGTCCGTGAGTTACAGTAAGTCGGCGTGGCAAACCCCGGCTCTGCCAGGGGTTGTTGACTCGACCCGCAGAACCTGCCCGCTGAGCTCGCAGAGGGCACAGACAAGGAACGATAATGAGACGGATCCTGTTTGTTGCCGCTGCAGCCTTGCTGGCGGCGGGCAGCGCAAGCGCCTTCAATCTGAGCTTCCTGGGCAACTCGGTGACGCAGCGGCTCACCAGGGCGGACGCCGAGATGCTCAATGCCGCTGTCCATGCGGCGCTCGCCGCCGAGCAGGAGGGGGCCGAGCAGCACTGGAGCAACCCGGAAACGGGCGCGAGCGGCAGCGTCAAGTTCCGGCGCGCATTCGAGCGCGGAAACACACCGTGTCGCAGCCTGCAGATCAAGACTACGGCTCAAGCGACGACTGCAGGCGGCGTCTACGAGCTTTGTCGTCAGGCAGACGGGAGTTGGACTTTTGGGAGCTGATCGAGGAATAGCCCCAACTATTTCTCGATCAGCTCCAGCTGCTGACCGTCCACGCGCACCCGGTCGCCGACGCGGAAATCGCCGATATCCTGCAGCTCGATGAGGCCGAAGCGGCCATCGTCGAACCGGACGGTGAGCTCGTAGGTGATCTGCAGCATGCGCTGACGCATCTGCTCGCTGCCTGCTGCGCCGACGAAAGTCTCGGTGGTCTGGCCTTTTCCGAACGTGAGGCCGAAAACCGGTCCGACATGCGGTTCCGAGTACCGCCGCGAGTCCAGGTATTGCGGCGATCCGATGTAGCTGGGCATCTCCCTCGCCGGCCGCTCCCGTTCAACCTGGCGGATGGAGCGGATCACGCCGCAGTTGCCGCAGGCGCCCTCGACGGCCGGCTGTGGTTTCGCGGGCGCAGTGGTGGGGGACGCATCCGCCGGCAGAGGCGGCGGAACGCTGAGGTCCTCGGCTGCCCGGGCGGTGGCCAGCCACGCGGCGCCGGCAAGGGAGACAAGCAGTACGGCCACGGTGTGCATGATCGCTCCTTGGAATCTCCCGGCTCCGCGCCCGCCTCGCCGCCAACCCCTATTCGGGGATGCCCTGGAGGTAATACAGCGCTGCCAGCAGCATGCTCGGCCGTCCCAGCTCGCCCAACCACTCGCTGAAGATGGTTTCGATGTCTGCACTCCGGTATAGCCGGGCGAGGCCGCGGTTCACCGCCAGCCGCAAATCCGGCTCGCCGCGCGGCAGAGTCAAGGCATAGGGTTCGACCGAAAAGTCTTCGTCCAGCAGGCGGAAGCTGTTGGCCCCCTTGGAGCCGAGCCCCAGCCCGAGAAGGACCAGCCGATCCGATGCGTAGCCGTCGATTTTCCCTGCCTCCAGCAGAGCCAGCCCCTCTGCGTGGGAACCCGCCGATACAACATCGGCTTGCAAGCCCCGGCGCTTGAGCGCCGCCGCCAGCGCACCCTCGGTGGTCGTGCCCGGCACGACCGCGATGCGCTTGCCTTTCAGGTCGGCGATGCGCAGCATCTCGGAGTCGTTGCGCACCAGCACGGTGCCGCCGTCGACGAAGGTCATCAGGCTGAAGTCCACCGATTCCTGGCGCGACAGCGTCCACGTCGTGGTCCCGCATTCGATGTGCACCTTGCCGTCGCGTACGGCAGCCAGGCGGTTGGCGAGGTCCAGCTTGACCCACTCGGTGCGCAGCGCAGCCAGCCCCAGCTGCGTGCGGATCGCTTCTGCAACGCGCCGGCACAGCTCGACCGAGTAGCCGGCCGGCTTGTTGCCGCCCTGGTCGAAGGAAAAGGGCGGCGATGCGCCCAGATAGCCCAGACGGATCACGCCCGTGCTCTTGATATCCGCCAGGACGCCCTGAGGCTCGCGTGCGTGCGCGCAAGGCAACAGCAACGCGCAGGCGATGAATGCAGCAACCAATCGACTCATGGGGGACTCGTGGGATGGTAGGTGTTTGGCGCCGTTCCGGCGCACGCTGTCGCAGCCGGCAGTATATCCCGCCGCGCGCTTCATAGCGGGTCAGGGCGAGCGGGAGCGCGGAGGCTATTTGCCCGGGCGGTCAGGCCCTGGCGGCGCACTGGGAGCTTCGGTTTCCCCCGAGGGTTCGTCCAGACCGAGCTCCTCCTCCATCTCCTTCAGCGTCTTGCGACGTGGCCCGGCATCTTCCCCCCGAGCCTCCGGGGGGTTGCCGTCGTACACCTGGTTGCGGCGGCGCTGCAGGTACGCGTCACGCAGAAAAGAGTAGCGGTCGAGCGCAGCCTGGTCGAGCACCCCCTCCAGCTCGAGAAGGTTTGCGCGCAGGTTCACGACGCGCGTCCCGAACACGATGTAGCTCTCGGGGGCGTGGTTGAACAGGTAGAACTCGGGGTCCGTGAAGTAGTCGCCGACCAGTCCGACGCTATCGCGGAAGTTGCTCGGGCCGAGGAACGGCAGCATCAGGAACGGCCCGTCAACGATTCCCCAGTAGCCCAGGGTCTGGCCGAAGTCCTCGTCGTGCTTCTCCAGCCCGATCCGGCTGGCCACGTCGAAGACGCCAAGGATACCTACCGTGCTGTTCACGGCGATGCGGCCCACGTCCGAAACCGCGCGCGGCACCTTGAGCTGCAACAGGTTGTTGACCGCACTGGTGACGTCGCGGAAGTTGCCGAACACATTGGTGACGCCGCCTCGCACCGGAGTGGGCACGACCGCCCGGTAGCCCTTGGCCACCGGCTTGAGCACAGCCTTGTCCACGGCCTCGTTGAACTGATAGATGCTGCGGTTGAGCGGCTCGAGCGGGTCGCGCGGATTGCGGGCAGTGGCGCAGCCGGTAAGAACAACGGCCAGGGTGAGCGTGAGCCAGGCGAATGCGGTGCGGTGGTGGGCAGCCCTCATGGGCATCCTTGTTCTGGGTTCGTGGAATTATAACAACGGCGCCTCCCGGTCCCGTATTGAGAGGCGTCGTTTGCAAACGCCACCCGGATGGTTCAGGATTCACCGCTTTCCCACATGTTTCGCGAGGAGCAGGGACCGATGGATCTTGGCATCAAGGGCAAATCGGCGCTGGTGTGCGCCGGCAGCAAGGGGTTGGGCAAGGGTTGCGCGTTCGCGCTCGCGCGCGAGGGTGTGAACGTGACGCTGGTGGCGCGCGGGATCGAGGCGCTGGAGGCCACTGCTGCCGAGATCCGCCAGCAAACTGGCGGGCAGGTCAAGACTGTTGCAGCCGACATCGTCACGCCTCAGGGCCGCGAGGCGGCGCTGGCGGCCTGCCCGCAGCCCGACATCCTGGTGAACAACGCGGGTGGTCCGCCGGCCGGCGACTTCCGGCAGTGGGATCGCGACGTGTGGATCAAGGCGCTGGACGCCAACATGCTCACGCCCATCGAGCTGATCAAGCGCACCGTGGACGGCATGATCGCACGCAAGTTCGGCCGGATCGTGAACATCACGTCGGCTGCGGTGAAGGCGCCCATCCCGATCCTCGGGCTGTCCAACGGTGCGCGTACTGGCCTCACCGGCTTCGTTGCCGGACTGTCGCGCCAGACCGTCATGCACAACGTGACCATCAACAACATCCTGCCCGGCCTGTTCGCGACCGACACGATGATGAGCCGCATCGACGCCATGGCCAAACAGGCCGGCAAGGCGTTCGACCAGGTCGAGCAGGAACGCCTCAGAACCATCCCCGCCGGCCGCTTCGGTACGCCCGAGGAGTTCGGCCAGCTCTGCGCTTACATCTGCAGCGCGCAGGCGAGCTACCTCACCGGGCAGAATTTCCTGATCGATGGCGGCGCGTATCCCGGCACCCTCTGAGTGAGAGGCGAGAGGCGAGAGAAGTAGAGCCTTTGCCTTGACGGGAGAGGGCTGGGGTTAGGGTGAAACCTATGCGAGCGAGCTGCCTCCGCGAGGGGAGAGCGAGGTTTCTTCGCTTCACGCCTCTCGCCTCACGCCTTACCATCCGTGAGCCTATAATTTCCCCTCGACCTGAACCCTCCGAGAGGTCAACCGCATGAACGCCCCCACCGACCCCAAGCAGTTCCGTGTACAGCTCAAAGACGCCAAGTTGTTCCATGAGCAGTGTTACATCGACGGCGCATGGACGCAGGCCGACGGCAAGGCCACGATTCCGGTTACCAACCCCGCCACCGGTGGGGCCATCGGCACGATCCCGAGGATGGGCGCAGCGGAGACGCGCCGCGCGATCGAGGCAGCGGACCGTGCGCTGCCCGCGTGGCGTGCGAAGACCGCCAAGGAGCGGTCTGCGATCCTGCGCAAGTGGTTCGAGCTGATGATGGCGAACCAGGACGACCTGGGGCTGATCATGACCACCGAGCAGGGCAAGCCTCTGCCCGAAGCGAAAGGCGAGGTCGCCTACGCCGCGTCGTTCATCGAGTGGTTTGCCGAGGAGGCCAAGCGCGTCTATGGCGACGTGATCCCAACCGTGTGGCCGGATCGCCGGCTGGTGGTGATCAAGCAGCCGGTAGGCGTGTGCGGCGCCATCACGCCGTGGAACTTCCCTGCGGCGATGATCACGCGCAAGGTCGGCCCCGCCCTTGCAGCAGGCTGCACCATCGTGGTCAAGCCCGCTACGCAGACGCCATTCTCCGCGCTTGCGATGGCGGAACTGGCGGAGCGTGCGGGCGTGCCGAAGGGCGTGTTCAACGTCGTCACCGGGTCCGCCAAAGATATTGGCGGCGAGCTCACCGCCAACCCGATCGTGCGCAAGATCACCTTCACCGGATCCACCGAAGTCGGGCGCGTGCTGATGGCGCAGAGCGCCGAGACGATCAAGAAGGTGTCGCTGGAACTGGGGGGCAACGCCCCGTTCCTGGTGTTCGATGACGCAGACCTCGATGCTGCCGTCGAAGGTGCGATGATCTCCAAATACCGCAACGCGGGCCAGACCTGCGTTTGCGCCAACCGCATTTTGGTGCAGGACAAGGTCTACGATGGTTTTGCGGAGAAGCTGGCCGCCAAGGTCAAGGCGCTCAAGGTCGGGCCCGGCACCGAAGCGGGCGTGAACATCGGTCCGCTGATCGACCAGAATGCCGTCGCCAAGGTCGAGGAGCACATCAGCGATGCCGTTGCCAAGGGTGCGAAAGTCGTCACTGGCGGGAAGAAGCACTCGCTCGGCGGCCTGTTCTTCGAGCCCACGCTGCTCACCGAAGTCAATACCAGTATGAAGGTCACCAAGGAGGAGACGTTCGGCCCGGTCGCGCCGCTGTTCCGCTTCAAGACCGAAGAGGAGGGCATCGCCATGGCCAACGACACCGAGTTCGGCCTGGCTGCATATTTCTATGCGCGCGACATCGGCCGCATCTGGCGGGTGGGCGAGGGCATCGAGTCGGGCATGGTCGGCATCAATACCGGCCTGCTGTCCAACGAGGTCGCGCCCTTCGGCGGTGTCAAGCAGTCCGGCATCGGCCGCGAGGGCTCGAAGTACGGCATCGAGGAGTTCCTCGAGGTGAAGTATCTGTGCATGGGTGGTGTCTGAGACTTGCGGAGGTGGCGGTGCATTCGGTCCCAAGCATCACCATTAGGCGCCTCGCGTGGGACGCAGTCACCCACCGCGGAGCCAATCGAGAGACGCGAATCCGCCCTTGGTGAACGCCTCCGGCGGGAAGAGCGGCGCGCCATCGCCTACGCGCTGGCACCAGAGCAAGTCCCGCCCTCGGCGTGCGTAACGTGACAGTGGACTACGCGGATGACGCCATTCAACCAGCCGCCTCCTACCCTGGCGAACCAGTACGACGACGACCGCGTCCTGCGCTCGTATTTGCAGCGTGCGTTGCCGCCTGAGGTCCTCGCCGCCATCGAGCCCGAGCTGAAGGAGATGGGCAACATGGCTGGCGGGCCGCTGTATGCCTTCCAGCTCGCCGACCGGCTCAACGAGCCGCGGCACGCGCCCTGGGATGCCTGGGGCAACCGCATCGATCAGATCGAGGTCTCTCCGTTGTGGCGCGCTGCCGAGCAGCTGGCGGCGCGCAGCGGGTTGATCGCCATCCCCTACGAGCGACTGCACGGGGCATGGTCGCGCGTCCACCAGATGGCGCTGGTGTACCTGTTCACGCCCTCGACGGACGTGTATAGCTGCCCGCTCGCGATGACGGACGGCGCCGCGCGCACGCTCAGCATTTCGGGCAATACTGGCCTGCGCAGCCGCGCGTTGCCTCATCTCACGTCCCGCGATCCGCACGGCTTCTGGACCAGCGGCCAGTGGATGACCGAGAGCACCGGCGGTTCGGACGTCGGGCTCTCCGAGACCACCGCCCGGCAAGACGACCGGGGCACCTGGCGCCTGTACGGCCGGAAGTGGTTCACCTCGGCAGCCACCAGCCAGATGGCGCTCACGCTGGCGCGGCCGGAGGGCAACCCGGCGGGCGGCAAGGGCCTGGCGCTGTTCTATCTGGAGACACGCGACGCCCAGGGCCGGCTCGACAACATCCTGGTCCATCGCCTGAAGGACAAGCTCGGCACGCGCAAGGTGCCGACTGCGGAGCTGACCCTGAGTGGGACCCTCGCCCAGCCGGTGATGGGTCTGGGCGATGGGGTGAAGAACATCTCGCCCATGCTCAACATCACGCGCACCTGGAACAGCGTGAGCAGCGTGGCCTACATGCGGCGGGCCATCGCTCTGGCCCGCGACTTTGCGCGCAAGCGCTTCGCCTTCGGTGCGATGCTGGCGGACAAACCGCTGCATGTGGATACGCTCGCGTCGATGCAGGCGGAGTTCGAAGCCGGATTCCACCTCGCTTTTTTCCTGGTCGAACTGATCGGACGCGACGAGGCGGGGGAAGCTTCCGAGGAGGAGCGCGATCTGCTGCGCCTGCTCACACCGATCGTGAAGCTCACCACGGCGAAGCAGTCGGTGGTAGTGTGTAGCGAGGCCCTGGAGTGTTTTGGTGGCGCCGGCTATGTCGAGGATACCGGGCTGCCTGCACTGCTGCGTGATGCGCAGGTGTTCTCCATCTGGGAAGGCACCACCAACGTCTTGTCCCTCGATGCACTGCGCGTGGCAAGCGGCGGAGGCGCGCTCGCCGCGTTGCAGCAGCAGATCTCCGGCTGCGTCTCCGCGGTTCAGGAGCCGGCGCTGCGCGAGGCAGCAGGACTTGCCGTGCGGACTGCAGCCGCAGCGGCGGATTGGCTGCGGGCAGCGGGCGCGCGCGGGCAGTCCCACATTGAGGCGGGTGCGCGCCGGTTAGGATTGGCGCTCGGGCGCTCGCTGGCCCTGGCGCTGGTGTGCCGCCATGCGCAGTGGGCTATCGAGCAGGGCGATCGGCAGCCGCTTGCTGCAGCGCTACGCTTTGCGGGTGAGGGCCTGCCGCGCGTCGGTGGCGACGACCCCGACCTTGCGGCCTCGCTCGCGATGGATGGTCCAAGAAGCTGAGCCGCAGAAACTCAGAGACAGAAGACCACTGAACCGCCAAGGCGCCAAGGACGCCAAGAACTGCAACAACCGGAGCTTCTTTTTGGCCTACTCTGTGGTTCAGACTTTCGAAGTAGAAGCAAGCAACTGCACCGCCGCCCGGAACTTCGCCGCGCTCTTACCTACCTGCTCAGCCGTCGCGCCGGGCTTGTAGAGTGCGGAGCCCAGCCCGAAGCCGTTCGCGCCGGCAGCCCAGTACTCGCCCATGTTCTCGACGGTGATGGAGCCCACGGGCAGGATCGGCACATCCCTGGGCAACACCGCGCGCACGGCTTTCAGCACCTTCGGGGGATTGGCCTCGGCCGGGAAGAGCTTGAGCCCATCTGCGCTGGCCTCGAGCATGGCGAATGCCTCGGTGGGTGTGGCGAAGCCGGGCAGGGCGGCGAGCCGGAGCGCCTTGGCCTCGACGACTACCTTCGCGTCGGAATGGGGCATGACAATAAGGCGGCCGCCCGCCTGCGCCACTTCGTCCACGTGCTGCGGACTGGTGACCGTTCCCGCACCGATCAGGGCCTGCTCGCCGAGCTCGCGCGCGAGCAGCGCGATGCTCTCGAAGGGCTCGGGCGAATTGAGGGGAACCTCGATGATCGTGAAGCCGGCGTCGACTAACGCGTGCCCGATCGCCAGGCACTCCTCCGGCTTCACGCCGCGCAGGATGGCCACCAGCGGGCAGGCGGCGAGGGCGTTACTGAAGGCGGGCATCGTCAGCCCCCGTTCAATTTCGTACCGAGCCGAAACAGCCCGCGCACGACGGCGTCCGGGTCGAGCACGGTCGCTTCCCGTCCGAACTGTTTCAGCGCGTGCTCGTAAAGATCCACCAGCGGCCGGGCCCCGAGCAGGAACACGCGAGCGGCGGCACTGCGCGCTGCGACCAGCTCGTGGCCGATGAGGATTCCCGACAGATAGGAGCCGGAAGCCTCGTCCGGCAGTTCGCCGAACAGGCCCCGCGCGCGTACCCCGAACAGGTGATGCAGGACGCCTCCCGCATCCTGCGCGCGCCGCACGCCGGCGGCGAACCACTGCCGATCGGTGGGCCCGTCGCGCATCATGCGACCGAGGATGCTGTGCGACCTGAGCAGCGCGAAGACCTCGCCGGTCATGTGCGTGGCGAAGCGCACGACGGTGCCGTCGCGCACCTCGACCCATTTGCTGTGCGTGCCGGGCAGGCAGATCCAAGCGGTCGCCGGCAGCTGGTCGAGCACACCAAGGATCTGCGTTTCTTCGCCGCGCATGACATCCGGCACGCCGGCCGCGTCGCGGCTGGACAGCCCCGGCGCGATCCACGCCCGGCGCTGGCCCCAGCATACCTCGCACATCCCGGCCGCGATCTGCTCTGCGCCGGCGGGGCAGCTCGCGTAAGGTGCCTCCACCCAGCCCTGGCGGCTGCCGATCATGCCGCTCATCACTACCGGCGTGTCGCCCGCGGTCAACCAGTCGCCCACCTGGCTCTCCAGGGCATCTGCAAAGGCGCCCCCCTCGACTTGCATGATACCCAGCGGCGCAACGCGCCGGTCGAGCACGCCGCCGTCAGCTCCGAGACGATAAGCCCGGAAGCTCGAGGTGCCCCAGTCGATCGCTATCATCTCTCGTTTGGATCAGCGGCCCCGCGTTGGGACCGGCGCCGCTCGCCTGCTCAGGCTGCTGAATATGCCAGCGGGACCGCGGCCTCGGGCGCCAGCGTCCGGAACGTCAAGCTCTCCTGCAGATACAGCCGGACGCTCGTCGCAGTGTGGTCGAGGTAGCCGATGGAGAAATCCTGTCCCACCGTGAGCTCGAAATCCCCTCCGCGCGTGCTGAGCACGATCGCGCCGTTGACTCCGGGCGCCCACACGATGGGGCCATCCAGCAGCCGCCGCACGTGCTCGATGACTGGGTAACCGCCCTTGGTGGTCTTGGTGAGCCCGGTGTAGCAGCGCGGGCCGAGCGCGATGGCGTAGGGCCCGTTGACGCCGGTGCTGCGCAGCCGGTTCACCGCATCGGCTACGACGCTGGGATACGACTCGTAGTCGCTCGGGATCGTCAGGGTCTCCGCCGCGGCAGCCTGCGCGATGCCGGCGATGCCGCCGTCGGCGTACCCGTGGAATACGGCGCGATCCTCCGCGAGCCCCGCGTCGCGTGCCGCCTGTCTGACCGGGGTGAGGTCGGGGTCAGCCGCGCCGCGGCCCGCGCTTTCCAGCTCCTCGCGACTGAGCTCGATGGGCACGCGCAGCTCCACCAGCGGCTGCACCTCCCGCATACGCGCCTCTATGCCCGGCCCGGGTCCAGTATCCAGTCGCCGTGTGCGCCCGGTGCTGATGGCCGAAGCGTCCCAGCCGAGCGGACCGCGGAAGTCGACCAGCTTGCGTGCTGCCAATGTGAGCTTGAGAGTGCGCTTGGCCTCCTGCTCGATGGCGGCCCAGGCCGCATCCGAGATCGGTGCGTGACTGCGCAGCAGGTCGTTCATCGCTGCACCTCCTCGCGCAGGCCGCCGATGCCCAGCGAGCCGTCGGGCTTGGCCGCCCCGCCAGAACCATCACCTGCCTTCTCGATCTCGAGGACGGGCTTGGCCGCGAACAGGTAGGTGCGCAGTTGCTCGTCGAGGTGTGCGTCGTGGCGGCGCAGCCACTCCAGGACCATCACCGCGTGCTCCTTCTCCTCGTCCCGGTTGTGCGCGAGGATCGCGCGCAGCTCGTCGTCATGCGCCGCGTCTACGCGCTGGTCGTACCAGTCGACCGCCTCGAGCTCCTCCATCAGGGACGCGATGGCTCGATGGCGGTCGATGGTTTCGGGTTTGAGCACGTCGGTGCTCTCGTGCAGCGATCCGCTGGAACCAGCCATGGTACTCTCCTTGGGCGATCGGAATGTCTGCTTCGAGGGTAAGCCGCAGCGCATCTGCGGTCAAGCCGCTGCCGCGTGCCAGCGCGTGCAGGTGCCGGACGTGACGTGCTCGATCTCCATCCCGCGCAGTCCCGCCGCGGACAGAGTCACCCGCATTCACCGCAGCGGAACGCAGAGGGCAAGCCGGGCGGACGAGCGAGGCGGACACACGATTCACTGCCACTAGCCTTGATAGCGAACGTCTCCCGGCAGATCCACACTCTTGCTCGCCTCTGTGTTCCTCTGCGGCCTCTGCGGTGAATGGGGTTGCCCTAGATCCCCTTTGGCACGGTATGTCGCACCTCGCTCTGTCTTTCCGCCGTGTCCACCGTGTCCTCCGTGGTTCAAGAAGCGGGGCTTAGGGTGCGAGCAGAAAATCCCGCACCACCTCGATCTGATCCACGCTCATCAGCGCCGGCGCGTGGCCGATGCCGTCGAACTCCTTGAGCTTCGCCTTCGGTCCGCGCTGCGTCATCTCCACCGCGGTCTCGCGCAGTAGCAGATCCGATTGCGCGCCACGCAGCACCAGCGTCGGGCAGGCAATGGCATCCCACAGTTGCCACAGCACCACGTCTTTCAGTTCCCCCGAGAACGCTGCGGCGATCCCGGGATCGTACGCGGGGCTGAAGGTGCCGTCGTCGTTGCGCTGGGCCGAGATCGCCGCCAGGTGTTGCCACTGGCCGTCCGTGAGCGGGCCGAACGATGCGAACACCGTCCGCAGGTAGGCTTCGAACTGCGCGAGGGTGCCGCAGCGCGGCGCCTTGCCGACGTACTGAGCCAGCCGCTCCAGCGCAGCCCGTGGCACCAGTGGACCCACATCGTTGACCACCAGCTTGCGGATGGGGTTCCCCGGCAGCGCCGCCAGCATCATCCCGATCAGTCCGCCCATGGACGTGCCCACCCAGAGGACGGACTCCACTGCTGCACGCGCGATCAGCGCGGTCAGATCGGAGAGATACAGCGGATAGCCGTAGTCCTGCTTATGCGACAGCCAGTCGCTGCGTCCACGACCCACGACGTCGGGGCACAGCACGCGAAAGTGAGGTGCGAGCGCATGGGCCAGCGTGTCGAAGTCGCGGCCGTTGCGCGTCAGGCCGTGCACACAGACGACCACACGCGGGTTGGCCGGGTCGCCCCACTCCCAATAGCGGGTGCGATGGAAGCCGTGCGGTCCGAGGTTGTGAAGTTGGCCTGCGCGCATCGGGTCTGGGTCACCGCCCGGTCAGGACCCACCCGCGGGTGCACCCGCCGGTGCGACGGATTCTTGTAGCCGGTGAGCGCGCCAGGGCGTAGTCGGTGACCAGCGTTACCGACTCGCTCAGGGCTGACCACCAGGCCGACATGGGAGCCTCGACGCAGAGCTGGCGCGGTCGCGGCCCGCACTCGCTTCAGTTCAGATTGGTGATGTACTGCGCGAGCGCATCGATCTGATCGTCGGTGAGGCTCTTCGCGTAGGCGGTCATGCTGCCTGCGTCGTTGGTGCGCCGCCTCTCGCGGAAGTCCTTCAACTGTTTGACGACGTACTCATAGTGCTGGCCGGCCACGCGCGGCACCTCGTTCTGCCCCGAGAAGCCTCCCAGGTGGCACATCGTGCACAAGGCGGCATCCGCGACCTGCTTGCCTTCCGTGACTTTGGCCGACGTGACGGGGTAGTTGGTTGGGATGGGTTTCTGCTGCGAGAAGTAGGCGGCCAGATCGTACATGTCCTGTTTGGAGAGGCTCGCGACCATCGGGCTCATCAGCGGGTCCTTGCGCCGGCCTTCCTTGAAATCCTTGAGCTGAAGATAGAGGTATCGCGACGTCTGGCCTGCGAGGTTCGGATACTGCGGCACGGAGGTGTTGCCGGTCTCACCGTGACAGGCGGCGCAGGCCGCTGCCTTCTCCTTCCCGGCTTCGGGACTGCCCTGCGCATGCGCGGTGAGCGCGGTGGCGCTCAGCAGCGCCGTTGTGCAGACAAGCGTTGCAAACTGGTTCATCGGTCTGTGTGAAATCGAGCAGCCCGCCTGGCGAACGGGCAACGAAAAAAAAGGGCCGCGCCTAGTATAACGGACCAGGCGCGGCCCCGATGACGCGCAAATGGCTTACGGCAGTGCGAATACGATGACGTTGTTGCCGCGCTTGAAGTCGAGCTGGGTGTTGCCGCCGGCCGCCACGGCGATGTATTGCTTGCCGCCCACCGTGAACGAGGTGGCCGGAGCGTTCACGCCGGCCCCGCACTGGAACGACCACAGCTTCTTCCCGGACTTGGCGTCGTAGGCGGCGAACTCGCCGTTGCCTTCACCGTTGAAGACCAGGCCGCCCGCGGTGGCCAGCACACCGCCGATCAGCGGCTGGGGTGTGTCGTGCTGCCATGCGACCTTGCCGGTGTCGAGATCCACGGCGGAGAGCCTGCCCCATTGCTTCTCGGCGGGGATGACCTTGAAGGCACCGCCCAGCCAGAGCTTGCTGCCGCCGGGATACTCGGCGGCCTCGACATGGTAGGTCATCGGCTGATGCAGGTTGGCGGCATAGGCCATGCGCAGCTTCGGATTGACGGCCATCGGCGACCACTCCACGCCGCCGTTGGCGCCTGGCAGCATGCGCTTGCCTTCCGGCGTGGGCAGCACCCACATGTTCTCCTGCGGGATCATGGCCTCGGAGAAGCGGATCAGCGAGAGGTCGTCGCGCCGGTGGACGTAGATGTGGCCGGTCTTCCCGCCATGGATAGCGACCGGGATGTCCTTGCCGTCCTTGTCCTTGGCTTCCGTCAGGATGACCGGGCTCACCGCATCCAGATCCCACACGTCGTGGGCGATGTATTGGAAGTGGGCCTTGTAGGCGCCGGTGTCCAAGTCGATGGCGACGATCGAGTTCGTGTACAGGTTGTCGCCGGGGCGGATGTCGCCGTAGAGGTCGGGCGAGGGATTGCCGGCCACGTAGTAGACGGTGTTCGTCTTGCGGTCCACGGCAGGGGTCATCCACACACCGCCACCCAGCGTCTGATAGAAGTCGCCGCCTCGTTCCGCCAGGGTCTGCTTCTCCTTGGCGATGTCGCGCAGCATGTTGCGGCCGGTCGCGTCGTTGACGGCCCATACGCCCTCATGGCCCTTCTCGGGAATCGAGTACGACGTCCACAGCAGTGCGCCGTTGCGCGAGTCGAAAGCCTTCACGAAGCCGCGGATGCCATACTCGCCACCGTTGGTGCCGATGAGCACCTTGTCGCCTACCACGACGGGCGCCATCGTCTCGGAATAGCCTTTCTCGGGGTCGGCGATCTCGACCTCCCACAACAGCCGACCGGTCTTCGCGTCCAACGCGACCAGCTTGGCATCGAGCGTGCCCATGTAGACGACGTCGCGGGAAATCGCCACCCCGCGGTTGTTCGGACCGCAGCAGTAGGTCGTTACCGGCCCCATCTTGTGCCGGTAATGCCAGTACGTCTGGCCGGTCGCGGCATCGAGCGCGTACACGTGGTTGTACGAGGTCGTGATGTACATGATGCCGTTGACGACGATCGGCGCCGTCTCCATCGATTCCTTGATCTCGGTCTGGAAGATGTAGGCCGGGCGCAGCTTGCCGACGTTGCGCGTATTGATCTGCGTCGCCGGATGGTAGCGGCTGTTGGTGTAGGCCATGTTGGAGTGCAGCCAGTTACTCCTGTCGCCCTCAGCGCCGTCCAGCATGGCTTGGGTGACGGCCTTGAACGCCGACTCCGGGATGGGGTTTGCCACCGTGGTTGCACCGCCCGCGATCTCCTGAGCGAGCGCGCTGCCGGCAAAGCCTGCCAGCAGGGCCAACGCAAGCAGCTTCTTCGTATGATTCATGAGACCTCCTAAATGTTATATTGGCCAGAGTGTTATGTGGTTTCAGGCGGCTTTGCACCGCGCCGGCCACCGGTGCTCGGCTGCCGTGAGCAGCGGCGCCAGACTATAATCCAATGCGTCCGGCCTATCAAGCGACCCGCTCACTATTCCTTTGTTTGATCAAGACAAATGCGCTTCACCACCCGCTTCCCTTTGTTCGCAGCCGTGCTTCTCAGTGTCCTCGTCATCACGCCCGCGCGCGGGCAGGACGCCAACGTCAAGAGCCTGAACGCCCAGCTCATCGAGTTCGCCAAGCAAGGCGAGGAGGCACGGGTGCTCAGAGTGCTCGAGCAGGGGGCTGCACCGAACACGCGCAACCGCGGTGGCCAGACGGCCCTCTACATGTTCGCCCAGAAGGGCAACATCACCGCGGTGAAGGCGTTGATCGAGAAGGGCGCGGACGTGAACCTGGCGACGCTGGACAAGACTACACCGCTGATGGCTGCCGCCCATGGCGGGCACCTGGACGTCGTCGAGTTGCTGGTCGCGAGCGGCGCCGACATCAATGCCAAGGACCAAATCCAGCTGACGGCGATCATGTACGCGGCGGGGCAGGGAAAAGTAGATGTGATGAACTACCTCCTCGACCGCGGCATCGACGTGAACCAGCGCTATAAGCACGACACTACGCTGATGATGTGGGCGGCGGGGTACGGACAGCTGGATGCCGTCAAGACTCTGGTAGCGCGAGGCGGCGATCCGAGCCTGGTCGACGACCGCGGCAAGACGGCATTGGATGTCGCGCGCACCCAGCGGTTGGCAGACGTGGTGGCGTACCTGGAAAGCGTGACGCCGGCGAAATAGGCGGGGCGAAGGACGAACGCTCTTGTCGCACGTCGTCCTTTGTACTTCGTCCTAAAGCATCGCCATTTTCAGCATCAGCCACAGCGCGACGCCGCCGGCGCCCAGGGCAATCACGAGTTGCGCGCGCGTCCACCAGCTGTAGCGGCGCTCCAGGCGTTCCGGGTCGAAGTTCGACAGTAGGAACAGGCGGCCATCGCGGGGTGCACGCATGACGTTGACACCCGGCTGCGAGCGGACCTCCTGGTGGCGGCGAGCCACCTCACGGCGTGCGGCCCGCATTGCCAGCTCCCATTCCTTCAGATCGATTTCGCCGTTGCGGTCCAGGTCGAAGCGCCGCCTGAGGGCGGGCTGGTCCTTCTTCCACTCGGCCAGTAGCGCATTCACGTCCGCCGCCGCGTCGAGCTGGCTACTGGTGCCGCCGACAGTTGCGAACTCACCGATCGCGTATAGCGTATCTCCGGGAACCAGGAGCCACTCGGAATAGCGTCGGTTGTCTTCGGTCCAGCGCCGGTGGTGGTCGGTCATGACCTCGGCCCAGTCGGGGTCGACCAGGGCCTGTGCGCTGCCGTCGTCCAGGACGAACGTGTGCTCGCTCAGTCCGCGCTGCACGACGCTCCAGTCCTTCCCGCGCTTTTCCTCGACGAGATAGCGGAACCATACGCACGCTTGCGACGTGAGAGGAGCAATCACGGTGTGCCCGGGGTGCTGTCGCGCTGTCCCGTGCAGCTCGACGTAGCCCTGGGGTGCGGACGCTACGCGAGAGGTCGGAGTGTCGGCCACCGCGCGTGCACGCCGAAAGTTGAGTACCCAGAGCGCAAAGCTGATGATGCCGATGGCGCTCACTGCAAACAGCCACCCGCCGGGCGTGCCGATCCTCAAACCGACGAACAGCAGGACCAGATGTCCGGCGGAAGTGATGTGGTGCGCGTG
>DAIQQA010000083.1:0-1857 GCA_036787045.1 Burkholderiales bacterium | reverse complement strand
AGCTGGCGTGCCGGGAAGTTGAACATGCCTGCGATGATCACGTCGGGGAACTGCTCGATGCGCACGTTGTTGATGTTGACGCTCTCGTTGTAGAACTCGCGGCGGTCGGCGATGGCGTTCTCCAGCGCGCTGATGCGCGTCTGCAGGTTCATGAACTGCTCGTTGGTCTTGAGATCCGGATAGGCTTCGGCCACCGCGAAGAGGTTCGCGAGCCCGGCGCGCAGCGCGGTTTCGGCCTGCCCGAGAGCCGGCATATTCTGGGCCTGGCTGGCCTGGAACACCCGCGAGCGGGCCTCGATCACGCGCTGCAGGGTGTCCTGCTCGAACTGGCGATACTGCTTGCAGACCTCCACCAGCTTGGGGATCTCGTCGTGGCGCTGCTTGAGCAGCACGTCGATGTTGGCCCAGGCTTTCGAGACGTTGTGCTTCACCTGCACCAGGCTGTTGTAGATCATGATCCCGTAGATCGCGACCACCACCAGCGCGGCAATCAGAACGAGGGCGAAGATGCTCATTTGCGCTCCTTTCCAAGGGGTTGCGGGGCGGGATGCACCTTCCGTGCCAAAACAGGGCCTTATGCTTGCGGCTGGCAAGCGGCGGACGGGCTGCTGACCCAGATGCGCGGCCCGTGATCCGGCCGCGGCACCTGGCGGGATGGGCTAAAATGCCGCCTTTTTCGCGCACGAGCGCAGCACCAGGCCATGGCATTGATCGTACACAAGTACGGCGGGACGTCGGTAGGCTCCACCGAGCGCATCAAGAACGTCGCGCGGCGCGTTGCCAAGTGGAAGGCTGCCGACCACGACGTTGTCGTGGTCCCGTCCGCGATGTCGGGCGAGACCAACCGCCTCATCGCCCTGGCCAAGGAGATCCAGGCTCAGCCCGACCCGCGCGAGCTCGACGCTGTGGCCTCCACCGGCGAGCAGGTCACCATTGGACTGCTGGCCATGGCGCTGATGGAAGCGGGCGTCAAAGCCAGGAGCTACACCGGCGCGCAGGTCAGGGTGCTGACCGACAGCGCATTCACCAAGGCGCGCATCCAGCACATCGACGAGCAGAACCTGCGCGCGGACCTTGCTAAAGGCATAGTCCCGGTAGTAGCTGGGTTCCAGGGCATGGACGCGCACGGCAACATTACGACTCTGGGCCGGGGCGGCTCCGACACCTCGGCCGTTGCGCTGGCGGCCGCGCTCAAGGCCGACGAGTGCCTCATCTTTACCGATGTGGACGGTGTCTACACCACCGACCCGCGCATCGTGCCCGAGGCCCGGCGCCTGCACACCATCACCTTCGAGGAGATGCTCGAGATGGCGAGCCTCGGCTCCAAGGTGCTGCAGCTGCGCTCGGTGGAGTTCGCCGGAAAGTACAAGGTGCGGCTGCGTGTGCTGTCCAGCCTGACCGACCCGATGATCCCGGTCGGCGAAGAGGCCGCTTCCGGTACGCTGATCACTTACGAGGAAGACGAGAAGATGGAACAGGCAGTCATCTCCGGCATCGCGTTCTCGCGCGACGAGGCCAAGATCACCGTCATGGGCGTGCCCGATCGTCCCGGCATCGCCTACGCCATCCTGGGCCCGGTGGCGGACGCAAACATCGACGTCGACATGATCATTCAGAACGCCAGCGTCGACGGCATGACCGACTTCTCCTTCACCGTGCCGCGCAACGACTACGCGCGCGCAATGGAGATCTCGAAGAAGGTCCAGGGCCACATCGGCGCCAAGGACATCGTCGGCGACAACCGGGTGTGCAAGGTTTCGCTGGTCGGCGTGGGCATGCGCTCGCACGTGGGCATCGCCAGTCAGATGTTCCGCACGCTGGCCGAGGAGGGCATCAACATCCAGATGATCTCCACCT
>DAIQQA010000223.1:0-6805 GCA_036787045.1 Burkholderiales bacterium | reverse complement strand
TGGGTGACCGTTGACACCATACCGGTAACCAGAGCGAGAGTGGCGTCCCCACGGGGATTCGAACCCCGGTTACCGCCGTGAAAGGGCGATGTCCTAGGCCTCTAGACGATGGGGACTTCGGAGCCGCGGGCGGCTAGAGGGGCCGCCCGGGAATCTTGGTGGTGGAGGTAAGCGGGATCGAACCGCTGACCTCTTGCATGCCATGCAAGCGCTCTCCCAGCTGAGCTATACCCCCACGCAAGAGCCGCGGATTATAAGTCAGCGGCCGGCGGGCTGTAAACGTGGTGGACAGCCCTCGTTTTTCCCCCTCACCCCAGCCCTCTCCCGCGAGGGGAGAGGGAGTAGACCCCGAGGGGAGTAGAGCGCGAGGGGAGCAGGGGTGGAGCACGAGAGGAGCGGCAGTAGAGCGCGAGGGGGTGGGAGTGGACCGCGAGTGGAGAGGGGCTCATTTGGGTGCGACGAGGGGATGGGTCACGCGATAGCTTGCCCCCTCCCCATCCCCCCATCCCTCCCCCGCGTCCTCCGGACGCAAGCGAGGGCGCCCTTCAGAGCGATGCCGCCTGCGCCAGCTCCCGGCGCATCCTCGCCAGGCTTTCATCCCGACCGATCAGCTCGAGGGTTGCATCGATCGACGGGGTCTGGGTCTCGCCGGTCACCATGACCCGCAGCGGCATGGCGATCTTGGGCATTTTCAGCTTGTGCTCTTCTGCGACCGCCTTGACGGCAGCGCCGATTGCCGGACGCGACCACTCGATCGCCTCGAGCCGGGTCGCGAGGGCTGACAGAGCAGCGATCGCCTCTGCGCTGTAGTGCTGCGTGCGCAGCTCGGCAGTCGGCTCCAGCGGCCGGTAGAAGTACACCGCGGCGTCGGCCAGCTCTTCGATGGTGTTCACGCGCTCCTTGAGCAGCGCCACGACTTTCTCGAGTGCCGGTCCGCGCTCCGGATCGGCTCCATCCCTGAGCAGGAACGGCCGCACCAGCCCGGCCAGCCGCGCATCGCCAGCCTGTTTGATGTAGTGCGCGTTGATCCACAGCAGCTTCTGCGGGTCGAAGCGCGCAGCCGACTTGCTGATGTGCTCGAGATCGAACCACTCGACCAGCTGCTCGCGCGAGAACACCTCCTCGTCGCCGTGGGACCAGCCCAGCCGCGCGAGGTAGTTGACCAGCGCCTCGGGCAGGTAGCCGTCGTCGAAGTACTGCATCACGCTGACAGCGCCATGGCGCTTGGACAGCTTTTCGCCGTCGGGCCCCAAGATCATCGGAACGTGGGCGAACTTCGGCAGAGCTGCGCCGAGCGCCTTGAAGATGTTGATCTGGCGCGGCGTGTTGTTCACGTGGTCGTCGCCGCGGATGACGTGCGTAATGCTCATGTCCAGGTCGTCCACCACCACACCGAAGTTGTACGTGGGCACTCCGTCGGCGCGCATGAGTACCAGGTCGTCCAGTTCGGTGTTGTGCACGATCACCGTGCCTTTGACCAGGTCGTCCATCACCACTTCGCCCTCGTCGGGGTTGCGAAACCGGATGACCGGTTCGACGCCGGGCGGCGGGGTCTTCCCACGTGCGTTCTCGGGGCGCCAGCGACCGTCGTAGCGCGGCTTTTCGCCGCGGGCGCGCTGAGCTTCACGCATGGCTTCGAGCTCGTCGCGGCTGGCGTAGCAGTAGTAGGCCTTGCCCTCGCCGATGAGGAACTGCGCGACCTCCTGGTACCGATTGAGACGCTGCATCTGATAGAAAGGGCCTTCGTCGTAGTCGAGCTTCAGCCAGTCCATCGCATCGAGGATGGCCTGCGTGGCTGCCTCAGTCGAGCGCTCGCGATCGGTGTCCTCGATGCGCAGGATGAACTTGCCGCCGTGGCGGCGCGCATAGGCCCAGGAGAACAGGGCCGTGCGTGCGCCGCCGATGTGCAGGTAGCCGGTGGGGCTGGGGGCGAAACGGGTGCGGACCATGAACGAATCCGGTAGGGGAATGAATCCGGTGGAGGACGGCTTCGACGCGGAAAGCCGTCATTCTAAGGCAGCACGGGCCGGCGCTGCCGGCCTGCGAGGTACGCGTCAGCGCACTGCGCGCTCAGCCAGCGCGACGGCGGCGGCTTCGGACGCGCTGTGCCGGCGATCGTCTACCCTGAGAACCTGTCCCCACAGGAAACCATCCCACGCAAATCGACCCGCCCTTGCTGTTTCTAGTGTCGCTATGCGACAACAACGCGGCCTGGGCAAGCAGCCGCCACCGGCAGCCCCGATTTGCCGGCGCTAGCCGCTTTTCCCTATAATTCGCCCTCCACACGCGCTTTCCGGCGACGACGCCGGAAAGGCCGGGCGGTTAGCTCAGTGGTAGAGCACTGTCCTCACACGGCAGGGGTCACTGGTTCGAGCCCAGTACCGCCCACCAGCAGCACTCCTCTTCCCCTCCACTGCCGGGTTTGATCTGGAGCAACCGCGCCCGATCACGGGCGCAGACTATACGCGCTGCAACCGGTATCGGACCTCATCGATGCGATTGACCAGAGTCCTGACACTGGCCGTGCTCGCGGCCGGAATTGCGGGTGCGGCGTGGTACTTCTCGCGCCCGAAACCGGTGAGCGTAGTCATCGCGCCTGTCGACCGCGGCTTGGTGGAGCGCAGTGTCGCCAACACCCGCGCGGCGACCGTGACGGCTTGCCGACGGGCCAAGCTCGCCCCGCTGTCGGGCGGACAGATTGCCAAGCTGCGGGTGCATGAGGGCGACCGGGTCAAGCGGGGGCAGGTGCTGATCGAGCTGTGGAACGAGAACCTGGTTGCACAAGAGCGCGTGGCCGAGGACCAGTTCAAGGCCGTGCGCCTGCGCGCCGAAGAGGCCTGTCTGGCGGCCGACCTGGCGCGCCGCGACGCCGAGCGGGCGCGGCAGCTGAAGGACGAGGGCTTCATCAGCATCGAGCGCGTGGACCGGGCCGAATCGGAAGCGCAGACGCGGGCGGTGGCCTGCAGCGCAGCCAAGGCCGACGTGGAGCAGGCCGGAGCCCGGATCACGGCTGTACGCGCAGACCTGTCCCGTACCTATCTGCGCGCGCCGTTTGCCGGCGTCGTCGCGGAGATCTCCGGAGAGCTAGGCGAGATGACCATCCCCTCTCCGCCCGGCATTCCGACGCCACCCGCGGTGGATCTGATCGATGACACATGCTTGTACGTCACCGCGCCCATCGACGAGGTGGACGCGCCCGCCATCCGGCTAAACATGCCGGCGCGCATCAGCGTGGACGCCTTTCCGGGGCGCAAGTTCACGGGTCACGTCCGCCGCATCGCTCCCTACGTGCTGGACGTGGAGAAGCAGGCGCGCACGGTCGACGTGGAAGTGGAGTTCAGCGACCCGAAGCAGACCGAGGTGCTGCTGGTGGGATACAGCGCGGATGTCGAGATCGTACTCGACACACGCGCCGACGCACTGCGGGTGCCGACCTCCGCCATCCAGGAGGGCAATCGGGTGCTCGTGTACGTCCCCGAAACCGGCAGGCTCGAAGAGCGCACCGTCACCACGGGCCTGTCGAACTGGCAATACACGGAGGTCACCGCCGGCGTGCGCGCGGGCGAGCGTGTGGTGCTGTCGCTGGAGCGGCCAGGCATCAAGGCCGGTGCCAAGGCCAGGCCCGAGAGCGAGAACACCCCCGGTCCATGATCGAGCTCACGGGCATCAGCCGCGTGTTCCAAGTGGGAGACCAGGCGGTGCACGCGCTGCGGGAGGTCACGTTGACCGTCGAGGATGGCGAGTACGTCAGCCTGATGGGGCCGTCCGGCTCCGGGAAGTCGACCCTCCTCAACATCGTCGGCCTGCTGGACCGCGCCACCAGCGGCGCCTACCGGCTGGCCGGGCAGGACGTTACCGCGCTATCCGACGAGGAGCAGGCGCGCGTGCGGCGGGAGCGGATCGGCTTCGTGTTCCAGTTCTTCCACCTCGTGCCCCGCATGACCGCCCAGGAGAACATCGAGCTGCCGATGATGCTGGCGGGAAGACCGGCCGAGGAGCGTCACGCACGCGCGCGTGAGCTGTTGCGCAGCTACGGGCTGGCCGAGCGCGCGCACCACCGCCCCGAGCAGCTGTCAGGAGGCCAACGTCAGCGCGTGGCCATCGCCCGTGCCACCGTCATGCAACCTGGCCTGCTGCTGGCCGACGAGCCTACCGGCAACCTCGACCGCAGCTCGGGGAAGGAAGTGGTGGAGATCCTCGAGGCCTTGCATGAACAGGGCATGACGCTGATCGTGGTCACCCACGATCCGGAGCTTGGCGGGCGCGCCCACCGTCGCGTCCGGCTGGTGGACGGGTCTGTGGCCGAAGACCTGCGTGGCCCATGAAAGCCGTGGACGTCCTGCGCTTCGCCTGGGTCAGTCTGCGCGGCTATCCGAGCCGCACGCTGTTGATGGTGCTGGCCATGGCGATCGGCGTCGGGGCCGTCGTGATCCTCACGGCGCTGGGCGAGGGTGCGCGTCGCTACGTCGTGGACCAGTTCGCGTCGCTCGGAACCAACCTCGTCATCGTGTTCCCCGGGCGCAGCGAGACGGCCGGCATGGCCGGCGGCATGTTCCTGGGCCAGACGCCTCGCGATCTCACGCTGGACGACGCGCTGGCGCTCACGCGCAGCCGCGCTGTGCGCAGGATCGCACCGCTCCAAGTAGGCTCCGCGCTGATCTCCTATGCGGGGCGCAGTCGTGAGACGCCCGTGATCGGCTCGACCTCCGAATGGCTGGCGATCCGCAAGATGCAGATCGTGCAGGGAACGTTTCTGCCGGCGGGAGATCCGCGCTCTGCGACTCCGGTGTGTGTGATCGGTGCCACTGTGCGCGATGAACTGTTCGGCTCCGAGCCCGCGGTGGGCCGGCTGGTGAGGATCGGGGACCGGCGCTTTCGCGTCGTGGGCGTGCTGGCCTCCCAGGGCCAGCATCTGGGCTTCAATACCGACGAGATGGTGATCGTACCGGTCGCATCGGCGCAGTCGCTGTTCAACACCAACTCGCTGCTGCGCATCCTGATCGAGGCGCGCAGCCGCGACGAGCTGGATCTGACCAAGCGCGAGATCGCCTCCATCATCCAGGCGCGCCACGAGGGCGAACTGGATGTCACTGTCGTAACGCAGGATGCGGTGCTCGCAACCTTCGACCGCGTGCTGCGCGCGCTGACCCTGGCGGTTGGCGGGATCGCCGCCATCAGCCTTGGCGTGGCGGGCATTTTGATCATGAACGTCATGCTGATCGCGGTGTCCCAGCGCACCCGCGAGATCGGGCTGCTCAAGGCGGTAGGTGGCGCACCGCGCCAGATCCGGCTGCTGTTCTTTGCCGAGGCGGTCGTGCTGTCGGCGATCGGTGCGGCCGCCGGACTCGGACTGGGCTTAGCGGGCAATGCGGTGATCGTGCGCCTGTATCCGGTGCTGCCTGCTGTCCCACCGGTCTGGGCGGTGGCTGCCGCCATCGCCACGGCCATCGCAACCGGCGTGGTATTCAGCATCCTGCCGGCCCGGCGGGCCGCGCGGCTCGATCCGGTCACGGCGCTGTCGAGGCGATAGCGCGGAAGGCATGACAGCGCACGACTTTGTCGGCTTCGTGGGACGCGCGATGATTGCGCACCGGCTGCGCAGCTTTCTCACTGCGCTCGGGGTCTGCGTGGGCATCGCCGCCGTGATCCTGCTCACCTCGCTCGGCGCGGGGCTGCGCGAGTTCGTCGTGGCGGAGTTCACCCAGTTCGGCACGAACATCATCAGCATCGAACCGGGCAGGACCAAGACGCGCGGCATGTCCATCGGCATCTTCGGCGTGGTCCGCCCGTTGACCATCGAGGACAGCGAGGTGCTCGCGCACCTGCCGGGGGTGATCGTGGCCAACCCCGGCCTGGCCGGCAACGCCGAGGTCGGCGCGCTCGGACGCACTCGCCGTGTGACGGTACTGGGCGAGGGCGCGGATTTCCCGCGCGCGTTCCAGCTGCGGGTGGCCCAGGGCCGCTGGCTGCCGAAGGAGGACGCGAGTCAGGCGCGTGCATTCGCGGTGCTCGGCTCGAAGGTCCGGCAGGAGCTGTACGGCAACACCAACCCGCTCGGCAGCCGGATCGACATCGGCGGCAACCGCTTCCGCGTGATCGGCGTGATGGAGTCGAAAGGCCAGGTGCTGGGCTTCGACATGGACGACGCGGTGTACATCCCGGCAGCCCGGGCGCTCGAGCTGTTCAACCGGGAAGGACTGATGTCGATCGACGTGGTGCACGAGGCCGGCGCCGATGTCCCGCGGCTGGTCGAGGATATCAAACGGGTGCTGAGCGGGCGCCACGGACGCGAGGACTTCACCGTCACGCCTCAGCAGCAGATGCTGGATGTGCTCGATTCCGTGCTGGAGGTGCTGACCTTCGCGGTCGGTGCACTGGGCGGCATCTCGCTCGCCGTCGGCGGCGTGGGCATCCTCACCATCATGACTATCTCGGTGGCGGAGCGCACCGCCGAGATCGGTCTGCTGCGCGCGCTTGGCGCACGGCGCGGGCAGGTGCTGCTGCTGTTCCTGGCCGAGGCGACTCTGCTGGCGGGCGTCGGCGGGCTGTTCGGTCTGCTGCTCGGCTACGGCGTGGCGCAGCTGCTGCACGCCGTGTTCCCGGCCTTGCCGGTCAGCACCCCTTGGCTCTACGCGGCGCTGGCCGAGTTGATTGCGGTGGGCGTCGGCGTGGCGGCCGGGGTCGCACCGGCCAATCGGGCGTCTCGGCTGGATCCAGTCGAGGCGCTCCGCGCCGAGTAGAGCGTGACTGCCTAGCCCGGATATTTCATCAGGACGCGGATTTCTGGGTCGTTCTGGGCGAGCCA
>DAIQQA010000222.1:3948-6806 GCA_036787045.1 Burkholderiales bacterium | reverse complement strand
GAGGTCGCCTGCTACGACCAAGGCGCGAATGTTACCTACCTCGATCCAGCGGGCTCGCAGATCGGCCACAAGGAGTCGTTCAAGGACACCGCGCGCGTGCTCGGGCGGATGTTCGATGCCATCGAGTACCGCGGCGCCAGCCAGCACGGCGTCGAGACGCTGGCGCAGTATGCCGGCGTGCCGGTGTTCAACGGCCTGACCGACGAGTACCACCCGACCCAGATGCTGGCCGACGTGATGACCATGCGCGAGCACAGCGACAAGCCGATATCCGAGATCAAGTACGCCTTCCTCGGCGACACGCGCAACAACATGGGGCACTCGCTGATGATCGTGGGCTGCCTGATGGGGATGGACGTGCGCCTCTGCGGGCCGAAGAAGCTGTGGCCATCGGAGGAGTTCGTGGGGATCGCCCGCGATTTGGAGAAGAAGTACGGTGGGAAGCTCACTATCACCGATGACGCCAAGCAGGCGGTCAAGGGGGTGGACTTCATCCACACCGACGTCTGGGTCTCGATGGGCGAGCCGAAAGAGGTGTGGAAGGAGCGCATCGACCTACTGCTCCCGTATCAGGTCAATGTCGATCTAATGAAGGCAAGCGGCAACCCACACGTCAAGTTCATGCACTGCCTGCCCGCGTTCCACGACACGGAGACGACCCTGGGCAAGCAGATCGCCGAGACCTACGGCATCTCCAACGGCGTGGAGGTGACCAACGACGTGTTCGAGTCCGAGTACAACCTCGCCTTCGAGCAGGCGGAGAACCGCATGCACACCATCAAGGCGATCCTGGTCGCCACGCTGGGAGACTAGCACGATGGTCAAGAAGCCGACATCGCCATTCGAGCAAGTCGCTGAACCAATGTTGGGTCGCGCTCAATGGAGGCTACGGCGCGGGTGCGCCACCGAACGGCCCGGAGGCGCGCCGCGAAGCGACTTCTTCATAGGGGGCTAGCATGCTGGTCGTCACAGCCCTGGGCGGCAACGCCCTCCTGCGGCGGGGCGAGCCGATGACCGCCGAGAACCAGCGCCGCAATATCCGCATCGCGGCCGAGGCTCTCGCTCCCGTGGCCATCCAGCACCAGCTGGTCGTCGGCCATGGCAACGGCCCCCAGGTCGGCCTGTTGGCGTTGCAGGGCGCCGCCTACGCCAAGGTGGAAACCTATCCGCTCGATGTGCTGGGTGCCGAGACCGAGGGCATGATCGGCTACATGATCGAGCAGGAGCTTGGCAACCTGCTGCCCTTCGAGCGGCCCTTTGCCACCCTGCTGACCATGATCGAAGTCGATCCGGGTGACCCGGCGTTCCAGAACCCGACCAAGTTCATCGGTCCGGTGTATGCGAAAGAGGAAGCCGACCGCATCGGCAAGGAGAAGGGCTGGGTGTTCAAGCAGGACGGCGACAAGTGGCGGCGTGTGGTGCCTTCACCCGAGCCCAAGCGCATCTTCGAGCTACGCCCGATCAAGTGGCTGCTCGAGCGCAACACCATCGTGATCGCGGCCGGGGGCGGCGGCATCCCGACCATGTACCAGCCGGGTGCGCACCGCAAGCTGGTCGGTATCGAATGCGTGATCGACAAGGATCTCGCCTCGGAGCTGCTGGCGCGCGAGCTGGACGCGGACCTGTTCGTGATGCTGACCGATGCCGAGGCGGTCTACGTCGACTGGGGCAAGCCCACGCAGAAGGCGATCCGGCGCGGCTCGCCGGCAGCGCTGGGTGCCATGCAGTTCGCTGCCGGCTCCATGGGACCGAAAGTCGAGGCAGCGTGCCGGTTCGTATCGGCCACGGGCAAACGAGCGGCGATCGGCGCCTTGGCGGACCTCAGCAAGATCATCGCCGGGGAGGCGGGCACGACGGTGTCGTCCAAAGAGAGCGGGATCGTCTATGCCGCTTGAGAACGCGTCGCTCCGCTGTTGGTGTCATCGACCAAGATCTGAGGAGTAGCACGCCTGTCGCGCCGCGCGCAGAAGACTGAGATGGAAGCAACACCGAGCACTCGCAAGAGCCTGGCTGTGGCCGCCCGCACCGCTGTTGTGGGCATGGCGACCGCCCTACTTATCCTGCCACGTGCCGCAACGCGCGGCCGTTCGGGACTTTTTCGTTTAACACAATCGACACAGGAGACCGAGAAGATGTTCAAGTGGATTCGATACATGGTTGCAGGTCTTGGCCTGGCTGCGTTGCTGGGCACATCCGCCTCTGCGCTTGCGAGTGAGCAGTCCGACTTCGTGGCGAGCGCGCAGAAGGCTTTCGCGGACATGCAGGACGATCCCGACATGACGTGGTTCCGGGACAACTTGAAGAACGCACGTGCGGTGCTCATATCGCCGGAGATCGTCAAGGCCGGCTTCGTCCTCGGCGGCTCGGGCGGGCGCGGCGTCATGCTCGTAAAGGACGCGGCCACGGGCCGTTGGGAAGGCCCGGCCTTCTACAACCTGGCCACCGCCAGCATCGGCTTCCAGGCCGGCGTTGCGGTGTCGCAGACGGTCATGCTGGTGATGACCGAGAAGGCATTGAACTCGTTCCTGAGCAACAAGTTCAAGCTCGGTGGCGACGCCAGCGTGGCGGCCGGTCCGGTCGGCGCCGGTGCGCAATCGAACGTCAAGGCGGATGTGTACACCTTCGCCCGCTCGAAGGGTCTGTATGGCGGCCTCAACTTCGACGGGACCGCAGTGACCGTCAACGGCGACTGGAACAAGGCCTACTACGGCAAGGCAGTCACTCCCGTCGACATCCTCGTTCGCCACACCGTCACCAACCCCGACGCAAACGCGCTCAAAGCGGAGGTTGCGAAGGCGGCGAAGTAGGAGCCCGAGCACGTGGGCGGGCGGGTATGGCCCGCTCGCCCAGGTTCCCAG
>DAIQQA010000222.1:2424-3848 GCA_036787045.1 Burkholderiales bacterium | reverse complement strand
ATTACTACAAGGAGCTGGCGCACGCACAGGCCGGCGATGCCCGCGAGCTGAAAGACGACGTGACCCGGCTGCGCGGGGAGCTCGATACCCTGGCGGCGAAAGGCACGGTACCCGAGGAGCTGGCGTCGATCCGCGAGCAGCTTGTCGAGTTGGAGGCGCGATTGGTCGAGCCGCGGGCGCCGGTCAGAGAGGGGTAGATGGAAGCGATCCTCCTCGGCATCTACGCCTTTTTTGTCTGGCTGATCTTCATCAAGTTCAAGTGGCTGCCGTGGAATATCATGACGCAGGTGATCGTGGCCATCATCCCGATCGTCGGGTTGACGGTGCTGATCCTGCTGCTCAACGTCTATGCGCCGTCCTCCTCGGACGTGCGGGTGTACAAGTACACGGTGCCCATCGTGTCGCAGATCCGGGGTCGGGTGATCGAGGTGCCGGTCGAGGAGGGCAACCGATTGGTCAAGAAAGGCGACGTGCTGTTCAAGATCGATCCCACGCCGTATCAGCTGGCGGTCAACCAGCAAGAGGCACAGCTCGCCGATGCGCAGGCGCAGCAGCGCGAACTGGACGAATCGCTCAAGCAGGCGAAAGGCAAGGTGGTCGAATCGAGCAAGGCGATCGACCAGGCGAGCGCCCGGGTGCGCGAGGTGCAGGCCAGGTTGCAGCTCGCCAGCTTGCGCGTGCAGCAGAACCGCGAGCTCTCGGCGACCGGAGCGGGCAGCAAGTTCGAGCTCGAGCAGTCCGAGGCGGATCTGAAGGAACTGCAAGCCCAGCTCGACTCGGCGCGGGGCGTCGAGGCGCAGGCGCGGGCGGCGGAGGTGCAGTCGCGCTCATCGCAGGAACAGGTGCAGCAGAAGCTCAGCGCCAAGGTGGAGGGGGGCGAGTTCGCGCAGGTCGCCACGGTGCGCGCCCAGCTCGAGAACGCGCGCTGGGAGCTGGACCAGACCGTGGTGCGCTCGCCCTGCGACTGCTACGTGATCAACCTGCAGCTGCGCCCCGGCGCGTTCGTGGCCGGCATTCCGTTCAACGCCGTCATGACGCTGGTCGAGGTCGAAGGTCAGGTGGTGGCGCTGTTCCAGCAGAACGAGCTGCATCAGGTGCAGCCCGGCGACGAGGCCGAGTTCTCGCTGAATACCACCCCGGGAAAGATCATCAAGGCCAAGGTCGACTCGATCATCTGGGCCACGGGTACGGGCCAGCTCCCCGCGAGCGGCACGGTGCCCATGACGGGAGTGCTCACCGCCCCGGCCAACCGGTTCGCGGTGAAGTTCGACATCGCCGAGAGAGACCGCGCCGCGTTCCTGGCGCCCGGCGCGGCAGGGGACGCCGCGATCTACACCCAGCACCTTGGCGCGATTCACATCCTCCGCAAGGTGATTCTGCGGGTGGGCGCGAAGCTCAACTACATCATCCCGAAGCTGCACTAG
>DAIQQA010000222.1:0-2324 GCA_036787045.1 Burkholderiales bacterium | reverse complement strand
GTGCAGGTGCCCGAGACCTGGGCCTCCCGCTCCGCGCTCGGCGGCAGTGTGGAGGAAGGGTGGCTCGGTACGTTCCGCGACCCGATGCTGAATCTGCTGGTAGAGGAAGCGCTCGCGTACAACGCCGACCTGCGGGTAGCCGGGGCGCGCGTGGAGCAGGCCGCCGGCTATGCGAGGGTCGCGGCCGCCGGGATGTATCCCGCCGTGAATCTGCTCGCGCGGGGTGGCGGCAAGATGAGCGGGGACAACAGCGGACTTCAGGGTGTGGCGCTCAGCGCCGGCTGGGAGCTGGACCTGTGGGGGCGCGTGCGCTACGGGCGTGCCGCCGGCGAGGCACAGTACGCTTCGGCGCTCGCCGATCTCGAGTACGCCCGGCAATCCCTGGTGGCGCTGGTGGCGAAGAGCTGGTTCCTGGCGATCGAGGCGAAGATGCAGCGCCAGGTGGCGCAGGACGCCGTGCGCTCCGCCGAGCGGCTGGTGAGCCTCGCGAAGGACCGCGAGCGCGTTGGGCGCGGCGATGCCATGGACGTCGCCAACGCCGAGGCCAACCTCGAAACCTATCGCGACACGCTGCGTCAGCTCGAGTTTTCTTATGAGCAGTCGCTGCGCGCTCTCGAGCTGCTGCTGGGCCGCTACCCTGCCGCTCAGGTCGAGGCGCCCGGCGAGCTGCCTGCGATGCCACCGCCGATTCCCGCCGGCCTGCCTTCCGAGCTGCTGGAACGACGGCCCGACGTCATCGCTGCCGAGCGTCGCGTGGCGGCGGCCTTCAATCGCACCGGCGAGGCGCAGACCGCCCGCCTGCCGCGCATCTCCCTAACGGCCAGCGTGAACACGATCTCGAGCGACCTGTTCGTGCTGCAGGAGCGGGACAACCCGGTGTGGAGCCTGGGCGCGAACCTGGTTGCGCCCATTTACCAGGGCGGCGCGCTGCAGGCGCAGGTCGAGATCCGCACCGCCGAGCAAAAACAGGCTGTCGCCGATTATGCGCGCGTGGCCCTGCGCGCCTTCGGCGATGTCGAGAACGCCTTAGCGGGCGAGGTCGCATCCCAGGATCGCGAGCAGATCCTCCTGCGCGGGGTTGCGCAAAGCGATCGCGCCCTGGAGCTCGCCAAGGTGGCCTTCGACGTGGGATCCATCGACCTGCGTCCGGTGCAGCAGCAGCAGCTGGCATTGTTCGCGACGCGTAGCGGGCTCGTGCGCGTGCAAAGCGAGCAGCGCGTGCAACGCGTGAACCTGTATCTGGCTCTGGGAGGCGGCTTCGGCGGCCGCGATGTCGAGCTGCGGGATCGCACCACGGTACGGTCGCAGCCCGGCGGCTCGGTCGTCGACGTGTACCGCGTGGTGGGCATCGGCGGCGCCGAGATCCGGCCCCCGGCGGGCGGCTGGCCGCAGTCGCTCAAGCTTCGGCTGCACAACTTCGGACCGCTCGCCAGCGTCGACGTCTCCGCACCTGCCGGCGAGATGCAATGCCGCCCGTCCAGCAGCTTCATCCGTGGCGCGGGCTACGCGTGCACCTTCGGCGGCCGCTCGACAACCGCGATCGTCGCCGACGACTATATCGAGGTCGACCTCCCGCCCGCGCTGCTCGGCGCCGACACCGCGCGGGTCGAGGTGCGCTGGACGGAGAGCAGATAGTCTCATTGCAAGGGCGGCAGCGGCCTAGCGCACCAACTGCGTTGTCACCATGGATTGTCCGTCGTACGAGCCGACGTCACTCAGGCGGTCACGCGCCGCAGCGTCGCTTCCATCCGCGGTGGTGTGCGCAGCGTCTGGAAGATGACGCAGTAGCGCTCGGTCAGCTTCAGCAGCGTAGCGAGGTGCTCATCGCTGGCGGGAGAATCAATCTCGAAGCTCAGGCGGATATCGGTGATGCCGACTGGTACGTCCTTGGCCATTCCGAGCGTGCCGCGGAAATCCCCTTCGCCCTCGACGATCACCTTTGCCGAGCGGAAGGGGATGCTCATGGCGGTGGCGACGACGTTGAACGTCACGCCCGCACAAGCCACGAGCGCTTCCAGCAGCAGGTCGCCCGAGCATGCCTCGCTGCCATCACCGCCGGCGGCGGGATGCAGTCCGGCATCGAACTGCGCGAAGCGGTTCTCGATGCGGCAGGCTGGGCGGTCAGGCAGCAGCGTTCCGGTGGCTCGGAACGTATGTCTTGCGGCTTGCGGGTCTTCCTTGTAGCGGGCTTTGATCGGGGCTTGCAGTTGTCTCAGCTCTTCGGCATTCATCATGAGTCTCGGCGGGGAGTGGGCTTGTTCGCTCGTTCAGGCTGATGTTCCAGGTTGCCGATGCGCATCGGCTGACTGGCCATCACCCCGACG
>DAIQQA010000221.1:0-6864 GCA_036787045.1 Burkholderiales bacterium | reverse complement strand
ACACTCTCGGGAGCGAAGCAAGCATTATTCCCCAGGTCCAAGCCCAGGTAAATGCTTGGGTACCGATTGCCGGTGCCGAGCCGAGACATGCACTTCTACGCGGTGGCAAGCCTACAGCGGACGAGTTGGTAGCGTCAGGCAGAGTTCAGCTGCTTGCTTGGGGCTGCTCATGCTCACCACGAGGGCGCTAGAATACGGGGGAGTGCAAGAACCCATCATCGAAGACCGCTTAGACGTGTCACTTACACCTACTAACGAACCCAATCTGGTCGACGCCGCCGGCACCCGCCATGAGATCGCGGCCGCCGGTGCCCGCATCGTCTGCCTGGTGCCCAGCATCACCGAGCTGCTGTTCGACCTCGGGCTGCAAACCAATATCGTCGGCCGCACGGGGTTCTGCATCCACCCGAAGGACCTCGTGCGCAAGGTGTCCAAGGTTGGCGGGACCAAGACCATCGACGTCGCGCGCATCAAGCGGCTGCACCCCACCCACCTCATCGCCAACATCGACGAGAACCCGCGCGGACTGGTGGAGGAGCTCGCCCGCTTCGTCCCCCACGTCGTAGTCACCCATCCGCGCGCGCCGCGCGACAACCTCGATCTGTACCGCCTGTTGGGCGGCATCTTCTCGCGCCAGGAGCAGGCCGAAACGCTGTGCCGGCGCTTCGAGCACGCCTACGACGAGGTCGCCACCATCGGCGCAGCCTGGCCGCGCCAAAAAGTGCTGTACCTGATCTGGAAGGCGCCCTGGATGACCGTCTCCGCGGACACGTACATCTCGCGCATGCTTGCCACGGTAGGCTGGGACACCGTCGCGCCCAACAGCAATGCGCGCTACCCGACCCTCGATCTGACTCCGGAGTCGCTCGCAAAGGTGGACTTCGTGCTGTTGTCGAGCGAGCCCTACAGCTTCCGCGAGCGGCACTGCGTGGAAATACTGGACGCCTTACCGGAGGGTAGCCACACCCGTGTCGCACTGATCGACGGGTCGATGACCTCCTGGTACGGCAGCCGCGCGATCGAGGGGCTGACGTATCTGCGGGAGTTTCGCGAGAGCCTCGGTTGAACCGTGCAGGACGCCGAGGCAGGCCTGGCCCGAGCCACGGGTTGCGAGGAAACAATGGGCTGCTCGGTGATCTGGAGCTACTGGGACCTGTTCGGGCGTGACCGGATCACCCGCATGGTCCTCATCGACCAGGCACCGACGGTGAACGTGTTGAACGGCTGGACCGACGAGCAGAAAGCAGAGGCGGGCGCGCTGTTCGCGGCTCAGGCGTTGTACGACACTGCTGCCGCGCTGGCAGGCCCCGACGGGGTTAAGCCGACCGAGGGGCTCGTCAACGATCTGTTATTCACCAAGAGCTATCCCAGAGACAAGCTGGGCTGGGTTCTGGCGCAGAACCTCGAATTCCCGCGCGAGTACGGTGCACGTCTGCTGGTCGACCACTGCACCCAGGATTGGCGCGACACCATCCGCACCATCGACATCCCCGCGGTTGTGGTCGGCGGCAGAGCCAGCTTCTTCACTCCTCGGTCGCAGGAATGGGTTGCGCAGCAGATGCCCGGCGCCCTGGTCCACATATTCGCCGCGGAGGAAGGCGGCGGCCATTTCAGGTTGATGGAGAATCCGGCGAAGTTCAACCGGGTCCTGGGCGAGTTTCTCGGCTGAGCCACGCGCTGTCTGAACGGCGAGAGTGGTGCCCTGTGAGCCGCTCTCCTCCTGCTGTATTCTCGAGCGCTGCCGTGCGCTGGCTAGCCACTGCATTACTGATTCTCTAATCTTACGTGAAAGTTCGTTAACACTGATTGCCGAGTGCGCGTCCGGGCACTAGAGTCGCGAGTCTTGCACGCGCCTGCGGGCACGTGAGTGTCGGAGCAAAGCACAAGATGGGTCCACTCAAGCTGACGGTTTCTCAGCGGCTTTGGCTGGGACTAGGTGTGATTCTGGCGCTGTTCACCGCGGCCGATCTCGTCTCGCTACGTGCTTCCCACAGGCTCGACGCTACGCTTGCCAGCTTGGTAGACAGCGGGGCGCAGCGCAGCGAAGCCGCAGCTGCCATGAGCTTCCATCTGGATGAGATGAGCCGGGCAGTGCAGCAGCACATGGGGCACCGTCAGCCCCGGCAACGTGTGCGCCTCGAGAGCTCGCGCGCGGACTTCGAGCAGGCGCTGCGCAGCTACAGACAGCTCGCAACGACTGAGCGCGGCCGTGCTTTCGCGGAGCAGGCAGCGGAGAGGTACGCCCGGGTCAAGCGCCAGCTCGACACCGTCATGCAGCTCGAGGACAGGCAGGCTGCGAGAATCAGCGACTACAACGCGCACCGTCGCCTGGGCCAGGGCCTCCTCGAGACGATGCCTGGGTCGGTGAGCGTGGGACGGGGAGCCTCGTCTGTTTACCAGCGTAAGGCGGCGCAGCAGCTCGCCGCACATGTTTCCAGTCGCACCGGAGAGTTCGAGTTGGATCTCCGTGCGCGAAATGACGAGCTCGCAGCACGGCTGTATCGCGAGCGCCATACTTTTTCTGCAGCGCTCTCGCAGTATCTGGCCGTGGCCGACGGGCGCGCCGAGCGCGAATGGGCCGCTCGGGCTGATCGATGGTTTACCGACAGCAGTGGACAGGCGTTGGCAATTGTCGAGGCCGAAAGCGCGCAGCGAAAGGTCTGGCGGGAGTTCACCGCACTGCGTGACGGCCTGGTGCGGATGCTGGGTGAAAGCATTCAGCCCGCCGCAAGAGCCGAGCTCGCAGCCGCAGTCGAGCGTGCCTCCAAGACATCCCGCGATGCCAACACCCTGATCACTCGCGGGCTTCTAGTCGCGTTGGGCCTTGCCGTGCTGGTTGCGCTCGCAACCAGCCGTGCAGTGCGCGCGCCGTTGCGTGCGTTGGTTTCGTCGAGCCGGCGGTTGGCGGAAGGCGAGTTATCCTATCGCGTCCCGGTGAGCAGCCGGGATGAACTGGGTGAGTTAACGGCCGCCTTCAACGAGATGGCAGGCAAGTTGCAGGCCACCACCGTGTCGAGAAGCTACATGGAAAGCATCGTCGATTCGATGGGCGAAGCGCTCTTGGTGTCGCGAGACGGCGTGATCGAGACGGCTAACCCTGCTGCCGAGAAACTACTCGGGTACTCGCTCAACAGCATCGTAGGCACGCCTAGCGCTTCCGTCGTGTCTGGCGGTCTCGATGGGCTGGGTCTGCCCGGCGCGCCCTCGCGCTCGGTGGTGGACCTGCTCACGCGTGGTGGCGACAGAGTTCCTGCGGCGATCTCGGCTGTGCAGGCGCCAGCTGCCCCCGGCGGCAGCGTATCAACTGTGTGCGTCGCGCAGGATCTGCGCGAGCGGCTTGCTGCCGAGCGGCACCAGCGCCAGGCGGCAGTGGTGTTCGAGAACACTCAGGAGGGCATCGTGCTCGCCGACGCCCAGCGCAATATCGTGCTGGTCAATCCCGCCTTCACTCGGGTTACGGGCTATGCGCCGGAGGAAGTGCGCGGCAGACCGGTCAGTGCGGTGTGGTTTCAGCGCGATGCGACGGCCGCTGCTGAGGCCATATGGGCCAAAGTGGAAGCACGCGGTGCATGGCAGGGGGAGGTCCAGGTCGGATGCAAGGAGGGCGATGCCCGACCAGTGTGGATGAACATCAATGTCGTGCGAGACGAAGCGGGCTGCATCGCGAACTACGTCTCCGTATTCAGCGACATCACGGCCATCAAGGATGCAGAGGAGCGGCTCAACCACCTTGCCCATCATGACGTGCTGACCGACCTGCCCAATCGCCTGCTGCTGGCGCAGCGCGTGAGCGCGGCGCTCAGCGATGCACAGCACCTGGGGAGATCGGTGGCGCTGCTCTATCTCGATCTCGACGACTTCAAGCACGTCAACGACACGCTCGGCCATCACGAGGGCGACCGGCTGCTGCAGAAGATGGCCGACCGGCTTCGCACATGCCTTGACGACGCACAGTGCGTTGCCCGGCTGGGCGGAGATGAGTTCGTGATCCTTGTCGAACAAGTCGAGGAGCCTCGGCAGGCTGCTCTCGTTGCGGAGAGGGTGTTGACTGCGCTATCGGCGCCGCTGGAGTTGAGCGGTCTGGAGTTGCACATGCGGGCAAGCATCGGCATCAGCCTCGGGCCGCAGCACGGCGGCACAGGCGACGAGCTGCTCAAGGCAGCGGATGCCGCGATGTACCGCGCCAAACGCGGCGGCCGCGGAACTTACGAGTTCTTCTCGGCGGAACTGACGCGCCAGGCGCTGGAGCGGCTTACGCTCGAGAATGCGCTGCGCCACCCCAGCCTTCACGAACAGCTCGCCCTGGAATATCAGCCGCAGGTTTCCATCGTCTCAGGACGCCTGGTAGGCGTCGAGGCGCTTATCCGTTGGCATCACCCGATGCGCGGGCTGATCTCGCCACTGCAGTTCATCCCGGTGGCCGAGGAGATCGGGTTGATCCGCAGCATCGGAGAGTGGGTCCTGCAAACCGCATGCGCGCAGGCTGCGGCCTGGCGAGAAGCCCGGCTGCCACCGATTCGTATGGCGGTAAACGTCTCGGCGTATCAGATCCGAAGCTACGCGATAGTGGATAGCGTCCGCCTCGCGCTGCAGCAAACTGGTCTCGACCCTTCTTTGCTCGAGCTGGAGGTAACGGAAGGTGCCCTGCAGACAGGCGAACAAGCGACCGACACCCTGCGAAAGCTCAAGCGCCTGGGTGTCAAGCTGGCGCTGGACGACTTCGGGACAGGGTACTCGGCGCTGAGCTCGCTCAAGCTCCTGCCCTTTGACCGGCTGAAGATCGACCGCTCCTTCGTGCGGGACCTGCAGGACGACCCCAACGACCGGGCACTGGCGCGTGCCGTCATCGTCATGGGTCGCAGCCTGGGGCTGGAAATCGTTGCAGAAGGGGTCGAGGAGCATGCCCAGCTCACCTTCCTGCGCGAGGAGGGCTGCGACGAGATGCAAGGCTTTCTCGTCGGTGCCCCGATGGCCGCTGCCGAACTGGAAGAGAAACTCCGCGCTGGCATCTACGAGGGGTGTGAGACGGCAGCCGTACACCCATTTCCCGACCGCGGCGCGCGCATCCGGCGCGGCGGCGTTCCGCCAAAGGCGCGAGCCCGCCGCTGAGCTGTTGCGAGCGGTCTTGCGGTCGGCCCAGTCCGCTGAGGGCGGGCCACGGCTTTCGCCGGCACACCTCAACGCGCCTCTGGTGGGCGTGGCTTCGACTGCGCAGGGTTCCCGCCCGACTCCAAGGCGACGAAGGTGCCACCCTGAAACCTCTCCACGCGCGGATCCGCGTCGTCGACGTGCTTGGCTAGGTTCTCCTGCGCGTAGGGCTCGCTGTCGTCCTGCGGGCGGTAGCCCAGGCGATGCGCGTTCGAGTTGTCGTACCAGGAGCGCTTGTTGCCGGATACGCCGTAGACGATCTCGAAGCGGATGTCCGGGTGGTCCACGCCGATGCGCACGAGCTGCGCCAGATCGCGGGGCGAGAGCCAGATCGACAGCCGCCGCTTGTCCACCGGCTTCGGGTTGAGGTTGCCGATGCGCATGCAGAACACTTCCAGTCCGTACTTGTCGGCGTAGAGGCTGCCGACCTGCTCGCCGAACACCTTGGACAGGCCGTAGCGGCTGTCGGGCCGCGGATAGACGCGGTGATCGATGGTCTCATCGCGCCGGTAGAAGCCCACCGCGTGGTTGCTGGTGGCGAACAGCACCCGTTTCACGCCGGTGCGGCACGCGGCTTCGAATACGTTGTAGCAGCCGATGATGTTGGCTTGCAGGATCGGCTCCCAGTCCGCTTCGGCCGAGACGCCGCCCAGATGCAGGATCGCGTCGACGCCCTCGGTGATGCGCAGCATGTCCGGCAGGTTCGCGATGTCGCCCTGCGCGAAAGTCTCGCCCGCCCCGCGCGTGTCGATCGCGCGGATGTCGGAAAGCCGCAGCTTGTACACGCCGGCCAGCTCCCGCCGCAGATGCGTGCCAATGCCTCCCGCGGCACCGGTGATCAGAAGCGTTTTCATGAGCGCACGCCCCCTTGCACGGTTGCCTGGCGCTGGAGCATGCACGCCTCCCCGGGTGATGTGCAAGTTGTGCCTGTCCACCGACACGCTAACTACACGTGTTCTCGTCCGGTTTCCTGTCTACTGGCTGCGAAACACCATGAGGCAGACGTGGCCAACCCGGGTCGTGCCGGTTCTCTCCGTGTCTTCCTGCCCCCTGGAGCGGAGTGCAGGAGAGGCTTCGTGCTGAGAGGTACGTGGTGGGTTTCAGTACCAGCCCGTCAGGGGAAACCCCCTTGCACGCAAGTTGCTCGGAACAGATGTGTGCGAAGTACGCCGAGGCATCGCGGTTGACCGCCTCTGCGCACGACGAGTAACCTGATGCTGCACTGCGGGGAACACGATTCCCGCGCGGTGCAGGCTCCTCCGATGTGCCCCACTCGAAAGCCGGGGGGCGGAATCCAAGAACACGATTTTTGGAGGCTTCAGCCATGCGACTGCTCGATGCGTCGCTGGACGACAAGTATTCCGTCCAGCGCGGACGTGTCTACCTCTCGGGGGTTCAGGCCCTCGTCCGCCTCGCCCTGCTGCAGCGGCAACGCGACCTCGTCGCGGGGCTCAATACCGCAGGGTACGTCTCCGGCTACCGGGGCTCGCCGATCGCGCCGCTCGACAAGGCGCTGTGGAATGCGAAAGCCTACCTCCAGGCGTCCCATATCCACTTCTGGCCCGGGCTCAACGAGGATCTCGCCGCCACCGCAGTGTGGGGCAGCCAGCAGGTGAACCTCTATCCCGGTGCGCGCTACGACGGCGTGTTCGCCCTCTGGTACGGCAAGGGGCCGGGTGTGGACCGCTGTGGCGACGTGTTCAAGCATGCCAACTA
>DAIQQA010000082.1:0-21907 GCA_036787045.1 Burkholderiales bacterium | reverse complement strand
GGCGCCGAAGGCGACGGGGTGGTTGGCGTTGGACTGCTGCGGCTTGAGCGTAATGCATTTGTGCAAGGCTCAATAGTGTAGTGGTCCGTGCTATGAGGAGAATTTGAATTGAGTGGTCATCCCTGCGCAGGCGCCGCGCAGGCGGGGATCCAGAAGTGTCTGGGCAGTCTGGGTTTTCACTGGACCCTGCCCTCGACAGGATCGGTGGCGGGAACGACATCGCACCGATAAATCAGAGACCCGCTTGGGACGCTCACTGCACGAGCGGCGTGGTGGCGCGCTCCAGCCCCGGAACGTCGACGCCGGCACGCCCGGCCAGCAGCTGCACGTATTGGCGCAGCGCGCGCTCCTGCACTTTCTCGCGCAGCTCGGCCGCGATGCGCTCCCGCACGGCCTCGAACGGCACGGTCTGGCCGGGTACGCGCTGGTCGATGAGCACGATGTGGAATCCGTAGCGGGTGCGCACCAGCGACGGCAGCAATCCTGTCCGTCGGCCGTCGAAAACAGCAGAGGCGAACTCCGGAGCGATCTCGTCGTGTGTGAGCTGGCCGAGGTTGCCGCCGTTCGCGCCCGAAGGGCAGTTGGAGCATTCGCGGGCGAGGGCCTCGAAGCGCTCGGGCTCGCGCTGGACTGTGAGCAACGTCTCTTCGGCTTTAGAGCGGATCGCCTGGAGCGGGGCGCCGGGCGTAACCGCAAACAGGATGTGTCGCGCGTACACCAGGTCCCCCGAGGAGAACTGGTCGAGATGCGTGGCGTAGAAGCGGCTGCACTCCTCGTCGGTGGGCTCGGGTGTGACGACCTCCCGCTCGAGCAGCAGCTCGATCGCCGCGGTCAGGGCGGCCTCGTCGTGCTGCTCGGGAAGCAACCCTTGCTCGAGGGCCCGCGAACGCAACAGCGCCTGGATGACCTCCAGCGTTGCGGCCGGCGCGGCAGCCGTCCGGTCCATCTGCTCGTCACTCCTCATGCCTCACTCCCCACGTGTCGAGCCTCGCCCTCACGGTTCGAGCCTCGCGCCAGCGCCCCCTCACCCCCACCCCTCTCCCACGAGGCGAGAGGGGGGCCTCAGCCCCCCCGATCCTCGCCTCATGCCTTACGCCTCCCGCCTCACTCCGAAGGTCCCAGCCCGATCGGCGGCGGGGCGATGTTGACGATGTGGGAGAACAGCTTGTCGAAGTCCTCTTGCACGTCCTTGCCGAGCAATGGGTCCTTGTTGCCCTCGAACGCGGCATCGATCTCCTTCCAGTCCTCGTCCAGCAGTACGCGCTCCGCGAGCGGAAGGACCACGTCCTCCTCCTCGCGCATGTGCTTCCAGTGGAAGTCGGAGAACTCGCGGACCTGATGAGCGAAGTTCGGGAAGGCCGCGGCACCTTCCTCCTCCCAGGCGAGCAGCGCACGCTCCAGCTCCCGGATGAGTTGCGCGCCATGCACGTGCTGCGCTTCCAGGCCCGAGATGATCGAGTTGCCTTCCGGATAGCGCTCCTGGATCTTCGCGAACAGATAGCGGTCCTCTTTGGGATGATGCAGCCGCTCCGGGAAGGTGTCGATGTAGTGGATCATCGCGCGGAAGACCTTCAGGTCCGGCGCCGGACCGCCTTTGCGCACCTGCTCCACCAGGTATTGCAGCCCGTGGATTACTGCTGCCAGAGCGCGGTGTTCGGAACGGATGATATTCAGCGCGGCTTTCATCGGATCTCTCCCCGGGAGGCGATCCACCCATTCTAGGCAGACCTCATCCCGGGCATTTGAGCAACATCAACCCCGCTGCCGGACGACCTGGTAGGCGCGGCCGACGTAGGTAACGGCCGCCAGTCCGCTCCAGATGTGCACCAACCGACTGAAGGGGAAGATCAGAAACAGGGTCAGCCCGAGGACCATGTGGGTCTTGAACACCCAAGGCGCGCCGGCGACCAGATCGGCTGCGCCGCCCCGGAAGGTCACGATGCGCTGCGCCCACTCGGCCAGCACCAGCATCATGCTGCCGTCCAGGTGTTGAGCGGAGAGGGGCACCGTGGCCATCCCCAGCGCCAGTTGCACCCAAAGGAGGAACAGCAACAGGATGTCCATGGTCGAGCTGGTTTGCCGGATGCGGGGGTCGACCAGCCGCCGGTGCAGCAGGATGGTGAGCCCCACCAGCGCCAGCGTGCCGGCGATCCCGCCCGACACCATGGCGAGGATCTGCTTCGCGCCCGCCGTCATAAAGTGCTCGTAGGCCCAGTGCGGTGCGAGCATCCCCACGGTATGGCCGACAAGCAGGAACAACACTCCGATATGGAACAGGTTGGAGCCCCAGCGCAGCTGCCGCGACCGCAGCAGCTGGCTCGATCCGCTGCGCCAGGTGTACTGCTCGCGATCGAAGCGGATCAGGCTGCCGATGAAGAACACGCCCAGCGCGATATAGGGGTAGATGCCGAACAGGAACTGGTTCACGTATGCCATGGTGATTGTCTCCGGTTCGTGGTGTCAGAGCGGTGATGAGCAGCTCTTTCGCATGACCGCACCCCCACCCTAGCCCTCTCCTGCAAGGGGAGGCGGGACCGAAAAGCCTTCTCCCGCGCGGGGAGAGGGGACGTCTGTGCGCGGTTGCGCCCTACGGTTGTGAAACTGGATCGGCGCCACCTGCGGCTTGGCCTCGCCGCATGCTGCCGCCGGCCCGAAGATGACCGGCTCCTCGGCCCATTCCTCGTCGAGGCTCTTCTCCTCGGGCTGCGGCTCGCTGCGCTTGCCGCGGCTCAGCCCGGGCTCTCTGGCAATGCCCAGCAGGGCGGCGAACACGGCGCTGTATCGGCTCCCCCTTTCCTGCAGCGTCTCGCCGATCGAACGCAGGATGTGCGCGCAGTCCCCGAGCATGTCGTCCGCCTCGGTGCGCGGCCGCGAGGAGAGAAACTCGAGCAGCGCCGGTACGAAGTCGGGCAGCTCGTTGGCGGCGAGCCGGAAGCCGCCCCGCTCGTACACCTTCCTCAGGTCCACCATCGCCTGCCCGCGGTCGCGCGAGTCGCCGTGCACATGCTCGAAGAGATGCAGGGAGGTGGCGCGGCCGCGGTCGAACAGCGCCACGTACTCTTCCTCCCAGTCCAGCAGGTCCTGGCCCTGCATCCATTGCATGAGGCCTTTCACATCGTCGCGGCAGCCACGGTCCACTACGTCTTCCTCCACGACCACCGCGTAAAGATCGGGGAGCGCGTCGACCAGGTCGTAGGTCGGGTACGTCAGCAATGCCGACAGTGCCTTCAATGTCTTCATGTTCATATCGCTTTAATAGGTACAGTCTTGCGCTTCTTCCCGCCGAACAAGCTCGGCTCCGACACCCCGTCCGAGCACCCGTTGCCGAAGGAGAACCCGCAGTTGCCGCGCAGCTCGAAGGCGTTCTCGGCGTACTCCCGGTGGGTGGTGGGGATGACGAAGCGGTCCTCGTAGTTGGCGATCGCCATGTACCGGTACATCTCTTCGACGTCCTGGACGGTGAGACCGGTCTGCTTTAGGACTTCGGCGTTGCCACGCTGCTCCACGTGCCGGTCGCGCATGTACGCGCGCATGGCTAGCATGCGCTCGAGGGCATCGATGACCGGTTGCTCGTCGCCGGCCGTGAGCAGGTTGGCCAGGTACTTCACCGGAATACGCAGACTGCGCACGTCGGGCAGTTCGCCGAAGGCCCCGATGTCGCCGGCGTTGGCCGCCGCTTGGATTGGGGAGAGGGGCGGCACGTACCAGACCATCGGCAGGGTTCGGTACTCCGGGTGCAGCGGCAGGGCCACTTTCCAGTCCATCGCCATCTTGTAGACCGGCGAAGCCCGCGCGGCCGTGAGCCAGGCTTCGGGCACACCGTCCGCGCGCGCCTGCTCCTGGATCTCCGTCGCATGCGGGTCGAGGAACACCGATAGCTGCGCTTTGTAGAGGTCCTGCGGGTTCTCGACGCTGGCAGCCGCCTCGATGCGATCGGCGTCGTAGAGCAGCACACCGAGGTAGCGGATGCGCCCGACACAAGTCTCCGAGCACACCGTGGGCTGCCCGGCCTCGATGCGCGGATAGCAGAAGATGCATTTCTCGGCCTTGCCCGACTGCCAGTTGTAGTAGATCTTCTTGTAGGGGCAGCCCGAGACGCACATGCGCCAGCCGCGGCACTTGTCCTGGTCGATCAGGACGATGCCGTCCTCCTCGCGCTTGTAGATCGAGCCGGAAGGGCAGGAGGCCACGCAGGTCGGGTTCAGGCAGTGCTCGCAGAGGCGCGGGAGGTACATCATGAAGGTGTTCTCGAACTGCCCGTAGATATCCTTCTCGACCTGCTCGAAGTTGGCGTCCCTGGAACGCTTGGAGAACTCCCCACCCAGGATCTCCTCCCAGTTCGGGCCCCACTCGATCTTCTCCATGCGCTGCCCGGTGATGAGCGAGCGCGGGCGCGCGACCGGCGGCGCCTTCATCTCCGGCGCGTTGTGCAGGTGCTGGTAGTCGAAAGTGAAGGGCTCGTAGTAGTCGTCGATCTCCGGCAGGCTGGGGTTAGCGAAGATCTTCATCAGGATCTGCCACTTGCCGCCCTGCTTCGGCTCGATGCGGCCGTTGCGCCTGCGCGTCCAGCCGCCGTTCCATTTGTTCTGGTTCTCCCACTCCTTCGGATAGCCGATCCCGGGCTTGGTCTCGACGTTGTTGAACCAGGCGTACTCCATGCCTTCCCGGTTGGTCCAGACGTTCTTGCAGGTCACCGAGCAGGTGTGGCAGCCGATGCACTTGTCCAGGTTGAGGACCATGCCGATTTGTGCTCTGATTTTCATCGCTTCGCTCCTAGCGTCGCTCGCGGTGAGGCGTGAGGGGTGAGGCGTGAGGGGCCTCGCTCCTAACCCCTCGCTCCTAACCCCTCACCGCCCGCGCCAGCGGGCGCGGGCTCGTCCAGCCAGTCGACCGTGGCCATCTTGCGCACGATCACGAACTCGTCACGGTTGGTCCCGATCGTGCCGTAGTAGTTGAACCCATAGCTCTGCTGCGCATAGCCGCCGATCATGTGCGTGGGCTTCACCACGGTGCGGGTGACCGAGTTGTGGATGCCGCCGCGCGAGCCGGTGATCTCCGAGCCGGGCACGTTTACGATCTTCTCCTGCGCGTGGTACATCAGGCACATCCCCTCTTTCACGCGCTGGGACACCACCGCCCGCGCGGTGATGGCGCCGTTGACGTTGTACAGCTCGATCCAGTCGTTGTCCGCCACTCCGACTCGTTGAGCGTCGGCCTCCGATAGCCATACGATCGGTCCGCCCCGTGACAGGGTCAGCATCAGCAGGTTGTCGGTATAAGTGGAGTGGATGCCCCACTTCTGGTGCGGCGTGATGAAGTTGAGCACGATCTCGGGGTTACCGTTTCCCTTGGTGCCTTCCATGGGCTTGACGGTCTTTGTGTCCACCGGCGGCCGATACACGCACAGGCCCTCACCGAATCCCAGCATCCACTTGTGGTCCTGGTAGAACTGTTGCCGTCCGGTGAGGGTGCGCCAGGGGATCAGCTCGTGCACGTTGGTGTACCCCGCGGTATAGCTGACCTTCTCCGACTCCAGGCCGGACCAGGTGGGGGAGGAGATGATCTTGCGCGGCTGTGCCTGCACGTCGCGGAAGCGGATGCGATCGTCCTCACGCGGGATCGCGAGGTGAGCGTGGTCGCGGCCGGTAGCCTTGGACAACGCCTCCCAGGCCTTCACTGCTACTTCGCCGTTGGTCTCGGGCGCGAGCATCAGGATCACCTCGCAGGCGTCGATGTCGCTTTCGATGCGCGCCAGGCCCTTGGTGATTCCCTCCTCGGTGACTGGGTAGTTGAGGTCGCGCAGGCGCTGCACCTCGTGCTCGGCGTTCCAGGCGATGCCCTTGCCGCCGTTGCCGACCTTGCTCATCAGCGGGCCCAGGGCGGTGAACTTCTTGTAGGTGTTGGGGTAGTCACGCTCGATCACCGTCATCTGCGGCGCGGTCTTGCCGGGAACCAGGTCGCATTCCCCGCGCTTCCACTGCTTGACATCCACCGCCTGCGCAAGCTCGCCGGGGGAGTCGTGCATCAGCGGGGTCAGAACCAGCTCTTTCTCGACTCCCAGGTGACCGGCACAGACCTCCGAGAACTTTTTCGCGATGCCCTTGTAGATCTCCCAGTCCGAGCGAGCCTCCCACACCGGGTCGATTGCCGCGGACAGCGGATGGATGAACGGATGCATGTCCGACGTGTTGAGGTCGTTCTTCTCGTACCAGGTCGCGGTGGGGAGCACGATGTCCGAGTACAGGCAGGTGGTAGACATGCGGAAGTCGAGCGTGACCAGCAGGTCGAGCTTGCCCTCGGGGGCCTCGTCGTGCCAGACGACCTCTTCCGGTTTCTGCTCGCCGGTGGCACCGAGGTCCTTGCCCTGCACGCCGTGCTGCGTGCCGAGCAGGTGCTTGAGGAAGTACTCGTGGCCCTTCCCCGAGGAGCCCAGCAGGTTGGAACGCCACACGAACAGGTTGCGGGGGAAGTTGGCCGGGTTGTCGGGGTCTTCGCAGGACATGCGCAGGCGCCGGTCCTTCAACGCGCTCACCGCGTAGTCTTTCGGATCCTTGCCTGCCGCTGCGGCATCCTTGCACACCTGGATCGGGTTGGTCTGCAGTTGCGGCGCGGACGGCAGCCAGCCCATCCTCTCGGCGCGCACGTTGAAGTCGATCAGGCTGCCGGTGAAGTCGTTCGGATCGGCGAGCGGCGAGAGGATCTCCGAAACCCTCAGCTTTTCGTAACGCCACTGGTCGGTGTGCGCGTAGAAGAAGGAGGTCGAGTTCTGCTGGCGCGGCGGGCGGTGCCAGTCGAGCGCGAAGGCCAGCGCCGTCCATCCGGTCTGCGGCCTGAGCTTCTCCTGGCCCACGTAGTGCGCCCAGCCCCCGCCCGACTGGCCGACACAGCCGCATAGCATGAGCATGTTGATCACGCCGCGGTAGTTCATGTCGGAGTGGTACCAGTGGTTCATGGCCGCGCCGATGATGACCATGGACTTGCCGTGGGTCTTGTCGGCGTTGTCCGCGAACTGCCGCGCCACGGTGATCACGTCCTGCGCCTTCACGCCGGTGATCGCCTCCTGCCACTTCGGTGTGTAGGGCACGTCGTCATCGTAGGAGGTCGCGGCCTTGTCACCCAGGCCACGCCCGATCCCGTAGTTGGCGCAGGTCAGATCGAAGACGGTGGCTGCCAGTACCTCGCCTTCCGCCAGCTGCAGTTTCCTGACCGGAACGCTGCGCACCAGGACATCGCCGCCCTGATCGTTGCGGTGGAAGTGCTGGTGGACGATGCCACCGAAGTAGGGGAAGGCGACTGCCGCCACTTCGTCGCGTACATCCAGCAGCGTCAGGCGCAGCTTCGTGTCGCGGCCGCCGGCCTCCTTCTCCTCGAGGTTCCACTTGCCCTTGTCCTCGCCCTTCTCCTGGCCCCAGCGGAAACCGATCGAGCCATTGGGCACGACAACGTTGCCGCTGCTCTCATCGAGGGCGACCGTCTTCCAGTCGGGATTGTTGGCTTGGGCGAGGCGATCGGAGAAGTCATTCGCGCGCAGAAAGCGGTCGGCCACCCAATGCCCCCCATGCCTGCGCAGCTTCACCAGCATGGGCATGTCCGTGTAGCGGCGGGCATAGTCCTGGAAGTACGCCGACGGCTTGTCGAGGTGGAACTCCTTGAGAATGACGTGCCCCATCGCCATCGCGAGCGCCGCATCGGTGCCCTGCTTGGGATGCAGCCACAGGTCGGCCAGCTTCGACACCTCGGCGTAGTCCGGCGTCACCGCAACGATCTTGGCCCCCTTGTAGCGGACCTCGGTGAAGAAGTGGGCGTCCGGTGTGCGCGTCTGCGGCACGTTGGAGCCCCACGCGATGATGAACGTGGAGTTGTACCAGTCCGCCGACTCCGGGACGTCGGTCTGCTCGCCCCACGTCATCGGGGAGGCCGGCGGCAGGTCGCAGTACCAGTCGTAGAAGCTCAGGCACACTCCACCGATCAGCGACAGATAGCGGCTGCCCGCGGCGTAGGACACCATCGACATCGCGGGGATGGGTGAGAAGCCCACCACGCGGTCGGGGCCGTGGGTCTTGATCGTGTAGGTGTTGGCGGCGGCGATGATCTCGTTCACCTCGTCCCAGGTCGCGCGTACGAACCCCCCGAGACCGCGCGTCGACTTGTAGCTCCTGGCCTTCTGCCGGTCCTCCATGATCGAGGCCCAGGCCTCCACCGGCGCCAGCGTCTTGCGCGCCTCGCGCCACAGCCGCACCAGGCGGCCGCGCACCATCGGATACTTCAGCCGGTTGGCGCTGTACAGGTACCAGGAGTAGGAGGCGCCGCGCGAGCAGCCGCGCGGCTCGTGGTTGGGCAGGTCGGGCCGCGTGCGAGGATAGTCGGTCTGCTGCGTCTCCCAGGTCACCACACCGCCCTTGACGTAGATCTTCCAGCTGCATGAGCCGGTGCAGTTGGTGCCGTGGGTGGAGCGCACGATCTTGTCGTGCTGCCAGCGCTTGCGGTAGCTGTCCTCCCAGGTGCGGTCCTCGTTGGTGACCACGCCGTGGTCGCCGGAGAAGGAGCCCTGGTCGCGGGTGAAGAACATCAGGCGGTCGAGGAAGTGACTCATACTTGCTCCTTCGTCGCAGGTGAGGCGTGAGGCGTTAGGCGTGAGGCGTAGTACTGATCGTCGGCTCGCTCTGCTCGCCTCACGCCTTACGCCTCACGCCTCACGGCGATCAGCACGGCATCTCCGCCCCGCGCCGCGAGTAGTACCACCAAGTCATCACGATGCAGGTCAGATAGAACACAACAAAAATGTACAGCGCCGCCTCCGGGCCGCCGGTCATGGTGATGGAGCTGCCATAGCTCTTCGGGATGAAGAAGCCGCCGTAGGCGCCGATGGCCGAAGAGAAGCCGAGCACCGCAGCGGCTTCCTTGTTGCCGTCGCGCACAGCCTGCTCCTGCGCATCCTTGCCCTTGCTAGCGGCGGCGCGCTGCCGGTCGGTGAGGAAGATGACCGGGATCATGCGGAAGGTGGAGCCGTTGCCGATGCCGGTGGTGAGGAACAGCAGCATGAACATCAGCAGGAACCCGGGGAAGCTCCCGCCCGAACTGCCGGACGGCAGGAAGTACAGCACGCCCACGACCGCCAGCGCCATGGCGACGAAGTTCCAGAAGGTCACGCGCGCGCCACCGAGCTTGTCGGCGAGCCAGCCGCCGAAGGGTCGGACGACGGCGCCCACCAGAGGTCCGAGCCAGGCGTATTGCAGTGCGTTCACCTGTGGAAACTGCGACTTGATGAGCAGGGGAAAGCCTGCCGCGTAGCCGATGAACGAGCCGAAGGTCCCCAGGTACAGCCAGCACATCAGCCAGTTGTGCTTGCGGCGGAAGATCACCGCCTGGTCGGCGAAGGAGGCCTTGGCGCCGGCGATGTCGTTCATCCCCACCCAGGCGAAGAAGGCGGCCAGCGCGATGAACGGCACCCAGATGAAGGCCGCGTTCTGGGCCCAGATCTCGCGCGTCTGTCCGCTCTGGTCGACGATGGTTTGCGGGCCGCCCCCCAGCACACCGAAGATGCCCATGGTGACGACCAGCGGGGTGAGAAACTGCACCGAGGACACGCCCAGGTTGCCCATGCCCGCATTGACACCCAGCGCGGAGCCCTTGCGCTCCTTGGGGAAGAAGAAGCTGATGTTGGCCATGGACGAGGCGAAGTTGCCGCCGCCCAGCCCGCACAGCAGCGCCAGGATCAGCATGGTCGGATAGCTGGTGGTCGGGTCCTGCACCGCGACTCCGATGCCGATGGCGGGGATCAGCAGGCTGGCAGTCGACAGCGCGGTCCAGCGCCGGCCGCCGAAGATCGGCACCATGAACGAATAGAAGATGCGCAGGGTCGCACCGGACAGCGCCGGCGCTGCTGCCAGCCAGAACAGCTGGTTCGTGGTGAAGCGGAAGCCGAGCGCATTGAGGTTGACGGCAACGACGCTCCATAGCTGCCAGACCGCGAAGGCCAGGAACAGGCAAGGCACCGAGATCCACAGGTTGAGCTGCGCGATCGCCTTGCCTTCGGCCTCCCAGAAGGCCCTGTCTTCCGGCGTCCAGATCGTGAGGATCCGGCCGCGGCGCGTTGGTAGTGTCTGTTCAGTCATGACTTGCTCCTCGCCCTGGTGCGACCGTCATCCCCTGAGGCTGAAGCCGGCGGCCCGCGGCCCGATCACCTCGGCACGGCGCACCTCGGTGAAATACATCCAGATCAGCGACACCCACACCACGCCGTACATGAGCATGAAGCAGCTGGAGCGGACTCCGGTCAGATCCACCAGGGCGCCGAACATGATGGGAAGAACGAACCCGCCCAGCCCACCGGCCAGTCCGACGACACCGGAGATGACGCCGATGTTGTGCGGGTAGTCGTCGGAAATGTACTTGAAGACCGAAGCCTTGCCGAAGGCCCAGGCCATGCCCATGATGAACATCAGGGCAGTGAACATCCACACGTCCAGGCCGATGTGGAAGGTCCTCGGGCCATTCACTGTCGTCACGGTGAAGTCGGTCTGCGGGTAGGACAGGATGAACAGGCAGATCCAGCTCACCCACAGCACCCACCAGGTGATCTGGTGCGCGCCGTACTTGTCCGACAGCCAGCCGCCGACCGCGCGCAGCACGCCGCCGGGCAGGGAGAAGGCGGCGGCCAGCAGCGCCGCCACCCGGATGTCCAGCCCGTACTCGCCGACGTAGTACTGGGTCATCCACAATGCCAGCGCCACGTAGCCGCCGAAGACGATCGAGTAGTACTGCGAGTACTTCCACACTTTCGGGTCTTTCAGCGCAACGAGCTGCTCGCGCCAGGTGATCCTGTTGTCCACCCGATGGGCTGGCTCGTCGTAGGAAAAGAACCAGAACAGGATGGCCATGACCAGCATGGACACGGCGTACACCTCGGGCACGAGCGTCCATCCGAAGGCTACCAACAACGCCGGCGCGACGAACTTGTTTACCGCCGCGCCGGAGTTGCCGGCACCGTACACGCCCATCGCGAAGCCCTGCCGTTCGCGCGCGAACCAGCGCGCCACGTAGGGTGTGCCCACCGAGAAGGAGCCGCCGGCCAACCCCACGAACAGGCCGAGAACGAGGAAATGCCAGAACTCGGTGGCGTAGGCGATGAGCCAGATCGGAACGACGGTGGCGAGCATCAGCACGAACATCACGATGCGGCCGCCGTACTTGTCCGTCCACATGCCGAGCGGCACGCGGATCAGCGAGCCGGTCAGCACCGGTGTGGCGGTCAGGATGCCGAACTCGGTGGCGTTCAGGCTCAGCGTCTTCTTGATCGGGATGCCGATGACGCCGAACATCATCCACACCATGAAGCACACGGTGAAGGCAGCCGTGCTCACGATCAGCACGGAGATCTGCTTTTGTTTGTGGGTCGCCACGCTGTGTCCCTTCCTGCTTCTTCGGAATCGAAGGCAGGATAGAGGCAGCCGCTTGCTCCGCCTATTCTGCGGATGAGGGAGCGGCGGTACGGGGAGGGACTAGTCCCGGCGCCGTGGATGCGCCAAGGGGAGTAGGTCGAAAGGAGTAGGGCGTGACAGGTGAGTCGTGACAGGTGACGCGTGACAGGTGCTGCGTGACAGAAAAGGCGGGACACCACACCGGCCCGGCGCCTGTGGCGCCACCCCGCCCGTGAGACGGCGGGGAGAAACACACTCCCCTCCTGCCCGAGGAGGGGTGTCACGCGCAGCGTGACGGGGTGGTGGGAGTCACACTTTTGCGGTCACGCCTTCCTGTCACGCTTGACCTATCACGCCTGACCTGTTCCGCTTCACCGGGTTACTGCGACAGTATCCAGTCGACCAGCTGCTCGACCTCCTGGTTGCTCAAGCGCACCTGCGGCCACATGACGAAGCGGTCCCCCCAGTGACCGGCACTGCCTCCGCGGATGATGAAGGGGAGCAGCGCCGCGTACTCCGGGCCGAATCTATAGCGCTGCGCGATTGCGCGAAACGAAGGTCCGACGTCCGTGTAGCCGAGCGCGTGGCAGTCGAAGCACCCTTTCTCTTCGGCCAGCCGGTAGCCGCGGTCGAAATCCTCGGCCGGGCCCGCCAGGGCACACATCGGCAGCGCTGCACAGGCTAATACGAACAGGCGGACGGTTGACTTCATGCTCAGCTCCCGGGGGTGTGTCGGACCAGAATGTGGCGGGTGGCCACGCTACCGCGGCTCTGCAAGCCCCGCCTCCACCGCATACACGGCCGCCTGCACCCGGCTGCTGAGATTGAGCTTGCGCAGGATGTGCTGCACGTGGATCTTGACGGTGCTCTCGGCGAGATCGAGGTGGCGGGCGATCTCCTTGTTGCTGGCGCCCTTGGCGAGGAAGGCGAGGATCTCGCGCTCGCGCGGGCTGAGCTTGTCCTTCTCGGCTGTGGTCGGCTCGGCCTTTGCCGGCGCCTTCAACCCTTGCACCAGCTTCCCGGTCATCTGCGGGGACACCACCGAGTCCCCCTCGGCTGCCCGGCGGATGGAGTCAAGCAGTGTCTCGGTGTTGATGTTCTTGAGCAGATAGCCGGCCGCGCCGGAGCGCAGAGTCTCGAGCAGATCCTCAGCGTCCTCGGACACCGTCAGCATCAGCACCTTGGCCTCGGGAACATCTTCGACGAGCAACTTGAGCGCATCCTTGCCGGAGGTGCCTGGCATGTGCAGATCCAGCAGGATCACGTCCGGCTGCAGCGCCTTCGCGCGCTTGACGCCTTCCAGCCCGTCCGCGGCCTCGCCGACCACCTCGAAGTCCGGGCTGCGCGAAAGCAGGGCCTTGATGCCGCTGCGGAACAGGGTGTGGTCGTCGATCAGGAGTACGCGGATCGCGCTCATGTCATGCCGCCTCGGCCCTGTCCTGCTCGAGCGGGAGCTCCAGCGCCACTTCGGTGCCCGCGCCCAATTGTGAGCGCACCGAGAGATTACCTCCGATGCGGTGCGCGCGCTCGCGCATGATGCGCAGACCGACGTGCATGTCCGAGGTCACCTGCGCCGGATCGAAGCCGCGCCCGTCGTCGCTCACGCGGAACCGATAGCGAGGGCCGCGCTGCATCTCCACGCGCACGGTCTTCGCGCCCGCGTGCTTGCGCGCATTGGACAGGCACTCCTGAATGATGTGCAGCACCTGGATCTGCGTTTCGGGGGACAGCGCAATGGCCGTCCCGGACTGCACGAAGCTTGCGCGGATCCCGGTCTGGCCTTCGAACCGTTCCAGCGTGGCGGCGATGGCGCTCTCGATGTCGGCCTGCGCAAACCGGGTGCGGAAATGCACGAGGAGCTCGCGCACGTCGTCGTAGCTGACCTGGATGCCTTCGCGGATCTGCGCCAGCTCGGCGCGCGCCTGCGCCGATTGCCCGTGCGACAGGGAGTCCTCCAGCATCTGCGCCTGGATGTTCAGGAAAGCGAGCGACTGGGCGATGCTGTCGTGCAACTCCTGGGCGAGCAGATTGCGCTCTTCCGAGATCGCCATCTCTTTCTCGCGCGCCACCAGCCGCTGGCTCTCCAGCGCGATGCCCAGGTGCTGTCCCACGGTCTCGAGCATCTGACGCTCCGCGGGGGTGAACTCGCGCGCCTGCGCGAAGTAGAGGTTGAAAATGCCGAGCTGTTGGTTGCGGAACCGGATGGGAAACACGCCGACGGTGGCGAACCCCAGACGCGCGCAGCGGTAGCTCTCCTCCCCCGGGATGTGGCGCTTCAGTGGATACACGCCGCCGTGCGGCCGCTGGGCGGCCTCACCGCACAGGCACTCGCCGCGCTCCAGGCAACGTTCGGCTACGACGAAGTCGCCCGGCAGCGCCTCTTGCACGTAGAGATGCAGTCTGCCGCTATCGGTCTGGATCAGACGCACGGCGCCGGCGCGTGCCCCCAGCCGTGCGCCCAGCTTCCTGAGCAGCTCGCGACACAGTTCCTCGGCACTGCCCGGCTCGGCAAGCAGGGCGGCGACCTCGTAGAGGGTCGCCAGCTCCTCGTTCTTGTCTGCGAGAGAACGGGTCTTGTCCGCAACCCGGCGCTCCAGGGTGCGGTACAGATCGGACAAGTGTCCCGCCATGCGGTTGAAGCCCGTTGCCAGCACCCCGAACTCGTCCTGCGACTCGACGGGCAGGCGCACGTCGAAGTCGCCGGCTTCCATGCGCCGCATGCCTTCCTCGAGCCGGGTGACCGGCCGAACGATGAGCAGGAACATGAGATAGACCAGGGCGACCGTTCCCGCGACGCTGAGCACGATCAGCCCGTACTGGAATACGCGCAGCAGCGTGGTCTTGCCCGAGATTTCGTGCTCCATCGCCAGCACCAGGGCGTCGATCTCCTGCACGAAGCTCTCCGTCGCCGCGCGATAGGCGGGGAGCATCTGCGCGCGCGCCTGCGGGTCTTGTGCGGTCAAGAGGGATTCGATGGCTGGGCGTACCTCATCGTTCCAGCGCGCCTGAAGCTTGGTGAACCGCTGTTGGATCTGGTCTGTCCTGGGCATCACCAGCGGGCGGGCGGGGTCGCCTGCGGCGAGCTCGGCGAGCGTTTCCTGGAAGGTCATGGCCTCTGCGCGCACGGCCGCGGCGAGCTGTTCCTGCGCAGCGGGGCGTGCCGCCCGCTCCGCCAGCAGCATGCCGATGTGGTACGAACGCATGCGCTGGCTGCCCATGGCGTTGACTGCGGCCGCCCCGCCCTCCAGTTGCCACGCGAGGTAGAGCGTGATGCCGACGGCGGCCAGCGCGATCAACAGGAACAGGATGGCGATGGCGGTGAGCTTGTCGCTGAGCCGGCGGGACGAGGTGATCATGAGCGGTTCAATAACGCCCGTGCTCCGGCATTAGACCAAGCCGAGGCCAGGACTCTTGGTGAGCGCAACGGCGACGATATAGAAGAACACCGCCTGCGCGGCCATCCAGGCCGCGAGGCGCGACCGGCGCGTTGCTGCCCAGCGAAAGGCGGCCATCCCCAGCAGGATGTAGATGACGAGTCCGACGGATTTGGCTGTGAGGAAGGCGTGAAAGCCGGGATAGCGGGCGGCCTGCACGGCCATCGCCAGGGCCGCGAGCAGCAGCACGGTGTCGTTGACGTGGGGAACCACACGAGTCCAGCGCTGTGCCGCCAGCGGCGACCCGCCGAAGCGCCAGATCCCACGCAGCAGGAACAGTGCATAGCTGATCGCCGCGCAGCTCATGTGGATGGTTTTGAGGAGCGTGTAGCTCATCAAACCACCGCGCGGAGTCGCTCGACGTCCGCGATGTGAATCGTGCGTCCCTCGACCGAGACCAGCCCGGCTTCCGTCAGCTCGTGCAGGATGCGGGAGAAGTGCTGCGGCGTGAGGTTCAGCCGCGACGCGATGACGCCCTTGTTGGTGGGCAGCATTACGTCGGCCTTCCCGTTACCCTCGGCCTGCTCGGCATCGCGCAACAGGTAGCCGATCACGCGTTGCGCTCCGGAGTGCATGCAGTAGGCCTCCACATCGCTGATGATGCCGTGCAGGCGGCGACTCAGCCCCCCGAGCATCTTGCGCGCAAACTTGGCGTTATGTTCGAGCTCGTTGAACACCACGGTCTTGGAGACATGGAGCAGCAGGGAGTCCGCCAGGGTCTGTGCATAGACCACGTGGGGCGACTCCAGGAACATGACGGCTTCCCCGAAGCTCATCCCGGGGCCGATGATCTCCACCACCTTGTCGGCGCCCTGCGGCGAGATGAAAGCGAGCTTCACCTGCCCGTACACCACCAGATGGAAGCCCTCGGGCATGTCGCCCTTGTGGAACAGCGTCTCGCCGCGGCTCGCATGCACGCTGCGTGTGCCCTGGGCGATGCGGTCGATCTCCTCGGGCGAGGCCTCCTTGAACAGAGGCAGATTCGCCAGGAAAGCGTGGACCTTGATGTCTTGTTTCATGGCTGCCGGGGCCCCTTCTGGGCGGTGAGACCATTGTGGGCAGCCGAGGGCGGCGTAGCTTGCTCTAGATCAAACCTCCCCCGGACCGGCGACCCGCCTGCACCGGACCGTCATCCGTGCGCCGTCGAAACACGGAGGCCGTCGAGCCCGCAGCGCTCCCGCCTGCCCCGGAATCACGCTCGGTTGCGTTGCCGCTGGCGATCCGGTGATGCACCGCAACGAGGGCCATCAGCAGCAGGGCCGCTCCCAGATTGTGCAGGACGGCCACCGGCAACGGCAACCCCAGGACCACTAGGCCGATGCCGAGCAGGAGTTGGACGGCCAGCGTAGCCGTCAGAAGATTGCGCAGCCACCGCCCGGAATGGCCCAGGCGGCCGACGCTCCAGGCCAGCACCAGCGTGAGGGCGGCAGCGAGCACCGCCACGGTCCGGTGCGCCATATGGATCGACGGGCTGGTTGAGGCCGTGCGCCAGGGATCGAGGTCCGCCGCCGACCATGCGGCAGCCGAGCCTTCCGGCGTGCACAGCGGCAGGCCGGGACAGGCGAGCCCGGAGTAGCTGGCACTCGTCATCACGCCCAGCGCGATGGCGAGGACGGTGAGAATAAGCGCCGCCCAGGCCAACGCGCCCAGCCATGGCGGGGCGCGAACGCTGGGTCTGCGCTCGCCTAGGGCGAGCCACGCCAGCAGCGACGCCATGAGCATTCCGCCGAGGACATTGCCCATTGCCACTGCCGGGACGGTGGCGCCTGGAGTCGCGCGCCCCAGCGTTGCCAGACCGAGCGTGACGAGCGCGAGCACAGCGAAGAACGACAGCTCACGGCGGTGCCGGCGCGGCTGCGTGACCGCCAGCAGCCCGATGCCGAGCACCACGGCGCCAACGGCCGAGGCCGAGACGCGGTGGACGAAGCGCGCCAGCCTGGGTGGCGCAGCCTGCGCATCCCTGCCGGCAGCGGCCGCCCGGCCGTAGCACGCCGGCCAGTCTTCGCAGCCGAGACCGGCCGTGCTCACGCGCAGCAGCGCACTGGTGGTAGTCACCAGCAGTACAACCAGCACCCCGGCGGCCGCGAGCCAGCGGATCAGCCGCAACGGAGTCTGCTGTTCGCGATCGGGAACACTCACGGTGGCACGATATCAGCTGGGCGCCAGGCGAAAGTGAATCCATATTAAGGAATGCCGGGCACGCAAGAAAACTGAACCTGGGCGAATTTCTTCGCCGCAGGCGCGGCGTAGATTTGGCCGTGCGCGCGTTAGGGCGCGGAATTTTGGCCGATGCAAAGCGCGGCGCGACGTATCCACGATCGCAGCCACCGTGAACCGATTGGAGGTCGATCTCATGCAAGACGGCAAACCCCCGGCTGTGGCCGAAGATGAAGAGGAACGCATCCCGGCCATGCAGCACCTGCTCGAGAACCCCTTCCTCCTGCTGTTCCTGGGCGTGGCGGTTCCCACCGTGCTCTACATTTTGTGGGGCGTGATGGAGATCGTGACGCTGCCCAACGCGCTGCCGTAGCCAACGAGCGAATGAGGGAGCAACCATGAGTTCCGTACTGCCGCCCGCAAGACGGGTGTGGTGGAAGGAGCCGGTCGAGAAGATCGAGCTGGTGTGGATCGGGCTCGCGTTCATCTGGGCCCTGATCCTGTTCTTCATGATGCCGTACTGGCACGTGTTCGGAAAGCAGAACCTGTCCAACGAGGCCTACCGGATCTCGCCGCAGCAGTTCCAGGCGAAGACCCAGGCGATGGTGGACCAGTACACGGTTCGCACCGAGACCGAGCAGAGCGTGCCGGTGGTGCATCCACCTGCAGGCAGCGACATCTACCTGATTGCGCGGTTGTGGTCGTGGTGGCCGATCCTGGAGCTCGAGAAGGGCCAGAGCTATCGGCTGCACCTGTCGGCGATGGACTACCAGCATGGCTTTTCCCTCCAGCCCGAGAACGTCAACCTGCAGCTGGTGCCCGGCTACGAGATGGTCGTCACCGTCACGCCCAACAAGACCGGCCCGTTCGCGGTCGTGTGCAACGAGTACTGCGGCATCGGCCATCACCAGATGGTCAGCCGCATGTACGTGACGGACGGGCCGGCGCCCAGCCCGGCGCCCGCAACAGAGGACCGAGAGGAGTAGGGGGACCCATGGCTATCGCACAGACTTTCCGGACCGATCCGCGCACGGGCCTGCAGTACGACCTCCAGGGCGAGGCGCTGATCAAGGCCAACGCCGTGGCCGGCGTCGTGTTTCTGCTGATCGGCGGCATCCTTGCCCTGCTGGTGTCGCTCACGCGCTGGCCGGCGGTGCACCTGCTGAACGCAGAGTGGTTCTACCTGACGCTGACGGCCCACGGCATCGACATGCTGATCTTCTGGATCATCTTCTTCGAGATCGCGATCCTGTACTTCTGCTCGTCTACCCTGCTGCGCTGCCGCCTGGCGGCGCCGCGCTGGGGCTGGATCGCGTTCGGGCTGATGGTGATCGGCGCGATCATGACCAACGTCATGATCTTCCAGGGCGAGTCCAGCGTGATGATGACCTCCTACGTGCCGATGCAGGCCAAGCCCGGGTTCTACCTGGGCCTGATCCTGTTCGCTGTCGGAGCCCTGATCGGCGCCTTCATCTTCCTCGGCACGCTGGTGATCGCGAAAGCGGAGAAGACCTACGAGGGCTCCATTCCGCTGGTGACTTTCGGCGCGTTGACCGCCTGCATCATCGCCGTCTTCACCATCGCCTCGGGCGCCATCATCCTCATCCCCACCTTCCTGTGGTCGATCGGCTACATCGAGCACATGGATCCGTTGATGTACCGGGTGATCTGGTGGGGGATGGGACACTCGTCGCAGCAGATCAACGTGGCGGCGCACATCGCGGTGTGGTACGCCGTGGGCGCCATCGTGTTCGGCGCCAAGCCGATGTCGGAGAAGGTGAGCCGCCTCGCGTTCCTGCTCTACATCCTGTTCCTGCAGCTTGCCTCCGCGCACCATCTGCTGTCCGACCCCGGCCTGTCCTCCGAATGGAAGATCTTGAATGCCAGCTACTTCATGTACTTCGCGGTGCTGGCGAGCATGGTGCATGGGTTGACGGTGCCGGGCTCGATGGAGGTGGCGCAGCGCCGGAAGGGCTTTACCAAGGGCCTGTACGAGTGGCTGCGCAAGGCGCCGTGGGGCAACCCGGTGTTCTCCTCGATCTTCCTCTCGATCATCGGCTTCGGCTTCCTGGGCGGGATCTCCGGTGTGATGATGGGCACCGAGCAGCTCAACATGCTCATCCACAACACCCTCTACGTGCCCGGGCACTTCCATGCCACGGTGGTGATCGGAACGACCCTGGCGTTCATGGGGCTGACCTACTTCCTGATCCCGAGCCTGTTCAGCCGCGAGGTGGCATTTCCGACGCTGGCCAAGTGGCAGCCATATCTATTCGGCCTGGGCATGTACGTGTTTGTGCTCACCATGATGGGTGCCGGCACTCTGGGCGTGCCGCGGCGGCATTGGGACATCGGTTTCGCCGGTACGGCGCTGCCCTATGAGTTCCCCGGCGCCGCGTACCTGATGCTGGCGCTGGTGGGCCTAAGCGCGGTGCTGGCGGTGGTTGGCGGGGGCATCTACATCCTGGTCACGGTGTGGTCCATCTTCCTCGGCAAGAAGCTGGAGAGCGGCGCCCGCAGCAACCGCACGACCATCCTGCGCATGCCGGTCGCCGAAGCGGTGGAAGGCTATGGCGGTGGCGTGGGTGTCCTGGAAGCGAAGGGCACCTTCACGCTGGCAATGGTGTTCCTCGCCGCCTTCGTCCTCTATTACTTCATCAACTGGAAGTATTTGTCCGAAGTGTGGGGGCTGAGTTAGGCACGAGGCACGACGCACGAGGCGCGAGGGGGTGAGGAGAGTCCCCTCTGCCCTCGCGGGAGAGGGTTAGGGTGAGGGGGCGTTGGCAGCAGCGGAGGCGCAACAGGCGGAGAAGAAGATGACGGCGGCTGTGCACATAGAGGTTCCGACGGGGGCGTTGCTGCGCCAGGTGCTCGGGCTGTTCAAGCTGCGCATCGGTGTTGTGATCGCATTCACAGCGCTGGCAGGGTGGGCGGTGACGCCCGGCCCCCGGCTCGCCGTTTGGCAGGTTGTGGTGCTGGGGCTGGCCGTGCTGCTGTCTTCGGCCAGCGCCGGCGCATTCAATCAGTACGTTGAGAGCGATCTCGATGCACGCATGAAGCGCACGCGCAAGCGTGCCTTTGTGACTGGGGCTCTGCCCCGCAGCCGGCTGTGGCTGTGGGTAATCGGGGGGTTGGTAGCCGGTTCGACAGCTGCAGCCTGGTGGGCGCTCAACCCGTGGGCTGCGCTGTACACCTTCCTCGGCGCGTTCGTCTACGCGGTGGTCTACACCGTGTGGCTGAAGCGGCGCACCTGGCTCAACATCGTCGTCGGCGGGCTCGCCGGCAGCTTCGCGGTGCTGGCGGGTGCGGCTGCGGTGGATCCTTCAATCGGCCCCGTGCCGCTGATCCTGGCGCTGGTGCTGTTCCTGTGGACGCCGCCGCACTTCTGGAGTCTGGCGATGGCCTACCGCAAGGACTACGAAGCCGCAGGCGTGCCGATGCTGCCGGTTGTGGTCGGGGATGCGCGTAGCGCGCGCGCGATCTTTGCGCACACTGTCCTGCTGGTGGGACTGTCGCTGATTCCTGCGTTCTTGGGGCTGGGTTGGGTGTACTTCGCTGCGGCGCTCGGCGGCGGCGGGTGGTTCGTGGTCACGAGCTGGCGCCTGGTGCGCGACCCGGGGCCCAAGGCGGCGATGGTCAACTTCCACGCTTCGCTCATGCAGTTGAGTGTGCTGCTCGTCGCGGCGGTCGCGGCTGGGCTGTGGGGTTGAGATTCTCTCGCACGCGGAACCCAAAAGTGAACCACGGTGGACACGGAGGACACGGAGGAACACAGGATTCGCTACGCGGCAAGGTGCTCTGCCCCGTGTAACCAACCGGAACGGTGGGGACCGTTCATTCTGCTGCGATGGGCGCTTTTGTCAGTACCGTTCGGATCTCGATGTGTTTCCTCAGTGTCCTCCGTGTCCTCCGTGGTGAAGGTGTCGCCGTGGCTTCCAGTCGGACGAATAACTTCAACGCGCGTCGCGTGCTGACAGCCGCCGTCGTAGCGGGCTTGCTGACGCCTGCGATCGCCTGGCTCCAAGCTCCCGCCGTGCGGGCGGCGCAGGTTGCTGCGGCGGACCCAACGAACGCTTCGCAGGGTGCCTCCGCGCTGACGCAGGATCAGGCGCTGCGACTGAGTCAGAGTGCTATCGGCCGCGTAGCCGGAGACTACACCTTCGAAGACAGCCAAGGCCGGCCGGTACACCTGACCAGCCTGCGCGGCAAGCCGGTACTCGTCTCCTTCATCTATACGGGCTGCTTCTCGGTGTGTCCGACCACAACGGTCACGCTGAAGCGTGCGGTCGAGTCGGCGATGCGCGCGCTGGGGCCCGACAGCTTCACCGTTGTGAGCATCGGCTTCAACGTCCCCTTCGATACGCCGGCCGCGCTGCGTGCGTTTGCCAGCCAGCAGGGGGTGTACTTTCCCAACTGGCTGTTCCTGAGCCCGGACGCGCAGACCGTCGAAGACCTCGCGCGCGATCTCGGTTTCAGCTATGCCGCGTCGGCCGGCGGCTTCGACCACATCACGCAGGTCACCATCCTCGATCAGCAGGGCCGCGTTTACCGGCAGGTGTATGGCGAAAGCTTTCCGCTGCCGCAGCTCGTGGGGCCGCTGCGCGAGCTGCTGACCGGGACACCGCCCGCAGACGAGTCCCTGGCAGGGCTGATCGAGCGGGTCCGGTTGCTGTGCACGGTGTACGACCCGATCACCGGGCAGTACCGGTACAAGTACTCCATCCTGTTCGAGATCGCCGGCGGGGTCATGGGCCTGTCCGCCATGCTGATCTTCCTGCTGTGCGAGCTGCGCAAGACGCGGCGCGCCAAGGCAATGCAACCGACCAAAAAGGACACAGAGGAACAACGCAAAGCGGACCTCACTCGCCGCGAAGCATGCCCCGGACCCTGATCCGG
>DAIQQA010000019.1:0-51513 GCA_036787045.1 Burkholderiales bacterium | reverse complement strand
GGCGACGCCGAGCATGAGCGGCCTGGATGCCTCGCGGCTCAAATACCTGCACGCGGTCGAGTCGAGCTATGCCGCCCGCATCGAGAACATCCTGAAACCGATCGTGGGTCCCGACAACGTGCGCGCGCAGGTGACCGCCGCGTTGGATTTCAGTCAGGTCGAGCAGACCTCCGAAACGTTCAAGCCGAACCCCGCGCCTCAGGAGGCGGCCATTCGCAGCCAGCAGACGGTGGAGACCGTTACCGTCAACCCGCAGGGCCCGACCGGCGTGCCCGGTGCGCTGTCGAACCAGCCCCCCGGGGCGGCCACCGCGCCGCTGACCGCACCCCCCGCCGCCCAAACGCAGCAGCAGGCAACGAACCAGCCGCCGGCGAACACGCACCGCGAGAACATCGTCAACTACGAAGTGGACAAGACGATCCGGCATACCAGGGGTGAGGTGGGAGCGGTTAAGCGACTGTCTGCGGCGGTGGTGGTGAACTACCGGCGCGGGCCGGACAGCGACGGCAAGCCGACCTACACGGCGCTCAGCGAACAGGAGGTTGCCCAGATCACTGCGCTGGCGCGCGAGGCGATAGGCTTCAGTCAGGAGCGCGGCGACACGCTCAATGTGGTCAACGCTCCCTTCAGCGGGGAGGCGGTGATCGCCGGCGTGGAGGCGCCGAACGAATGGGCCGACGCCGTTCGCCGACTGACCTCGCCGTCGGGCGTGGGCAGCCTGGTGATGTACGGGGTGGCCGGGATCGCCCTGCTGGTCGCCCTGGTGCTCGTGCGCTCCGCGGCCCGCGATCTGACGCGCGCCGGACAGCGCGCCGGGCCGGGTGGAGCGGGCGGGCCGATCGAGCCACAGCTCGCTGGCGCGGGGGCCTACGGCGCGGCGCCTGAGCCGGGCTATGAAGCCGACCTGCGCGCCGTCAAGGATCTGGCCCGGCAGGAGCCACGCGTGGTCGCCAACGTGGTGAAGGACTGGGTGGGGCAGTAGTGAGCCAGGAAGGCATCCAGCGCAGCGCCATCTTGCTGATGTCGCTGGGCGAAGAGGAAGCGGTCGAGGTGTTCAAGTTCCTCGGCCCGCGGGAGGTGCAGAAGCTCGGCCCCGCCATGGCCACGCTGTCGAACGTGACGCGCGAGCAGGTTGCCAAGGTGCTGCGCGAGTTCCGCAAAGAAGCCGAGCAGCACACTACCATCGGCATCGCCTCGGACCAGTACGTGCGCGCGGTGCTGACGCGGGCTCTCGGCAGCGACAGGGCTTCTGCCCTGCTCGACCGCATCCTGCAGGGTCCGGAGCAGGGTGGCATCGAGAGCCTGAAATGGATGGACGCCGGTTCCGTGGCGGAACTGATCAAAGGTGAGCATCCCCAGATCATCGCCACCATCCTGGTCCACCTGGATCCCGACCACGCCAGCCAGATCCTCGCGCACGTCCCCGAGCGCGTGCGCAACGACGTCGTGATGCGGATCGCGACGCTGGAAGGCGTCCAGCCGGCTGCACTGCGGGACCTGAACGAGGTGCTCGCGCAGCTTCTGTCGGGCACCGACAAGGTGAAGAAGAGCACCAGGGGCGGGGTGGATGCGGCGGCAGACATCCTTAACCATCTGGGCGGGACGCTCGAGGCGTCGGTGAGTGCTCATCTGCGCGAGATGGATCCCGAGCTCGCCCAGAAGATACAGGACAAGATGTTCGTGTTCGAGAACCTGCTCGATCTGGACGATCGTGCCATCCAGCTGTTGCTGCGCGAGATCCAGTCCGAGACGCTGGTGGTGGCGCTGAAGGGCACCAGCGAGCAACTGCAGGACAAGATCTTCAAGAACATGTCCCAGCGTGCCGCGGAAATGCTGCGCGACGACCTGGAGGCAAAGGGACCGGTGCGGCTGTCGGAAGTGGAGACCGAGCAGCGCGAGATCCTGCGCATCGTGCGGCGCCTGGCGGAGGAGGGGCAGATCGCCATGGGCGGCAAAGGCGAGGAAGGCCTTGTCCAGTAAGATCATCCCGAAAGAGGCGCTGTCCGGCGTGCGCAAGCTGGACCTCACCGATCTGGTCACCGGCGCGAAAGCCTCGGCGTCGGCCGAGACGACGGTGAACGCAGCAGAGCTCGCGCGCGTGCGCGACCACGCTTATCGCGAGGGCCTGGAGGCCGGTCGGCGGGAGGCGCAGACCGCGCTCGAAGCCGAACGCGCCGAGCTGAAGGCGCTGCTTGCGGGCATGAACGAGCTGTTGCAGGACTTCGAGCAGACGCTGGCTGGGGACGTGCTTTCCATGGCGCTCGAGCTGGCGAAGCAAATCGTGCGTGCGACGCTGCGGGTGAAGCCGGATCTGGTGCTGGCGGTGGTACGGGAAGCCGTCGCCAGTCTCCCGGGACTGTCGGAGCAGACCGTGCTGCTGCTCAACCCGGCCGACGCATCCCTGGTGCGCAAGGGCCTCGAGGACGATCCATCGCTCGGCACGCTGCCCTGGAAGATCGTCGAAGACCCGCAGGTCGAGCGCGGCGGCTGCCGTTTGGAGACGCCGACCACCGAGGTAGACGGCGCCCTGGAGACGCGCTGGCGGCGCGTGGTGGCTTCGCTCGGCCGCGACGATTCCTGGATCGACATCACGATCTGAGGCAACCTTGAAGCGCATAGGCGCGGAGTCGCAGAGTCTGCGCGGAGAAGATCCAAGGCTTCTCTTGGGCCGGCCAACAGGCGTCTCGTCCCACAGTTGCGGCCCGGGATTTCCGCGACGCGCTCGTAGCATGCGCAACCGCAAACATCAGTCGTCTTCTCTGCGCCTCTGCGGTACCGGAGTAGTGCAGTAATGAGCCGCCTGAGACGCTGGCAGAAGTACTTCGAAGACTCCCGCACCGCAGTGCGGGGGAGCCAGCCCTTCACCGTGAGCGGCCGCCTCACGCGCGTGGCCGGGTTGGTGATGGAGGCGGTGGGACTCAAGCTGCCGGTAGGCAACAGCTGCTTCGTGCTCACGCCCGGCGGTCAGCGCGTGGATGCAGAAGTGGTCGGGTTCTCCGGCGACCGCCTGTTCCTCATGCCTTCGACCGACATCTACGGGCTGAAGCCCGGTGCCCTAGTCATCCCGGTCGACCCGGCCGTCACCCGCGTGCCGCGCCTGGGAGAAGACTTCGTGCCGCGCCGGCGGGCCGAGGATCGGGCCAGGCAGGTGGCGGTCGGGCAGGCGCTGCTGGGGAGGGTAGTCGACGGCGCCGGTCGCGCGCTGGACGACCGCGGTGCGCTCGCGCTGGACCGTTACGTGCCCCTGCACAGCCGGCCGTTCAATCCGCTCGATCGCACCCCCATCCGCACCGTGCTGGACGTGGGGGTGCGGGCCATCAACTCCCTGCTTACGGTCGGGCGGGGCCAGCGTCTCGGGCTGTTCGCGGGCAGCGGTGTGGGCAAGAGCGTGCTGCTCGGCATGATGGCCCGCTACACTAGCGCGGACCTCGTTGTGGTCGGGTTGATCGGCGAGCGCGGCCGTGAGGTGCGCGAGTTTGTAGAGACCATTCTCGGGAAGGACGGGTTGGCGCGCTCGGTCGTGGTGGCGGCCCCCGCGGACAGCCCTCCGCTCATGCGTCTGCACGGGGCATCGTATGCCACCGCCATCGCCGAGTACTTCCGCGACCAGGGCAAGCATGTGCTGCTGATCATGGACTCGCTGACGCGCTTCGCTACGGCCCAGCGCGAGATCAGCCTTGCCATCGGCGAGCCGCCCGCCACCAAAGGCTACACGCCTTCGGTATTCGCCAAGCTGCCGCAACTGGTCGAGCGCGCCGGCAACGGCCCTGAGACGCGCGGGTCCATCACGGCTTTCTACACCGTGCTCACCGAGGGCGACGACCTGCAAGACCCGATCGCCGATGCCGCACGCGCCATCCTGGACGGTCACATCGTGCTCACACGAGACCTCGCCGACCAGGGGCATTACCCGGCCATCGACATCGAAGCCTCCATCAGCCGTGCGATGACGGAGCTGCTGCCGCCTGCGGAGCTCGAGCTGGCGCGCCGCTTCAAGCAGCTGTTCTCGGCGTACCGGCGCTCGCGCGATCTGATCGCGGTCGGGGCCTATGTGCGCGGCGCGGATCCGGTACTGGACCGCGCGGTGGCCCTCTATCCCCAGCTCACTGCATTCCTGCAGCAGGACCTGCAGGAGCGTGCCGATGTGGCGGGCTGCCGCGCCCGTCTGCGGGAGTTGCTCGACTGATGGCCGCGCATTTCCGCCTGCAGGCTGTGCTCGACCTGGCTGGCCGCAGGCTCGACGCGGCGACCGTGGAGCTGCAGAAGCTGCGAGCCCGATTGCAGCAGGCACAGGAAAAGCTCGAGCAGTTGCACGGCTACCGCGCCGAGTATCAAACGGCGCTGGCTGCCGCGCTGGCCGAGGGTCTGGAGGCCGATCGGCTGCGCGACTTCCAGGCGTTTCTCGCCAAGCTCGCCCGCGCCATCGAGGCACAGGGCGCCGAGGTCCAGCGCTGCCGTCGGGCCTGGGAGGAAGAGCACCAGCGGTGGCTGCAGCTGCGCAGCCGCGAGCAGGCGCTGCAGGTGCTGCGTACGCGCCATGAGCATGCCGAGTCGCAACGCGACGCACGCGTAGAACAGAAGCAGCAGGACGAGTTTGCCCGCAGGCGCGGGCACGACGAGCCGGCCTAGCACGACGGCGAAGGCTACAGCAGGCTTCCGCGGACGCTCCTGCCGCAGACCGCGTGGCACGCGGATTGCAGGATAACCCTCACCAGACCCTCCGCCGCTCTGCGATGCCTGCTCCCATCCCTATACTTGCCGCACCTGTGATCGACCCCGCTGCGAGCGGCGCGCTTCCCGGAGTGCCCGCTGCCGACGCGGGTGAAGTTTCTTTCGAGGCAGTCCTGGCAGCGCAGCTTGCGGGATTGGCTGGGTTCGATGGACCGCCGGCGGTGATTCTTACGGCGGCCCAGGACTCGCCGCAGCCCGGCGACGCTACGGCGAAGTCACCTCAGGAACTGGACCCGGCAGCCCCGACGCTCGATGCGTCGGGAGCCACGCCTGCGCCGGTCCAGGTTCCAGTCCAACTGCCGGCGCTGCCGATGTTGGCCGTGGCGCAGCCGGTTGACGACCAAGCCCTGCCCGTTTCGGAGTCTGACCGCGGCATCCGCTCGGCCCCCGCCCCCCTCGATGTTGCTGCCCAGGCTTCTGGGCCAGGCCCGACCCCGCAGCTGCCGGAAGCGGCAAGAATTGCCGTGCCGCCCGCCGATCCGGCCTTAGGCCAGCCCGCGCAGCCGCCGCCGGTTGAGCCGTCGGCCGGGGACCCGGCGTCAGCCGCCCAGCCTTCGCCCACGCAGCAGCAGGAAGCCGAAGTGCCTGTCATACTGGTTGCGCTGGGCACCGAGCGGGCCGAGAACGCTAGGGCCCCGGCCCAACCCGTGCGCCTCGATGTCGCCGCACCGGTGACCAGCCGCGACTTCGGCCAGGAAGTGGGAAACCGAATCGTGTGGATGGCTACCCAGAACCGCCAGGTTGCCGAGTTGCGGATCGATCCGCCGCAGCTCGGACCGGTCGAAGTGCGCTTGTCGATCTCCAACGACCAAGCCAACCTGTCGTTCCACTCGCCCCACGCGACGGTGCGCGACGCGTTGCAGGCCAGCCTGCCGCGCCTGCAGGACATGCTGCAGGGGGTGGGCATCACTCTCGGTCAGGTATCTGTCGGTGCCGAAGGCTTCGGTCAGGGTGGCCTGGGCCAAGGCTTCGAACAGGGTTGGTTTGGCGGGCCCGAGCAACCCCTGGTACGCCACGCCTCCGCAATAGCGGACCATCAGGGAGGGCTGGCACCTGCTGCCATCCTGCCGCCGCGCGCGGGCGTGGGCGTGATCGATGTGTATGCCTGAGCGGTCCTTGCCTCCTCTCTAGAAAGCACCTAAACTGCCGTTGCAAGGGCATTGTTTTTCCATTGGTTTGAGTCTCGTCGGGCTCAGATTCCGGCGACTCAGGCCGTAATTAGGCGGTGAGACGGCTGCTGCATCCCTTCGCAGCAGGCGGGCAACCACACTGACAGGAAAAGCAAATGTCCAAGAGCGAAATCCAGGCGGAAGCGACAGGGGCGGCTAGTGGCAAGAAGAAGAACTTGCTTCTCATCATCGTCGGTGCGGTCGTCGTGCTCGCCGCAGCCGGCGGCGGCGCGTGGGTTTTCCTGGGCTCGGGCAAGAAAACCGAGCATGCGGCGGAGGCTAAAGTCGCCCTCCAGGCGCCGCCTACCTTCGTCACCCTGGACCCCTTCGTCGTGAACCTCGCCGGTGAAGTGCAGCATTACCTGCAGGTGGGGATCGATCTGAAGATCGCAGGCGAGGATGTGAAGGATCAGATCAAGGCCCACTTGCCAGAGATCCGCAACGGCGTGCTGCTGCTTCTGTCCAGCAAAGAGGTAGACGAGCTGTCCACGCTGGAAGGCAAGAACCGTCTGCGTGCCGAGATCCGGGAGGCGGTCAACAAGCCGCTGGGTATCGACACGCCTGCGCCGAAGCCGGTGGCGATGGAAGCCGAGGCGCAGGGCAGCGGCGCGGCCCATGCGTCCGACAGCGGCCCTGCGCAGACACGCTCCACCCATGAGCCGGCGGAAGGGGTTCTGGAGGTGTTGTTGACCTCCTTCGTGATTCAATGATGCACGTCGCGCGCGCAGCGGTCTGCTGAATGGCAGAAGATATCCTCTCCCAAGAAGAAGTCGACGCGCTGCTGCGCGGCGTGAGCGCGGATGCGGAGGAGGGTGCCCGGCCGCCTGCTGCGGGCGGCGTGCAGCCCTACGACATCGGCCGGCAGGAGCGGTTGGTGCGCGGGCGCATGCCCACGCTGGAGCTGATCCATGAGCGCTTTGCCCGCGGGCTTCGCAGTGGGCTGACTAATCTCACCCGTCGCAGCGCCGAGATCTCCGTGGCGCCGGTGCGGGTAGTCAAGTACAGCGAGTTCCTGCGCAACCTCGCCATCCCGACCAGTCTCAACCTGATGCAGGTCAAACCGCTGCGCGGCACCGGCCTCATGGTGTTCGAACCCAACCTCGTGTTCCAAGTGGTCGACACGCTGTTCGGGGGGCCGGGCAAGCTCACCGCGCGCATGGAGGGGCGCGAGCTCACGCCTACGGAGACGCGGATCGTCATGCGCATGCTCAGCCTGGCGTTCGAGGCTTACCAGAAGGCGTGGCAGCCGGTCTACCCGGTGACGCTGGAGCAGGTGCGCTCGGAAACCAGCGTGCAGTTCGCCAACATCGCCACACCCAGCGAGATCGTGGTGGTGGCCACGCTCAGCGTGGACCTGGGCGGGGGCAGCGGCGATTTTCACGTCTGCCTCCCCTATGCTATGCTCGAGCCGATCCGCAGCGTCATATACAGCAGCGTGCAGGCGGATCGTGGCGAGGCGGACAGCCGTTGGCTCTCGCTCCTCTCGGCGCAGGTGTACCGCTCGGAGGTGGAGCTGGTGGCCAACCTGGCGCACGCGACCGTGAGCATCGGGCAGCTCATGGCGCTCCAGCCGGGCGACGTGGTCGCGTTGGACCTTCCGGATCGGGTCGTCGCGGAAGTCGACGGTGTTTCCGTGGTGGAATGCCGCTACGGCGTGGTGAACGGACAGTACGCGCTGAAAGTGGAGCGGGTGTTGAGCGGGGAGCAGGATGGCGGACAGTGACCTGAAGGGCGACATCAGCGCCGACCAGTGGGCTTCCGCAACGGCAGACCAGGGTCCGGCTGCCGGCGGCGCCAGACTGCAGCCCAAGGTGTTCTCCGAACTCACCAGCGAGCCTGCCGCGGGCGGGGCGCCCGGGCGGATCGACATGATCCTCGACATCCCGGTTCAGCTCACGGTGGAGCTGGGACGCACGAAGATTCCCATCCGTAACTTACTCCAGTTGGCGCAGGGCTCGGTCGTCGAACTGGACCGGCTGGCCGGCGAGCCGATGGATGTGCTGGTCAACGGCTGCCTCATCGCCCAGGGCGAGGTGGTCGTGGTCAACGACAAGTTCGGCATCCGGCTCACCGACGTCATCGCGCCCGACGAGCGACTGCGCCGCCTGAATCGATGAGCGGCGCTGCGCAAGCGCCTGTCGCTTGCCGGGCGGCCCTCTGCCACGCCCTCCTGGGTGTGGCCACGCTGGCACAGGCGGCCGATAGCGCCGCGCCGCCGGCGGTCGGCGCTCCTGTATCTCTTCTGAGCCTGCTGCAGGTTCTGCTCGCATTGCTCGTGGTACTCGGCGCGATCGGCCTGTTCGCCTGGCTGATGCGCCGCTTCGTACCCGGCCAGGCCGGTGCGGGCGGACTGCTCAGAGTGGTAGGCGGCGTGATGGTCGGACCAAAGGAGCGCCTGGTGGTGGTCGAGGTCGGCGACACCTGGCTGCTGCTCGGGGTGGCGGCGAGCGCCGTCACGCTGGTGCACAGCATGCCGAAACCGCCGCGGGCGCCCGAGGCGCAACCCAGCCAACCTGGCGCATTCCAGCGGCTGCTCGGTCAGGCATTGGGGCGGGCGCGTCCGGAGCGCTGAGATGCGAGTGCGTCCGCTGGTCAGTCTGCTGCTCCTGCTCGCAGCCTCGGCTGTGTCAGAGCAGGCGCTGGCCCAGGCCGCGCTGCCGGCGGTGACGGCGACGCCGGCGCCCGGCGGCGGCCAGACCTTCTCCCTGACTATCCAGACGCTGCTGTTCCTCACGTCGCTCACGTTCCTGCCGGCGATCCTGTTGATGATGACTTCGTTCACGCGCATCATCATCGTGCTGTCGCTCCTGCGCCAGGCGCTCGGCACCGTGCAGGCTCCGCCCAATCAGGTACTCATCGGCTTGTCGCTGTTCCTCACCTTTTTCGTCATGGCGCCGGTGTTCGATCAGATGTACCGGGAAGCCTACGTACCCTTCTCGGAGCAGCGCCTGGGCTTCAACGATGCCCTCGAGCGCGCCTCGCAGCCGCTGAAGGGCTTCATGCTGCGCCAGACCCGGCAGTCGGACTTGGCGCTGTTCGCCGAGATCGCCAAGGAGCCGCCACTGCAGGGCCCCGATCAGGTGCCCATGAAGATCCTGGTGCCGGCCTATGTCATCAGCGAGCTCAAGACCGCGTTCCAGATCGGCTTCGTCGTGTTCATCCCGTTTCTCATCATCGATCTGGTCGTCTCCAGTGTGCTCATGTCCATGGGCATGATGATGCTCTCGCCGGTGATCATCTCGTTGCCCTTCAAGCTCATGCTGTTCGTGCTGGTGGATGGATGGAATCTGCTGGTGGGCTCGCTGGTGCAGAGCTTTTATGTGTGAGGCGTGAGGCGTGAGGCGTGAGGAGCCAGACAAACGGCGCGTCAGTGAGTTAGGGGCGCGGCGCAGGCACGAATGCGGCACGGCATGCCGCACCGCGGGCTGCGCTGCACGCCTGCGGCCTTGCCCCTCACTCCTCACGCCTCACTCCTCACGGCGCCAGCCATGACTCCCGAGCTGGTGATCAACCTCGTGCAGCAGGCTCTGGAGGTCACCGTGCTGCTGGCGGCGCCGCTGCTGCTGGCGGCGCTCGCCACCGGCCTGCTGGTGAGCGTGTTCCAGGCCGCAACCCAGATCAACGAGATGACGCTGTCCTTCATCCCGAAGCTCCTGGCGATCTTCGCCGCCGCCGTCCTGGCCGGTCCGTGGATGCTGAGCCTGCTGGTGGACTTCACTCGGCGCCTGTTCTCCGCCATACCGGGGATGATCGGCTGAGCCGCCGGGCCGGCGCGTGATCAGCATTACTTCCCAGCAGTGGTACGCATGGATCGCGGCATTCTTCTGGCCCTTCCTGCGCGTGCTCGGCGTGATCATCGCCGAGCCGGTGCTGGGCAATCGTTCGGTGCCGGTTTCGGTCAAGGTCGGGTTCGCGCTTCTCGTCACGCTGGTGATCGCGCCGATCCTGCCGCCGATGCCGGCGGTGGATCCCGCTTCGGCTGCGGGCGTGCTGGTCGGCATCCAGCAGCTGCTGATCGGGCTGGCGATGGGCTTCACCATCCGCATCGCGCTGACCGCAGCGGAGATGGCTGGCCAGCTCGCCGGCCTGCAGATGGGCCTGGGGTTCGCGGTGTTCTTCGACCCCCAGAGCAGTGCACAGACTGCAGTCGTCGGACAGTTCGTGGGATTATTCGCGATCCTCATCTTCCTCTCCGCCAACGGCCACGCACTGGTGCTCACAGCCCTCGCCGAGAGCTTTACCGCGCTTCCGGTGTCGGTGGCGCCGCTGCACCCCCTGGGCTTTCGCGTCCTGGTGGACTGGGGCGCGGTCATCTTCTACGCCGGGCTCCTCATCGCGCTGCCGGTGATCGCGGCGCTGCTCATTGCTAACATCGCCGTGGGGATCATGACGCGGGCCGCGCCGCAGCTGAATCTGTTCGCCGTCGGTTTCCCGATCACGCTGATGACCGGCTTCGTCGCGCTGTATCTGGCGGTTCCCTATATGGGTCCGGCGCTGGCGCAGCTCTTCGAGCAAGCCGTTGTGACCATGGGCCGGATAGTCGAGGCCCTGGGCTCGCGCTGAGCGCGGCACAGGCAACCGTGCGATGAGTGTCGCCCACGGCCCGCAGGAACCGTCGGTGTGGGTCCGCCGATTCGCCGGCCTGATCGTGCCCGGCGGGCGTGTGCTCGATATGGCGTGCGGGCGCGGGAGGCACAGCCGCTACCTTGCAGGATTGGGCCTGCACGTGGAGGCGGTGGATCGGGACGCCGAGGCGCTCGCGGCGCTCAGCGGCGTTCCCCGCGTGCGTGCGACACTGGCCGACATCGAAGGGGGACCATGGCCTTATGCCGGAGAGAGCTTCGACGGTATCGTGGTGACGAACTACCTGCACCGACCCCTCCTGTCGGTGCTGCGCGACAGTCTCCTGCAAAGCGGCGTGCTGATCTACGAGACGTTCGCCGCCGGGAACGAACGCTACGGCCGGCCGTCGAACCCAGAGTTCCTACTCCAGCCGGGCGAGCTGTTGGACGTCTGCCGAGGGCTGCATGTGATCGCCTACGAGGACCTGTACCTCAAGGTGCCGAAGCCGGCGATGGTGCAGCGGATCTGCGCCGTGAAAGGCGATGTCTGCAGGGCGGCCAGCTGGTCTCAAGGGGCCGGCAGGATGGGTTAAAATCATCGGCTAATTTCTTGGTTCCGGAGGCGGCTCCCACGGCGCGGGCCCGCCCGACCCAACCACCCGAGGGGGAGACAGCAATGCTCAGAGGCAGCCTGGTAGCCATCGTCTCGCCGATGCACGAGGATGGAAGCCTCGATCTGGACGCGTTCCGGCGGCTGATCGACTGGCACATCGCCGAGGGGACCGAGGGCATCGTCGTGGTCGGCACCACCGGCGAGTCGCCGACCGTCGACTTCGAAGAGCACACCCTGCTGATCAGGACGGCGATCGAGCAGTCGGCCGGGCGAGTGCCCATCATCGCCGGCACCGGTGCGAACTCCACACGCGAGGCCATCGAGCTGCAAGCCTTCGCCAAGAAGGCCGGCGCCGATCAGTGCCTGTCGGTCGTGCCCTACTACAACAAGCCGACCCAGGAGGGCCTGTACCGGCACTTCAAGGCAGTGGCCGAGGCGGTGGACATTCCGATGATCCTCTACAACGTCCCCGGCCGTACCGTCGCCGATCTGCACAACGATACGACGTTGCGCCTCGCGCAGGTGCCGAACATCATCGGTATCAAGGACGCAACCGCCAACCTCGAGCGCGGCGCAGATCTCATCCGCCGTGCGCCCAAAGGGTTCGCCATCTACAGCGGCGATGACGCCACCGCGCTGGCGCTGACGCTGATGGGAGGCGATGGCGTGATCTCCGTGACGGCCAACGTTGCGCCGCGACTGATGCACGAGATGTGCGCGGCTGCATTCTCCGGGGATCTCGGCCGCGCGCGCAGCGCGAACAACCGGCTCCTGGGCCTGCACCGTCACCTCTTCGTCGAAGCCAACCCGATCCCGGTGAAGTGGGTGCTGCAGCAGATGGGGTTGATCCGTGGCGGGATCCGGCTGCCGTTGACCCCGCTGTCCTCCTCCTTCCACGATCTGCTGCGCGGCGCGATGGAGCAGGCGGGGCTGACCGCCGCGCAGCGCCAGCCAGCCTAGCCGCTGGGGAGCCTGTGGCGGCACACATCTGTTGACAAGGGTTGTATGAAGCGCAGACTCACTCTCCTTGCATTCGCTGGAGTCGCGGCACTGGCCGCCGGTTGCGGCGGGTCCCTCGTGGAAAGCAAGAAAGTCGACTACAAATCGGCGACAAAGACCCGCCCGCTCGAGGTGCCGCCCGATATCGCGGCACCTGCGACCAGCGACCGCTATGCCCTGCCAGACGCCCCGGCCCGGGCCACTGCGACCTACTCGGAGTACGCCCAGGACCGCCCCGCCAGCAGCCAGCTGCAGGGGGTGCTGCCGAAGGTGGGCGGGGCGCACGTGGAGCGCGCGGGAACGCAGCGCTGGCTGGTAGTCGACCAGCCCGCCGATGCAGTCTGGCCCGTCCTGCGCGAGTTCTGGCAGGAGATGGGCTTCATCGTCGCAACCGATAACCCGCAGATCGGTGTCATGGAGACGGACTGGGCGGAGAACCGGGCCAAGATCCCCCAGAGCATGCTGCGCAACGCCATCGGCAAGGTCTTCGAGCAGGCTTACTCGGCGCCCGAGCGCGACCGGTTCCGCACACGCATCGAGCGCGGTGCGGACGGGAAGACCACCGAGGTCTATGTCAGCCACCAGGGTGCCTACGAGATGTACGTGGCGGACGCGAACCTGCGCCAGACCGGCCGCACGGTCTGGCAGCCGCGGCCAGCAGACCCGGATCTGGAAGCGGAGATGCTCAGGCGCCTGATGGTCAAGCTGGGCACCAGCCCGGAGGTGGCAGCCGCCGAGGTCCGGGCAGCACAGCTGGAGCCGCGCGCCGCATTGAGCAAGGTCGACGGACAGCCCGTGCTGACCTTGAAGGACGACTTCGATCGCGGCTGGCGTCGCGTCGGCCTGTCGCTGGACCGCCTCGGCTTCGCAGTGCAGGACCGCGATCGCGCGGACGGGCTCTACTACGTTCGCTACCTGAACCCCGCCGAGGTCCGCGAAGAGGGTTGGTTGTCCAAGCTCGCCTTCTGGAACAAGGACGACGCTGCTGCCAAGGCGGCGGACTACCGCATCGCGGTCACGGAGGCGAAGGACGGCTCGCGCGTCACCGTCCAGTCCGGCGACGGCAAGCCGGAGCAATCGGAAGTCGCGACACGCATCCTCACCGTTCTGTTGGAAGACCTGAAGTAGCGCGGTGCGCTTCGCCCTCCTAGGCAGCGGCAGTCAAGGCAACGCGCTCGTGGTCGAGGCGGGTCGGACCCGCCTGCTTCTGGACTGCGGGTTCAGCGCGGGTGAGACGGTTCGCCGGCTCGGCCGCCTGGGTCTCGCACCCGGGCAACTCACCGCAGTGCTGGTGACCCACGAGCACGACGACCACGTCGGCGGTGTCGCCCGGCTTGCCCGCAAGTTCGCTCTCCCGGTTTGGCTCACACCCGGGACGCTGCGCGGGCTCGAGGTGCTGTTCGACGGGGTCGTGGTGCACCGGATCGAAGGCTACGCCTGCCTGTGCATCGGCGACATCGTAGTGCAGCCCTTCCCGGTGCCGCACGATGCGCGCGAGCCCGCGCAGTACGTCTTCAGCGACGGCGTCAGGCGTCTGGGCGTGTTGACAGATACCGGATACCCCACCGCCCACATCCGCCGCGTTCTGGACGGCTGCGACGCGCTGGTATTGGAAGCCAATCACGACGCGGAGATGCTGGCGCGCAGCGACTATCCCCAGATGCTAAAGCAGCGCATCACCGGCCGCTTCGGCCATCTAGACAACGCTCAGGCAGCCGGGCTGGTCGAAAGCCTGGACTGCAGCCGTCTCAAACACATGGTGGCTGCCCACCTGAGCCAGAACAACAACCACCCCGAGCTGGCCCGGGCGGCGCTTTGCGCCGCCCTGGGGTGCACGCCAGACTGGATCGCTGTGGCGGACCAGGAGAGCGGACTCGACTGGCGCGGGATCGCCTGAGGTGGTTCCGCCGCTCGGGCGGGCTATCCGACCGTGTGCCGTCAACGGCAGGGCGCAAAAAAGCCGACCCTCGGGTCGGCTTTTTCGCTGACTGTGCCGAGCGCGTTACTTCTGTTCGCCTTCGGCAGTCGGGGCAGCCGCGGGAGCGGAGGCGGGCTCCATAGGGGCGGGCGCAGCCTCCTCGGCGGGGGCGGGTGGAGGCGGCGGCGGAGCGGCTTCTTCCTGTTTGCTGCAGGCAGCCACGGTGAAGGCAAGGATGGCACCGACGATCAGCGCATGTTTCATCTAGGTTCCTTAGTTCACGTGAACGGAGTTGGGAGGTCTGCGTGTTATTTGTTGGGTCGACACTTCCCTCATTCGGGGCATCGACTTAGCCTTAAAGAATAGCACATTTTCGTAACGTTTCCAGCGGCGCGGGGGCGCAGTTCTACGCGCATGGCATGCAGCGGCGCGCTGTCGCTGACGGGAGTCACAGCCCCAGGGTCGTGGCCGAGACTGCCGGCACCGAGGCCTCCCAGATCTCCTGGAAACGCTGCAGCAGGCCATGAGCGCCCTGGGGGTCATCCAGCGCCAGCAGCGCGCGGGTGTCGTCGTAGTGGAACCGGTGCAGGTAGTCGCTCTCGTCCGCAAGCGCGATCGGATCGCAGGCTCGCTTGGCCTGACCTTCGGTCTCGTGAACGGTCACGGCATAGGAGAACTGCCGGAGCAGGTTGATGATCCGCGGGCAGTCGCGGGTGAGGCCGGACGCGTCGTGCAGAACCAAGTACAGCCGGTTGGCGCGGCTGCGCAGCAGGAAGTCGCGCAGCAGGTCATAGCGGTGCACGCTGTTGTAACCGCCTCCCAGATGGCGGTCGAAGATGCGCAGCGTGCGCTGCGGTCGGGCAAGCAGAGTGTCGATGGCCTCTTCGTACTCGCGATTGCCCTGAACTCTGCGATGCTCGGGCGCGTTTTCGTTCATGTCCGCTCCTCTCATACGGTTGGGCCGGCGCCACCGAGGTTCAGATATCCCGCTCGATACCATGCGTGCAAGTGCTCGAAGAGCGCTGCCGGATCCTCGCGGCACGGCTGCAGCCGGCGCGTATCGGCGAGCTCTCGCAGGCGGGCACGCACTGCTCGCGATAGCCTGCCGCCCGGGTCGATGCGCAGGTGGTCGCCGTTGATGAACACCTCGGCGCCGTCGTACAGCATCTGTGACTTCAGCGCGAGCGCGACACCGCGCTGCAGCGCACGTCGCGTGAAAGCATGCAAGGACAAGGCCTGGCCTGGAGGCTCGAAAACCACATGCGGCTTGGGCTCGGTGAGGTAGCAGCCGAGAAAGCGTACCACCTCCGCTTGCGACCAGCGGATGCGGGCGAGCCGCTTGCGCGTCGCGTGCACGAGATCGCTGCCCAGGCGCGCCGGACGCGCGGTCGGTTCGAGGCCGGGGTCGGCGTACGACCCGTGCAAGTCGAGACGATCCTGCAGATGTACCAGGAACTGGACGCCAAGCTCCTGCCAGGCCGGCGCGCGAAAGCCGATGGAGTAGGTCATGCACTCGTCCGCGGCTACGCCGTCGTGGGCGCATTCCGGCGGCAGGTAGAGCATGTCGCCGGGCCCCAGCACCCACTCCTGCTCGGGGCGGAAATCGGCCAGCAGCTTAATCGGCGCATCCGCAAGCAGGGCGAGATCGCGCTGGCTGCTGATACGCCAGCTGCGGTGGCCCGATCCCTGCAGCAGGAACACATCGTAGGAGTCGAAATGCGGGCCGACGCCGCCGCCGGGCCGCGCATAGCTCACCATGAGGTCGTCGAGCCGGGCATAGGGGATGAAGTCGAAGCATTGCAGGAGCGCTCGACCGTCCGCGACGAAGTGGTTGACGTCCTGCACCAGAAGTGTCCAGTTGCGTGCAGGCAGGCGCCGGAAGAAGCGCGGCTCGAAGGGGCCATGGTGAACCTCCCAGCGCCGCCCCCGGCGGATCACAACCCGCGATTCCACTTCGTCCCTGCATGCCAGTGCGATCAGCTCGGAAGGCGTGAGCAGGCCTGTGAGGCGGGCGCCGGCGCCGCGCACGAGCAACGGCCGCATTTGCCAGTGACGCGCGAGAAAGCGCCGCGGCGAGAGCCCACCGAGCAGTGGCGTCGGTCGATCGTGGCGGCGCATGCGCGCATTATAGCGGTCGCTGCGCGGCCGCCCTTCCGCGGCGCACTCCCTCGACGCTTCCGCAGGGGCAGGCGCGACCCCGGGCTACCGTCCCCTGTCGCACGCGCTCTCGCAGCCGCGACTGTCCTCATCCCGAATCCGGTGCGTCGCCCGTCACGTCGTCGACTTGTTGCACTGACAAAATCGGTTAGAATCGTTCGGGTCTGCGAAGGAATCGAGCGACCGATCGAGCATGAGCATGCTGAAAGCAGGCGACCCGGCACCGGCCTTTGAGCTGCCGGACTCGGAGATGGAACTGGTGACCCTATCCGCGTTCAAACGCGCGAAGACGGTCGTGCTGTACTTTTATCCCAAGGACGACACACCGGGGTGCACGCTCGAGGCGATCGATTTCAGCGAGTTGGAGGACGCCTTCGTCTCCCTGAACGCGGTGGTGCTCGGTGTGAGCATGGACGACTGCATGAGCCACGGCTCGTTCCGCGACAAGCACGGGATCAGCGTGGAGCTGCTTGCCGACACCGACGGCGAGGTGTGTCGCAGCTACGGCGTGCTGCACGAAAAAGAGGTGGAAGGCAAGCGCAAGACCGGCATCCTGCGCTCCACATTCGTGATCGACAGCGACGGTGTGGTGCGCCACGCGCTGTACGGCGTGACCCCGCGGGGCCACGCGGCCGAAGTCCTGAAACTGTTAAGAGGAATTTCCTGACGTGCAGATCGGCAAGAACACCGTGGTCTCGCTGACCTACCAGCTCACCGGGTCGGAGGGTAAGCTCATCGAGCAGACCAAAGAGCCCGTCAGCTACCTGCACGGCGGTTATGACGGCATCTTTCCGCTGGTCGAGCAGGCGCTGGAGGGCAGAGAGGCGGGCTACGCCTGCGAGGTGCGCTTGCCTCCCGAGGAGGCCTTCGGCGAGTATGAAGAAGAACTGGTACGGGTCGAGCCGCGCCGTCTCTTCCCGCCCAACCTGAAGGTCGGCATGCAGTTCGAAGGCAGCTCGGAGGAGTCGGGCGAATCGCGCATCTATACCGTCACCGACATCGCCGAGGACAAGGTCGTTGTGGACGGAAACCATCCTCTGGCCGGGCAGACGGTGCTGTTCTCCTGCACCGTGACCGAGGTGCGCGCGGCTAGCTCCGAGGAGCTCGCCCATGGGCACGTGCACGGGCCTCATGCTCACCATCACTGAGGACTGAGAAACACTACCTCTCACCACGAAGGCACGAAGACACGAAGAAAGACGAAAGTGACAACGACAAAGGCCAGGGAAACCTGGCCTTTTCTTTCTTGTTTCCGCAGTCGAGGGCTGAGCCCGCTGTGCACCGCTCCGTCAACGGTGGAATCTGCAGTCTTGATTCGCCTTTCTTCGTGCCTTCGTGGTGATAGGCAAAAATCCTGAGGGGCCTTAGCTTACAGGCGTCGCGTCGCTGGCGAGCGTTGTTTCGCCCTTCCCGCTGAGCCTGCGCGAGTTGCGATCGTCGCGGAAGACGATGGGCCTCACGTTGGCGGGCATGCCCGGTTTCTGTGCCTTCTCTACCACCTCGGTGACGAGATGATGGTGCGGTGACAGGTCGCAGACCGGGTCGGCGTTGGTCGCATCGCCCGTGAGCATGAAGGCCTGGCAGCGGCACCCGCCGAGATCTTTCTCCTTTTCCGGACAGGTCCGGCACGGCTCTTTCATCCAACCGTCGCCCCGATAAGCGTTGAATCCGGGCGAATCCTGCCAGATCCAGCGCATGTCGTGGTCGCGCACGTTGGGAAAGGTGAGCCCCGGCAGCATGCGTGCTTCGTGGCAGGGCAGGGCCAAGCCGTCCGCGGCGATGTTCAGGAACGTCGTTCCCCAGCCGTTCATGCACTTCTTCGGCCGGTTGGCGTAGTAGTCGGGCACGACGAAGTAGATCTTCATCCTGTTGCCGATCCGGGCCCGGAACTGGTTGGTGATCTCCTCGGCGCGGACGAGCTGCTCGTGGCTGGGCAGCAGGTGATCGCGGTTCACCATGGCCCAGGCGTAGTACTGGGTGTTGGCCAGTTCCACGTGCTCGGCGCCCATCGCTTCGGCCATCTCCAGGATCTGCTGGATGTGGTCGATGTTCATTCGGTGCAGCACCACGTTCAGCACCATCGGGTACTCGTACTGCTTGATGAGCTTGGCGACCTTGGACTTCAGCTCGAAGGTCTTGGTGCTCGACAGGAAGTCGTTCATCTCCCGCGTCGAGTCCTGGAACGACAGCTGAATCTGCCCCAGCCCGCCTTTCTTGAAGGCGGCGATGCGCTTTTCGGTGAGCCCGATGCCGGAGGTGATAAGGTTGACGTAGTAGCCCAGCCGGCTCGACTCCGCGACCATGATCTCCACGTCGTCGCGCATCAGCGGCTCGCCACCGGAGATACCCAGCTGCACGGCGCCCAGCTCGCGGGCCTGGCGGAACACGCGCAGCCAGTCCTCGGTGGTGAGCTCGGGCCCGTACTGCGTGTAGTCCGTCGGGTTGTAGCAGAACACACAGTGCAGAGGGCACTTGTAAGTGATCTCCGCGTTGACCCAGAGCGGACTACCGAGCTTCCTTGGTTCGGATCCAGCCTTTTCCATGGGCAATCTCCAAAAATTCGATGACGTCGGCGCGCAGCTCCGTGCCCGGGAAGGAGGCTTCCAGGTCCTTGACGATCTCGTCCACGCTCTTCGTGCCGTCGACCCGTTTCATGATCTCGCCGGCGCTGCCGGGCAGCTTGACCATGCCTTCCGGATACAGCAGAACGAAACAGTCCTGCGCCGCCTCCCACTGGAAGCGGAACTGGCGGTGCAACTCCAGCGGTACGCTGGACGGAAGCGCAACGCGGTCGGTCATGTGCGTTCTCAACGTTTGGGGCCGATGCCGAGGTTGACCTGCATCGAGTCGAGCATGGACCACAACACGTCCAGCTTGAACTGCAGGATGTCCAGCGCGCGCTCCTGCTGCTCGCGGGTGCGATAGTTGTCGAGCGTGAAGTTGAGGGCGAACTGCACGTCGCGGCGCGCCTCGGTGAGGCGCTTGCGGAAGTAGAAGTACCCTTCCTTGTCGATCCACGGGTAGTGCTCCGGCCAGGTGTCGAGGCGCTTCTGATGGATCTCGGGCGCGAACAGCTCTGTCAGCGACGAGGTGACCGCTTCCTGCCAGGGGCGGGTGCGGGCGAAGTTGATATACGCGTCCACCGCGAAGCGCACGCCTGGCAGCACGTGCTTGAGCGAGGTGATCGCCGCGCGGTCGAGCCCCACGGCTTCACCCAGCCGCAGCCAGGCTTCGATGCCGCCCTCTTCGCCCTGGCGCCCGTCGTGGTCGATGATGCGCTGGATCCACTCGCGGCGCACTTCCCGGTCCGGGCAATTGGACATGATGGCCGCGTCTTTGAGCGGAATCGCGATCTGGTAGTAGAAGCGGTTGTACACCCACCCCTGGACCTGCTCCTTCGTGCAGCCCCCGCCGTTCATGGCGATGTGGAAAGGGTGGTAGATGTGATAGCGGCTGCCCTTGGCACGCAGCTGCGCCTCGAACTCTTCGCGACTCCAGGGCTTGTCGCTGTCCTGCTGCATGCGTTCCGGTGCGCCCATCGCGCCCTCCTTATAGCTCGATCTCCATCCCGTCGTAGGCGACCTCGATCCCTGCGCGCTTGAGCTGCGCGCGCTCGGGCGAGTCCTCCTTCAAGATGGGGTTGGTGTTGTTGATGTGGATGAGGACTTTGCGCGACGCTTTCAAGGGCTCCAGCACGCTGATCATGCCACCCTCCCCGGACTGGGGCAGGTGCCCGATCTCGCGAGCGCGCTTCTTCGAAATGCCCAGGCGCACCATCTCATCGTCGGTCCAGAAAGTGCCGTCCACCATGATGGCGTCGGCTTCGCGCAGCAGCGGCTCCAGATGGGGCTCGATCTCGCCGAGGCCGGGTGCGTAGAACAGCTTGCGCCCTGAGCGCGTGTCCGTGATGCGCATGCCGATGTTGTCCCCGTCGTGCGGGTTTTCCCGGTGCGGGGAGTAGGGCGGCGCCTTGCTCTTCAAGGCGACGCTAGTGAAACGCAGATGCTCGATGCCGTCGATGCTGAAGTCGTTGCCCGGCTCGATGGGCAGGCGGTGTCGGTGCACCCCGCAGTAGTGGCCCAGGATGTGGAACAACGGGTTTCCAGTGGTCAGGTCCTCGTGGACCATGTCGGTGCACCAGATCTCCAGCGGCTTGCCCTCGCGCAGCATCAGCAGGCCCGTGGTGTGATCGATCTGGCCGTCCACCAGGACGATCGCCCGGATTCCCGTGTCGCGCATGCCACGCCCGGGTTGCAGCGCAGGGAAGGCCTTGATCTGCGCCAGCACGTCGGGCGAAGCGTTGAACAGTACCCAGTCCATCCCGTTGCTCGAGACCGCGATCGAAGATTGGGTGCGCGGCACGGCGCGGACGCTGCCCTTGCGCACGCCGGCGCAGTTGGCGCAGTTGCAGTTCCACTGCGGGAAGCCGCCGCCGGCTGCGGCACCGAGAACGTGAATGCGCATGAGTGTCGTCTTAGCGTGGCCCAATAACGACGAAAGCCCCAGGGACCGGGGCTTTCGTCCCAACCGCGCTACTGCTTAGCGGTTGTAGATGTACATGGTGACTTCGAAACCGAAGCGCATTTCGGTGAATTCAGGCTTGGTCCACATGAGTCTTCTCCAGAAAGGAGTATGGGTTATCATTTACGATTCCGGTCAGCGAAAGTGGGGCCCGACCGTTATCGCCGGCTTCGAGCCCGCTCGTGTACGCAGCTGCTCGTGCCCGTGGGCGCGAGATCCGCACAACTGACGGGCTCGACACCAATTGTCCGCGACGGGGCTCTGGGCTCACACAGCAATATCAGCATTTGCGGCTCATGATTTTCATGATGTTGGGCAGCACAGCTTACGGGGCGGTGCCGTTTCGTGTATCAGAATCCCGAGCAGTTGCCGAAACTGGTGTTGAGTCTGCGCCGATTCCGCGCCGGACGCCACTGATGAACAATCCGCTCGCCCTTTGTCGTGTCCACCGCCACCGCTGAGCTCACTCTGTTGAAGGACCCGCTGCAGCCCTGGCATCGGGACCGGCCCGTCGTGGTGGCATTCGTGGTGTCGCTGGTCGTGCACGCACTGGCTCTGCTGTTCTTGCCTGGGCTTCGCCCACAGATACCCGAACAGACGACGCTCACGGTTGAGCTGGCGACACCCGAGCCCGAACCCGCGACAACGCCGGCCCCGGCGCGGCAGGCCGAGGTGCGCAAACCCGTCGCGCCGCGGCGCCCCGAGGTTGTACAGAGCCCGGCGCCCGCGCCTAAGCCGGAGATGACCCGTCCTGAACCGAGGCCGGCGCCGGTCCCGGTTCAGCCGACGCCGCAGCTCACGCCTCCATCACCGCAGACGGTCGAACCGGTCGCCCGGCTCGAGGTTCCCCAGCCACGCCCGGATGTGAGGCCCACACCACGGGCACGGCCCGAGCCGCGTCCCGACCTGCCGCCGGTCGCGCGCACCGAGCCGCGCGTCGAGCCGCGGCGCGAGACCACCGTGGCGGCGCCCGAGGCGCGGCCGGAAGTGGCTCCACCGGTCCCGCGTGCCGAGCCGCGTGTGGAGCCCCGCGTGGAGCCGCGGCCGGAAGTGCGCCCGGAGGCGCGCGCTCAGCCCCAGATCCGGCAACCGGTGATGGCGGTGCCGCCGCCGCCGGGCGTGCGGCCCGAGTTGCAGGCCGAGGCGCCGCGTGCCGAGCCGCGGGCAGAGGCCCCCAAGGTCGAGCCGCGGGTGGAGCCGCGCCCGCAAACCCGGCGCGAGCCGCGTCCACAGCAACAGGTGACTCCCGTCGCGCCGCCCACGGCGCGCGCGCAACCGCAGGTCGAACGTCCGCGCCAGGAGCCGCAGGCGGAGGCTCCAAAGGTCGAGCCCCGTGTGGAGCCGCGCCCGCAGGCCCGGCCCGAGCCGCGTCCGCAGGAACAGGTGAGACCGGTCGCACCGGTAGCGCGGGCCGAGCCGCGCGCAGAACCGTCACCCGAGCTGCCTGCCGTGGAGGTACCCAGCGAACGTCGCCCCGAGCTTCCCCCTGCGCCGCGCAGCGAGCCCACCATCCAGGCGCGGGCACCGACGGCGCCAGCACAGCCGGCGGCACGACCGCAGGCGGTGGCGCCTCCTGCCGGTGAGCCCGCGCCGCCGGAGGCCGCCCCCGGCCCACCTCGTCCCGCAGCAGGGCCCGTGGCTGCCGCGCCACCCGCGCCCCCCCTCAGACCGGCTCCGGCGCGGGCGAGAGGCACCAGCGATGCGGATGCCATCTCCCGCTTCGCGCTCGAGATCCAGTCGCGCGTGGGGCGGCTGGTGAAGGAGCGCGGCGACGCGGCCTATCCGCGTCTCGCGCGCGAACGGCGTTGGGAGGGAACGAGCCACGTGCGCGTGGAATTCGGGGCCGGCGGAAGGGTCAAGAGCATTGCGGTCAACACCAGCAGCGGCTATGCCGTGCTGGATCAGCGCGCGCTCGAGATGGTCAAGGAAGTGATGCCGAAGGTGCCGGACGAGCTGCGTGACCGCGACTTTACGGTGCGCTTCCCGATCGTGTTCAAGCTGGTGGAGAAGCACTGACGCACGGTCGAGCAAGCCACCTCGCCAGCGCACCGGCGTCGTCGTCCCCCATTGGAGTGGAACCGGACGTCGGTCGAGCAGCGGGCGCAGCCGGCACGTGCTAGATCTCACCAACCTCCCGAGCGTCGCACGCAGATGGAAGACCTGTATCCGCCAATCGAACCGGAGCACACAGGCTGGCTCGAAGCCGGGGACGGGCACCGGCTGTACTTCGAGGTCTGCGGGGCTCCGCGCGGCGCGGCGGCCCTGTTTCTGCATGGCGGACCCGGCAGCAGCAGCAACGCCGGTCACCGTCGTTTCTTCGACCCGGCGTTCTATCGCATCGTCCTGTTCGATCAGCGCGGCTGCGGGCGCTCCATGCCGGGCGGCGAGACGCGCGCCAACACCACTGCGCACCTGATCGAAGATATCGAGCGGCTGCGCCAGCACCTGGGTGTCGAGCGCTGGCTTCTGTTCGGCGGATCCTGGGGGAGTACGCTCGCGCTCGCCTATGCACAGGCCTGTCCGGCGCGCGTGGGCGGTCTGGTCCTGCGCGGGCTGTTCCTCGCCTCGAGCGCCGAGGTGGCCTGGTACCTCGAGGGCCTGCAGCGCTTCCTGCCCGAGGCCTGGGTGGCCCTCGTGCAGGGCGTGCCGCAGCCGGACAGCCGGAGCCTGATCGCGCATTACACCGCCTGCATCGAGCGTGGCGACCTTGCGGCCGCGCAGCGCTGGAGTGCCTACGAGAGCGCGGCGATGGCAGTCGGCGAGGCGGTGTCGAACGCGCCTGCACCGGCTGCGGGTGCGCTGCTCGCGCGAGTGCGTGTGCAGCTGCACTATCTGTCCCAGCACTGCTTCCTCGCCCCAGGGCGGTTGATTGCGGAGCTTCCCCGCATCGCGCATGTGCCGGCAACCCTGGTGCAGGGCCGCCGCGATCTGGTTTGCCCCCCGGGCACGGCGTACACTCTCGCCCAGGCTTGGCCTGCGGCCCGCCTGTGTATGGTCGAGGATGCCGGTCATTCGGCCATGCACCCTGCGCTGCGCACCGCACTGGTCCGAGCCACCGAAGACTTCAAGACCGTCCTGCGGCAGTAGCCATGAGCCTGCGCGTTCGTCTCAATCTCATCATCACTGCCTTGATCGTGCTTTTCACCCTGGTGACCGGCAAGATCATCGTGGACGATATGCGCAACTCCATTCGCGAGGAGATCGAGGCCGGCACGCGCGTGACCCTGCAGCTGCTGACAGCGGTGCTCTACGAGAGCGACTTGGCGCGCCAGCGCACCGGGAGCGAGCACGTCCTGTTGCCGTTCCTGGAGAACCTCGGCCGGGTGCGTGCGCACGAGATTCGGTTCTACGATCGCCGCGGCAGTCTCGTGTACCGTTCGCCGCCGCCGCTGTACAAGGCCGGACGCTCCGCTCCCGAGTGGTTCACCCGAGTGGTGGGCCCGACGCTGCCCGAGGTGGAGTTGAAGACAGCCGAGGGCCGGGTGGTTATCGCGCCCGACCCCTCGCGTGCGATCCTGGATGCGTGGGACGACCTGAGCCGGTTGCTGTGGCTCCTGGTGGGGTTCCTCCTGGCGGTGAACCTCGCTGTGTTCTTCTTGCTGGGACGGTCGCTGCGGCCCGTGCGGGCCATTCTGTCCGGCCTCTCGCAGATGGAGCAGGGTCGCTTCCATGTGCGCTTGCCGGCGTTCGAATTACCGGAGTTCGACTCCATCGGCCAGACCTTCAATCGCATGGCCGATGCGCTCGAGGAAAGCCATGCAGAGAACCGCCGGCTGGCACTGGTGGCCAAGCAGTCCAGCGATGCCATCATCATTCATGATCTGCAGGGCAACATCTCCTTCTGGAACCCGGCGGCGGAGCGCCTGTTCGGTTACCACGCGGACGCCATTGTGGGCAAATCGGCACGCCTGCTAACCCCGCCAGACCTGGAGGCAGAACTGGGCGAGAACCTTTCCATCATCCGTGCCGGCGGCCTGATCGAGCATCTGGAGACGCGCCGGGTGGCCCAGGATGGGCGGGTGGTCGAGGTCGCCATGTCGGCCGCGCCGCTGGTGGACCCGGCCAGCAACGAGGTGATCGGCGAGATCTGCAGCCTGCGCGACATCACCGAGCACAAGCGGGCGCAGCAGGCAGAGGCCGAGTTGGAGCAGAACCGCCGCTTCACCCAGCTGATCCAGACGCGTCTGGAGGAAGAACGGCGCGCCATCGCACGCGAGTTGCACGACGAGATGGGTCAGAGCGTCACCGCTATCCGCACCATCGGCGCCGCCATCGCCAACCGGACCGAGCACAGCGACGCGCAGATCCATTCCAATGCCCGCACCATCGTGCAGGTGGCCGGGCATCTCTACGACGTGGTGCACAGCATCATCCGTCAACTGCGCCCCAGTGCGCTCGACCATCTCGGATTGCAGGACGCCCTGGAGGGCTGGGTGGAGACCTGGCGCAGCCGCTATCCCGACGTCCAGCTCGACTTGACCCTGGAGGGCGACCTCAGCAACCTGGGCGAGACGGTGAACATCACCGCCTACCGCATCGTCCAGGAGTGCTTGACCAACGTCGTCCGGCATGCCGGCGCCAACCGTGCGCAGATCAGCGTCTGCCGCACGGGCGACGCCCTGGAGGTGGTGGTGGAGGACAACGGCCGGGGGCTGGGGGAGCGCAATGCCAACGAGGCCGCCCGCTTCGGACTGCTGGGGATGCGCGAGCGGGTGCAGGCATTGCACGGCGAGTTCGAGCTGGTGAGCCGGACAGGCGGGGGTTTGAGCGTGCGCGCCCGCATCCCGCTGGCCCGATCCACGCGCCCGGAACCGGCCGGGGCCAACTGAAGAAAGAAACAAGGAAGATGGGCGACCGCACGCTCAGGGTGATGCTGGTGGACGACCATGCTGTCGTCCGGATGGGGTTTCGGCTGCTTCTGCAGGGAACCCCCGACATCGAGGTCGTGGCCGAGGCCGACAGCGGAGAAGAGGCGGTCCGTCAGTTCCCGGAGGTGCGTCCCGACGTCGTAGTGATGGACATTTCCATGCCTGGCATCGGCGGGCTCGAGGCGATCGGACGTATCCTGGCCCGCGAGCCCTCCGCGCGCATTCTGGTGCTGTCGGCCCACGAGGACGTGATGCATGCCCGGCGGGTGCTCAAGGCCGGGGCAGCCGGCTACCTCACCAAGCGCAGCGCCGCCGAGGCGCTGATCCAGGCGATTCGACAGGTCGCCCACGGTAAGACTTTCCTGGAGGGAAGCATCGCTCAGCAACTGGCCATGCAGCAGCTCTCCGGGGAAAAGAGCCCGGTGGATACGCTGAGCGAGAAGGAGTTCAAGGTGTTCCTCGCGCTCGCCAAGGGGCGGTCGGTGGCGGAGATCGCCGAGGTGATGTCGCTGAGCCCGCGCACCATCGGCACGCACCTATACAACATCAAGCAGAAGCTGGGCGCCTCGAACCAGGCCGAGCTTGCCATCATCGCCATCCGCTCCGGTTTGGTCGAGCCGTAACAGACAAAGTAGGCAGGAATGCTGCGCTGCGGCAGAGCCAGTCTGGCGTATCTCATGAAAATCATGAGGCACGAATCAGCGAATTGCGCTGGTCCCGGCACCGTCCCATCTGGAAAATCGATCATGAAGTACAGTAGCACCCCCGATCCGAGGACCGTTGTAGCAACCTTTTCCAGCCAGGAGAAACGCGATGTGGAGCAAGCCTGAGTTCACCGAAATGCGCTTCGGTTTCGAAGTCACGATGTACATCTACAATCGCTGAGCGCAGCGGTTTCAATAGGACGAAGGGCTGCCAATGGCAGCCCTTTTTTTGCGCCGACGATCCCGCCGCCAGGGGACCCGGCGGGGGAAACGCGAAGCTGCTTCTGAGGGCAAGATCAAAAGCGCGGCCGCGTCTATAAGGGGAAGGAGACATGAACAAGAATGGTCGTTGCCGGGGGCTGGCAGCGCTGCCAGCGTTCCTTGGAATCGTGCTGCTGCCCGCTGCAGCCCAGGAGGAGGGAGATAGGAGCGGGGAGGTCGGAACTGCCTCGCCGGTCGTCGTCACGGCCACCCGCGTCGAGCAGCAGAGCTTCGATTTGCCGGTGGCCATCGACGCGGTCGGCCGGCAGCAGATCCAGGAGACCGGGAAGGTGCAGGTGAACGTGTCCGAGGCGCTGAACCAAGTGCCGGGGACGGTAGTGCAGAACCGCGACAGCTACGCCCAGGAGCAGCAGATCATTGTGCGAGGTTTCGGCGCTCGTGCCGGATTCGGTACCCGAGGCGTCAAGCTGCTGGCCGACGGCATCCCCGCGAGCACACCGGACGGGCAGGGCGGGCCGGGTATGTTCGACCTCGACTCCGCGGGCCGGATCGAGGTACTCAGAGGACCGTTCTCCGCCCTTTATGGGAATCACTCCGGCGGGGTCGTGCAGGTGTTCACCGAGGATGGTCCGGAACAGCCGACACTGTCGGTGACGGGGCTGGGGGGCAGCTGGGGCACCTGGAAAGCCGGTGCGAAGTTCGGTGGTGCCAGCGATGCACTCAACTACATCGGGAGCCTGTCCACTTTCCGGACCGAAGGATACCGTGATCATTCGGCCGCCCAGAAGGACCAGTTCAACACGAAGCTCGACTACTCCCTTGCCGGCGGGGACACGCTGTCGTTCGTGGCCAACTACCTCAACCAGCCGGACAACGAAGACCCTCTGGGGCTGACCAAGGATCAAGTCGCGCAGGACCCGGGTCAGGCGGGCGAGAACGCCGTCGCCTTCAATACTGGCCGCAGCCTGCAGAATCTGCAGGGCGGGGTAGTGTACGAGAACCGCCTGACCGATGCGGATACGCTGCGCGCAATCGCCTATCTCGGCAGTCGTACGAACATCGGCTACCTCGCGATTCCGTTGGCGCAGCAGAACGGTGTGCGCAACGCTGGTGGCATCCCGGACCTCGATCGCGTCTTCGGTGGCCTTGGCATTCGCTGGACCCGCCAGGCTACCCTGGCGGGTGGCCCGCTCACCTTCACGACCGGGCTGGACTACGACCGGGCCGACGAAGACCGCAAGGGCTACCGGAACGAGCTGGGCGTGCAGGGAGCGCTCAAGCGTGATGAGCAGAATGTCGTGGACAGCTGGGGCGGTTACATCCAAGGCGAGTGGCGCATCAACGATCCCTGGAGTCTGAGCCTGGGGTTGCGTTACACGGAGGTGCGCTTCGAATCGAGTGACGACTTCATCTGCACCCCGACCCTGAATACTACGGGGACTGCGCTGAACGCATGCAGTGGCAGTACGACGACCGTCGATCCGATCAACCAGAGCACCTGGAACCCCGACGACAGCGGCAGCAAGACCTATTCGGCATGGACGCCGGTGGGCGGACTGGTCTACCGGGTCACGCCGGCGCTGAACCTGTACGGCAACCTCGGCCAGAGCTTCGAGACGCCTACGTTCGTCGAGCTCGCCTATCGACCCGACGGCAGTTCGGGCCTGAACTTCGACCTGGAACCCAGCCTGAGCAACCATTACGAGCTCGGCATGAAGGCGTTCCTGGGGGCCGATACACGCTTGAACCTCTCTGTGTTCCAGATCGATACCGAGGATGAGATCGTCGTGGCCACCAATGCCGGCGGACGTGCGACGTATCGCAACGCGGGCGACACGCAGCGGCGCGGAGTCGAGCTCTTGGTCGACAGCCGGTTCGCCGCGGGCTTCGGTGGCTACGTAGCCGCCACCTATATCGACGCGACCTTTCAGGACAGCTTCCTGTCCTGCGGGCCGCCACCGTGCCTGACGCCGACCCTGCCCGTCGATTCCGGGAACAACATCCCCGGTGTTCCTGCCTACCAGGTGTATGCAGAGTTGAACTGGCGCCATGCGAGCGGCCTGACCGCGGCGGTGGAAGGCGGCTGGCGCAGCAAGGTCTATGTCAACGACCGCAACACGGAGTTCGCCGACGAATTTTTCGTTCTGAACCTGCGCGCCGGGTTTCAGCGTCTCGTCGGCGCCTGGAAACTGGGCGCGTTCGTGCGGGTGGACAACGTGCTGGACGAACGCTACATCGGCGGGGTCATCGTCAACGACGGTAACGGCCGCTTCTATGCGCCGGCCCCGACCAGCACGCTGTTGGTCAGCGCGACCGCGGGCTACCAGTTCTGAGCGGTGCCAGCCGCGCTGGCTATGAAGCGGCCTTAGGGCCGCTTCATTTCTTCCCTGGTCAATCGTCGCTGGTCGCTGCCGCCGATCCACCCTTGCGGCTGAAGTCGTAGCGCACCCCCAGGTAGAACCCCCGCGGTCCGCCAGGCGTGCGGAACTGACGCAGAGTTCGCAGAGGAGAAACGGACATTGGCGTGGGGCGCGCAGACGCGATGGAAAGCGGTCCTGATAACCCAGGCATCGCAGCAGCCAGTCCACTGTCGCAGCTTCATTCGTGTGGAGCATTCCCGGCCATACGCTCCGGTTTTCCTCGGCGTACCTTTGCGTCCTCTGCGGCAAATGAGTCTGCACGTAGGTTAAGGAGAACGTGAATGAGCCTTACAGCAGCAGAGATCGAGCACTATCGAGAGCACGGGTACGTCATTCCGAAGTACCGCCTGCCAGACGAACTGCTGAAACGGCTGCGGCAGTCGCTGGACCGGCTGCTGGCGACCTACACGGACGTCGCGCAGGAGGACATCGCCAACCCGCACATGCTACCGCCCACCGAAGGGCGGGACGTGAACCCGTTCATGGCGGCAGCGCGTGAGCCGGACGTTCTCGACATGCTCGAGCAGCTGATCGGCCCGGATATCGTGCTGTGGATCACGCGCGTGCTATGCAAGCCGGCGGCGAAGGGCAGGGAGGTGCCCTGGCACCAGGATGGCGAGTACTGGCCGATGCGCCCGCTCGCCACCTGCTCGGTGTGGATCGCGCTGGACGCGGTCTCGACCGTGAACGGCTGCATGCGCTTCATCCCCGGATCGCACAAGCAGCAGGAGATGTACCGTCACCACGTGACTGATCGGGACAATCTGGTGCTCAACCTCGAGCTCGATCAGGACCAGTTCGACCAGGCCAAGGCCGTCAACGTGGAGCTCGAGCCCGGCCAGATGTCGCTGCACGACGTGCGCCTGATCCACGGCTCGGCAGCGAACACCTCCGGCCGGCGGCGGGCGGCGCTGATCATGCGCTACATGCCGGCCACCTCCCACTACGACCGGTCGCTGGTGACCCGGCGGCGCGACAACAGTCCCTTCAACATCTTCCACCAGCCGCTCTGGCTGATGCGCGGTGCGGACCGGTCGGGGAAGAACGACTTCGTGCACGGGCACGCGCAGTGGCAGGAGCGCTATGCCAAGGGGTTGCTGCCTGTAATGGAGAGCGAAGGCTGACAGGGGCGAAGGACGGAGGATCTTGCCCGCGGCTACCGCGCCTGGACGCTGGACAGGAAAGTGTAGATCTTCCAGATCGTGTCCTCGTCGAGCACCCCTTTCCACACCGGCATGCCCTTGTCCATCCGGCCATTGTTGATGGTGGTGTAGAACACGCCGATGGCGTCGTCGCCGTAGCGGCGCTTCAGGCGCCGCAGGTCCCGCGGCCGCTCACCCTGGATGGCGTCCGGCCCGTGGCAGTGCGCGCAGTACTGGTTAAAGAGACTGTTGCCTTCCGGAATGACCTCCGTCTGGCCGGCGTAGGGATTGGTCGGCCGGGCTGCCGATTCGTCGGCTCCCGTGGTGCTGGGCGCAATGGCCAGGCCCGCTGCCAACGCGATCGGGGCCACGGACCAGAACTTCCTCGCCACGTCATCCTCCATCACTTCCGTTGGCTCAGACGCAACGGCGGGGCCACCAGGACCCCGCCGTTGTCACGACGTTACTGCGCGAGCTGAGGTCCGCAGTTCAGGGCAGCTCGAACACCACCAGAATGCCACCCTCGGGGCTGGCGTCGACCACGCGCTGGCCGATCTTGCCGAAGAACGAGGGCGGGCCCTTGCTGCGGCCGGCAACCACCGCCAGGTATTGCTTGCCGCCGACTGTGTAGGTGACCGGGCTCTGCAGAATGCCGGTCCCGACGTCGAAGCTCCACAGGACGGCCCCGGTCTTGTCGTCGACTGCCTTGAGCTCGCCGTGCTGGTTGCCAAAGAAGACCAGGCCGCCAGCCGTCGTCAGCGCACCGCTCAGGAACGGTAGATCCTCTTTGATGCCCCAGACTTTCTTGCCGGCCACCGGGTCCCAGGCGATGAACTCGGAGAGGTTCGTGCCCTGGTTGCCGGCCATGTCGAGGTTGAACTCGGAGGCGAGGTAGAACTTGCCAGGGGTGTACTCTTCCTCCTTGTTGGCGATGTCCATGCACATGTTGAACGCGGGGATATACACCAGCCCGGTCTGTGGGTTGAACGACATCGGCTCCCAGTTCTTGCCGCCGATGAGGTTCGGGCAGACGTTGCGCGCCCACACGCCAAGGCGCGGACGCTTCGTCGGATCCTCGATGGGCATGCCGGTCTTCAGATCCACGCCTTTCGCCCAGTTCACATAAACGAACGGCTCCGCCGACAGGAGCTTGCCGCTTTGGCGATTGATCACGTAGAAGAAGCCATTGCGGTCGGCCTTCATCAGGACCGGCTGCTTGGAGCCGCCGATGTTGAGCTCGGCGAGCACGCCTTCATTGATGCCGTCGAAGTCCCACACATCCGAAGGCGTCATCTGGTAGCCCCAGGCGATCTTGCCGGTGTCGCCGTCGAAAGCGAGCTGCGAGGACGTCCACAGGTTGGTATAGGGTCCGATGTCGCTGGAATCGTTGCCGCGCGTATGGCCACCCCACGGCCCGGCGTTGCTCGTCGACCAGTACACCAGGTTCAGCTTGGGATCATAAGAGCCCACGCCCCAGGTCGAGCCCGCGCCGGTCTTCCAGGAATCGCCCTTCCAGGTCTCGTTGCCCGGCTCGCCCGCGCCAGGAATGGTGTAGGTCTTCCACACAGACTTGCCGGTATTCTGATCGTAGGCCTCGACGAAGCCGCGGATGCCGTACTCGCCGCCGGCGATGCCGGTCACGACCAGGTTCTTGTAGACCAAGGGTGGAGAAGTGATGGCATGGCCCTTCTTGTAGTCCGCGACCGTCGCGCTCCACAACTCTTCGCCGGTCTTGGCATCCAGGGCCACCAGCTTGGCATCCAGGCGGCCGACGAAGATCCTGCCGTTGGAATAGGCCACGCCGCGGTTGTCCAGGCCACAGCAGACTGTTGCGAAGTAGTCGTTCGGCAGATCGGGTTCGTACTTCCACTTCGTCTTGCCAGTCTTCGCGTCCAGGGCGAACACGTACTTCGGACCGGTCGAGGTGGTGACGTACATGGTGTCGCCCACGATCAGCGGGCTGGACTCCTGCGACTCCAGGCTGCCCAGGGAATGCATCCAGGCCACCTTGAGGCTCTTGACGTTGCCCTTGTTGATCTGGCTGAGCGTGCTGTGGCGCGTGTTCGCGTAGTCGCCGCCGTAGTGCAACCACTCGTTGCCGGCCTGTGCCATTGCCGAGGACGCGGCTGCCGCCAACGTCGCACCGACCAGGCCGGTCACCAGACTGCGCATTGTTCGATTCATGCTGGTCTCCCCCTGCGTTATTGGATCCGGACTCGTCGACCCTGGCTGAACCATCTGGTTACTAGCAGACCGGGGCCCGAGCAGGGTCAAGAATACCGCAGCGGTCCTGGGTGTCAACGCCAGCGAAGGGCGCCCGCGCTTGTGCAGTGCAACCAAGGGCGGTGCCGAGACTCGTGACCGGGTGGGTTTTCTGCGAGGATTACGGGCAACGCATTCCGGGGAGAACGGATCATGTCCGCTGCCGTGCACGATTGGGTTCGAATCGCAGATGGCCTGACGCAGCTGCTCAAGCTTCGCAGCCATCCCTTTGGACTGAAGCTGTTCGAATCGGTGGCGGAGATGGAAGCCATCCCGAAGATCCGCCGGCCCAAGTTCGTGCACACGACCGACCAGATCGTGGCGCAGACCGCGCGCCTGGGGTGGACCGTCGGGATCACCGGAGCAGATCTGGTCGGTTCGCAGTGTCGCGCCGTGGTGGGGTTGGGTCCGCAGGACGAGGACTGGCGCTCCGGCCGGTCGATGGCGGGGGTGTGGTACGCGACTATCGACGATGCGCGCGGCCATCAGGCGGCCATGCACGTTGTCCCGCATGGCAGGTACCGGGCGCTCGCCGTATCGCCGCTGGCGAGCGGCCGCCTCGATCCACCCGACATCGCGCTGTTCTACGCCACGCCCGGTGCGATGATGTACTTCATCAACGGCCTGCAGTGGTCGGGTTACAAGCGCTTCGACTGGAGTGTGGTCGGCGAGTCCGCCTGCGCGGATTCCTGGGGCCGTGCACTGGCCACCCGCGAGCCCAGTCTGTCCATCCCCTGCTTTGCCGAGCGGCGCTACGGCGGCGTGCTTGACGACGAGATGCTCATGGCCCTGCCGCCCGAGCACCTCGGCAAGGCCATCGGCGGGATGGAAGCGCTGGCGAAGAACGGCTTCCGCTATCCGTTCCCGCAGTACGGCATCCAGCAGGACGTGCGGGAGGGGATGGCGGTGAGCTATCCGCAGCCAGGGCGTCCGACGTGAGTTTGGTGGCGCGTCGGTCAGGCCGCGACTGCGGGCGCATGGCGCAGTGACCGACACCCGCATCGTCGCGATGCTGGTCGCGCTGGCCGCGGCCACCTTCGTCGTCACGTCCACGGGCTCGGGCATGGCCCCGTTCCTCACTGCCATTGCCGGCGACCTTGGCAGCAGCCTGCCGGCGGTGGCGAATCTGTTCTCGATCCAGGCGGTGATGTGGGGCGTCGCATCGCTGGTCGCAGGCACGCTGTCCGACCGGCTGGGGCGACGCGCCATCCTGGCCTCGGGTGTCGCGCTGCTCGGCTTCACGCGACTGGGCTTCGCGGCTTCGAGCTCGTACGGGCAGCTGGTGATATGGCAGCTCGTGTCCGGCGTCGGCGGGGGTGCCTTCATGGGTATCGTGTTCGCCGCGGTGTCCGACCATGTTCCTGCGGGAGCGCGCGGCCGCGCGCTGAGCTGGGTGATCACCGGGCAGTCCCTGTCGCTGGTGCTGGGCGTGCCGCTCGTTACGCTGCTGGGCTCTGTGGGCGGCTGGCGCGGCGCCATCGCGGCGCACGGTGCAGCGGTTGTTCTGACGGCGGTGGCCGTGTGGTTCGCCCTCCCGCCGGACCCTAGGCGCCATGCGCATCCACACGGCAGCAAGGCGTGGCTCATTGCGCTCGCGCAGCCGCGGCTGCTCGCGCTGCTTGCGGCCGGCACGACAGAGCGCGTGTGCTTCGGCGCACTGGCGATCTATCTGCCCACTTTCCTGCAGCGCACGTACGCCGTCCCTCTGGGCACGCTGGCGGTGGTCCTCGGTCTGGTCGCGTTGGGCAATCTGGCCGGCAACGTGGTCGGCGGGCGTATCGCGGATCGTGTTCGCGTCCGCGGGCGCGTGTTCGCCGGCGCGTCGCTGCTGACCGCGCTGCTGGCGGCACCCACCTTGATGTGGGCGCCCGGGCTGGCGCTGTCCGTGGTACTGGGCTTCGCGTACTCGTTTGTGAACGCGACCTCTCGCCCATCGCTCATGGCTACCCTGTCGGAGGTGCCCGGCGAGGTGCGCGGCGCCGTGTTCGGTCTGACCGTCACCATGGCCAGCATGGGTTGGCTGCTCGCAGGCTCTGTGGGTGCAGGGCTGATCGCCACCGGCGGCTTCGCCGGGCTGGGCATTTTCTGCTCGGCGATGGCGCTGGCTGGGGCCGGGCTGGCGCTGGCGAGCACCCGGGGCGGCGCGCGGCCGCTGGCGTGAGTGCTGGGCCGCGGCTGCGCCGGTACAATCCGGGCTCGCGGTCCCATCCAACCAGCAGAGAAGGCGAGCATGCCCGCAACCCCTGTCTCACTGTCGGCGTTCCTGCGACCGGCAAGCGTCGCCGTCGTGGGCGCAGGCGATCGCCCCACCAGCTCTGGTGGCGCGGTGCTGCGCAACCTGCTCAAGTCGGGCTATCGCGGACGCATCGTTCCGGTCAATCCTAAGGGCGGTGAGCTGCTCGGCCTGCCGGCGGTGAGGTCGCTGTCGCAGGTGTCGCCGCCGTGCGAGCTTGCTGTGGTGGTCGTGCGGCCGGACCTGATTCTCGACGTGGCGCGCGAAGCGGCGGCAAGCGGCCATACCAACCTGTTGGTGCTGCCGGGCGGCTTCGCTGAAGGCGGGGAGGAGGGGCAGGCACGCGATCGCGAGCTGCGCGGGCTGGCGCAGGCCCACGGCCTGACCATCGCTGGGCCGAACTGCGCGGGTCTGATCGACTTGCTGGATCCAACCCATCCCTGCGCAAGCACGTTCTTCCGCGACCTTCCGCGCGGCGGGGGCGTGGCGCTGATCTCGCAGTCCGGCGCGATCGCCGAGGAGGTCATCGGATCCAGCCACAGCCTGGCGATCCCGGTCGGCGCCATCGTCTCGGTGGGCAACGCCATGCAGCTTGGCCTGACCGAGTATGTCGAGCACTTCGGCGCGGATCCCGCGTGCCGCTGCATTCTGCTCTACGCGGAGTCCTTCGGCGACACGGAGCGCTTCCGTGCGCTGGCGCGGGGCATCGCCGCGCGGAAACCCATCGTCGCTCTCATCGGCGGGCGTACCCCCCCGGGCCGCGAGGCAGCGTTGCGCCACACCGGGTCGCGCGCGCTCGCGGATGCCGAGGCCGACGCCTTCTGCAACGAAAGCGGCGTCGTCCGCGTGAAGAGCTTGCGCGCTCTGATGCTGGCGGGCAAAGCCTTCGGGCTGCACCCACACGGCATGGGCCCGCGCGTGCTGCTGCTGTCCAACTCCGGTGGTCCGGGCGTGCTTGCGACCGACCGCTGTGCGGAGCTCGGGTTGCAGTTGCCCGCGCTCCCCGCGCGTCTGGCCGAACGCCTGCGGGCCGTGTATCCCGCGGAGGCAGTGGTGGCCAACCCGCTCGATCTGCTCGCCGACGCGCGCGAGGATCGCTTCGGCGCGACGCTGGAAGCGGTGCTGGAGTTGGCGCAGGCGAGCTTCGACGCCATCCTCATGATCCACGTCGTGCCTTTCATGGTCGATGCCGACGCCGTGATTGCGCGTCTGGCTGCGCTGTCGAAGGGCGCGCCGCTGCCGATCCTGCACGCCATGATGGGCACGCTGGAAGGCAGGCAGGCGTGGATGGCACGGATGGAAGAGGCCGGCGTGCCGATGTTCGACAACGTCGAGGACATGGCCGAGGCGGCGGCGCTGCTGGCGCGCTATCGCGCCGTTTGTGCAACGCCCCGCTAGCTCGAACCCAAACCTCTCAGCACGAAGACACGAAGACACGAAGTAAGAGCAAGAAAGGACTGTTTCAACGGTCCAGATTACACGGGTCATCCGGAGCCAGGGAGCGCACAGCCCGGCTGAGGGGCCGCCCCGCCTCGTAGCGGTCGACCCCGCAACAGCGACGCACGGACTGCTCCCTTCCGGGTTTTCTTCGTGTCTTCGTGCCTTCGTGGTGAGAGGTTGCTCTTTGCCTCCATCGTGCCGCAGTTGGTCCAGCTGTGCGCTACAGTAGAGGCCAGTGAACCGTGGGCGCGGCTGCGCGCCGTGGGAGGAAGACCGTGAAGCTCTACAACTATTTCCGCAGCTCGGCCGCCTACCGCGTGCGCATCGCGCTCGCACTCAAGGGTCTGAGCTACGACTACGTGTCCGTGCACCTGGCCAAAGGGGAGCAGTACTCGCCCGAGTTCACGGCGATCAATCCGCAAAACCTGGTGCCGGTGCTGGAGGACGAGGGGCACCTGCTATACCAGTCTCTGGCCATCATGCAGTACCTGGACGAGACCCACCCCAACCCGCCGCTGCTGCCGACCGACCCGCTCGAGCGCAACCGGGTGCGCTCACTGGCGCTGATCATCGCCTGCGAGATCCATCCGTTGAACAACCCGCGCGTGCTGAATTACCTCACCGGCAAGTTCAGCATCTCCGAGGAGCAGAAAATGGAGTGGTATCACCACTGGGTGAAGACTGGCTTCACTGCGTTGGAGAAACGCCTCGCGGAAGAGCAGGGCAGCGGCCGTTTCTGTCACGGCGACATCCCGGGCTTCGCCGACTGCGTGCTGGTGCCGCAGGTGGCCAATGCGAAGCGCTTCAAGGTCGACCTCGGTGCCTTCCCCACTATCGTGCGCATTAACGACGAATGCCTGAAGCTGGAGGCGTTCCAGAAGGCCGCTCCCGAGCGGCAGTCAGACGCAGACTAAAGCCTACTAACTGTCAGGCCTACAGCGGGGAACGCAGAGGACGCGCAGGAAAGGCAAGAGAGGACGCAGAGAAAGCCAGGATAGGAGGTCGGGCGTGTAGGAGCTGACCCGCGGCGCCGTACTGTGCTGGCCGCTTGACTCCAAAAACCAGCAAGCTTCACCAGTTCTTCCTCTGCGTTCTTCGCTTTTGGGGGGCGCGCCCTACAGCAGCGCAACGGGAAGCAGGCGCTCCGCCCCCTCCAGATACCGCCAGCCGATGTAGACCACGAACGCGAAGGCAGCCAGTCCGGCCAGCCGCAGCAACAGCCGTGCGAACTGGCCGTTGTGCAGGAAGCGGGAGCTGCGGCGGCGGGTGCGCCGCAACCACAATAGCAGCACGAGCAGCGCTGCCGCCAGCAGCAGCCAGCGCCAGACGGGGTGGTAGCGCCAGCCGGTAAGGATGCTGACTCTGGTTGCGCCGATCTCCACGCTGCGCGTCGTATCCTCATACTTCGCCACGAGCGGGAAGCGACGAATGCCGGGGGTCGCGCGCGGCGGCACGCTGACGTGCACCGAGTAGACGTACTCGCGCAGATCGCCTTCCCGCCCGCGCTTGCCGTCGGAGACCCTGACCCAGTCGGTGAAATCCGGCGGTATCAGGACGCTCGGCCTGGCGAAGGACTGCTCGTTCAGGCCGGCGACGATAGTGGTTGGAACCTGCGTCGCATCGGCCACGGGAATAGCGGCTCCACCAGTCTGCGTGGCGAGGAACTCGAAGCCTTTGCGCGCGAGCTGGTCACCCGGCACGTAGTTGACCAGCACCGTGACGCGGTCCACCGCGAGGTCGCGCACCACCTCGGCGAAGCGCAGGTCGTCCTCGGTTCCGGGAATGCCGTCGCGACCCGGGTCGACACCAGTGCTCTGCCCGTAGAAGTTGGGATCGTGCGCCGGCGCGTCTCCGAACAGGATTACGAAGCGCTTGGCCCCGGGGCGCCAGCCAACGAAGCGCGCCTCGTGCAGCGCACGCGAGTAGGCTTCCGGAAAATCCTTGCCATCGTACAGACGCAGGCGCGTGATCGCTGCGGACACGCTGTCCAGGTCTTCGGTGATGTCGCGGTCCAGGCGCCAGGGCAGGCGTTCCTGGTAGTCGGCGAAGGAGGCCACGCCGAAAGCGCTGTTGGGATTGCCTGCGCGGATTGCGCGCATGATGGTGCCGGCATTGGTCCGTACCTCGTCTATCACCGCCCGCATGCTCTGGGTGACGTCGAACAGCAGGAGGATGTCGATGCGCTCTAGCGATGGCGGATCCTCCGCCAGCCGCACGCGCATCTCGAACTTACCGCTTTCCGCTGCCGGGATGTAGCCGGTCCACTGTCCGGGCGTGAGCGTGTCGCGGGCGCCGCAGGCTGTCAGCGTGGAGCAAAGCAGAACCGTCAGCGGCAGACGCATTCGGACTCGATCGTTGGGAAAGTGTGACCGAGAGGCCGGTCACTCGAACGTCAGCGCCACACGCCCGTAGGTCTTCTCGTCCACCTTGGCGCCGGCGGCCTGCAGGTACTTGAGCCAGAAGCCCTGCACCTCGACGTAGCGCTCGGTTGTGGGTGCACTCGCACCGGCGACGAACACCTGCACCCCCTGCAGATCCGGCAGCAGGCTCTTGGCCCGCCGCTGGCCGATGATGGCATCGACGGGTGGAGCTTTCAGGAAGTTGGCCGCCCTGGATTCCTCCATCATGTCGGACAGGATCACCAGGTGCTTTTGCGGCCGTGCGTCGCGGGTGAGGACCTGGCTGCCGGCATTGAGGCTGTCCAGGATGACGGTTGCCTTGGATCGCGCCCGGCGCGCCACGAGCTTGCGCCACTCGCCGCGAATGCGCAGCTTGCCCGCTTCGAGGGCGTCGCCATCCTCCATCGAGCGACCCGTGCTGGGCAAGGGCAGGTCCAGCGCCGGAGCGAAGCTGCCGAGCGTCCGCTCCGAGATCTCGGCCAGCACGAAGCGGTCGCCCGGCCGCAGCTTGTCCACGGCATTGCGCAGTGTCGGCGTGTAGATGCGGTCTACGTCCGTGGCCTTCACGCTCTCAGTGAGGTCCACGAACACCATCACGACCCTGGCATCCCTTCCGGAGCCGAAGAGCTCTCTCAGCTGGGCCTGCGCCGGCAGGATAGCGAGCAGCGTTGCCGCCGCCACGAACGCAGGGAAGTGACGGCGGTCAGGCACTGGCGTCTCCTTGTGCCGCGGCTGCGGGCGCGGAATCGGCCAGCAGCTCGTTCTCGATCTGCTCGAAGGCCTGGCGCAGGTCGATCGGAGTGGGATCGGCCTCGGGGCCGAAAGAGCGCACCAGGAACGTCCGGCCCGCGAGCTGGTCGCGGAAGAAGGCCGGGTACTTGTCCCGCTTGCGCGTGTTGTAGAAGCGGTACTCGCCGACCAGCGCCTCGAACTCGTGCATGATGCGGTTGATACGCTCGCGTGCCGTCTTGACGATGCGGTCGTAGCGCGCCGCGGCGTGGGCCCAGCGTCCCCACCAGCGGCTCAGCTCCCGGCGCAGTCGCGCCTTCTGGCGCACGACGCGCTCCAGCTCGCGGTCGCCGTCGTGCGTATAGTAGGAAGCGAAGGCGCCGGTCATGAGGATCAGCATGTTGATGGCGAAGAGCATGAGCACGTGGCGCAGGTTGGGCGCCACCAGGCCGTGGCGTGCGTCGGCGAGCACCTGATTGGCCTGGGCCGCTTTCTGCGCGAGCGCGCGCTCCTCGACAAGCTTCTGAGCCAGGGCTTGCTCGGCGCGGACCAGATCTTCACTGGGGCCCTTGTCTTGGGCGGTGCGCGCCAGGCCCCGCAGGTCCTCCACCTGGCGCTCCAGCGAGACGCGCTCGTCGGCCGCGTTGAGCTGGGCTTCAGCGGCTGCGCGTGCACCCGCCTCGGCGCCCTTCACTTCGACGAACTCGGCGCGCATGATGCCCAACGCGTAGGAGGCGACGGTGATGGTGACGAAAATGGCCACCGCGACGGCGGCGTTCTTCCACACCTGATCGCGCGGCCACTGGCGCCACTTCACGCCCAGGAAGTGCGCCATCATCAGCAGTGAGAGGGTGGGGGCGACGGCCATGATGTAGCTCTGATAGTCCTGCCCGGACTCGATCAGGCGGAACGCCGTCGCGTTGAACAGCAGCTCGGCGGCGCCCATCACGAGCATGACCAGGACGTACAGCCACATCGGCATGAGCGGATGCGGCTGCGCAAAGTGTTTGGCCGCGTGTGCGGTGCGGTTCTTGAGCGCCTCGCGCAGCAGGTCTTGGATGCAATGCTGCACGTGATTGAGCCGCGCCTCGTAGCGCTGGCGTGCGTGCTCGGTCGCCTCGCAGATGCGATCGATGCGCGTCTCTGCGATCTTCAGCTCCTCGAACTCATAGGGCGCGAGTCGCAGCACCGCGGAGCTCGCGGCCTTCTCACCTGCCGGCACGTCCCGCGCGAGGCGGGTCGAATTGGTTACGGGCTGGACCAGCGCGCTCGTTTCCACGTACGTGTCTTCGCGCGGGTAGTCGTGGCGGGCGTCGCGCAGGCCCTGCGCAGCCGCCGTGGTGAAGAACCAGCTTTCGATCGAGAACCAGTCGCGCCAGGTCATGGGGTTCACGGTCTCCTTGGTAGCGATCGGCGAGGTCGCCCGCGGGCAACCCGCGAAACGGTCAGCTCATCATCGGCGCGGGGCGGCCCGTCTTGAGCAAGAAACAGTCCCAGCGCGCGGCGTGGGCGCGGATGGCGATGTCCGCAGGATAGAGGCATACTGCCGGCGGTTCCAGGTGTTTCAGGATCGACCCGAGGCGGGAGGAGACGATGAGGAATCTGCAATTCGCGCGCGTGCTTGCCGCCGCTGCCGTGGGAGCTTGGCTGCTGGCGCCGCCTGCGCTGGCGCAGCAGAGCGTGCGGTTGAACCGCATGATCGAGCTGTGGGAGCAGGGCAAGCCCGCGTTCGGCAGTTTCGCGCGGTTTCGCGATGCCGATGGGGCGTTGTATTACACCGCTTCGCAGCAGGACTTCGTGATCTTCGATCTCGAGCATGGGCCGGCGGACTTCAGCCAGCTGCGCGTGTTCCTGCAGTTCATGCTGGACCGTGGCAGCCTGCTCAGGAAGGGCAACCTGCAGCCCAACGTGGTGCCGCTGGCGCGCATCCCCTCCAATGGCGCCGAGCGCAACCAGTGGGTGATCAAGCAAGTGCTCGACATGGGCGCCTACGGCTTGATGTCTCCGCACATCAAGGACCCGGGCGATGCCCGTGCGCTGGTGGCCAACGCCCGCTATCCGCAGAAGCTCGGCGCCTCCGACAGCCAGCCTTCCGGCGAGCGCGGCGTGGCGCCGGCCAACGCGGCCCGGTACTGGGGCATTCCGGTCGCGGAGTATTTCGAGCGCGCGGATGCTTGGCCGCTCGATTCGCGCGGGGAGCTCGCGGTCATCGCCATGATCGAGAGCCGAGAGGGGGTGGACAATGTGCGCAGCATCCTGACCGAGGGGAAGGGCATCGCGGCAGTGTTCATCGGGCCCAACGACCTGTCCACGTCGCTTGGCTATCCAGGGCAGATGGATCATCCCGAAACCGAGAAGGCGATCCAGCAGGTGCTCGCCGTGACCAAGGCGTTGAATGTCCCCTGCGGAATCCTGGTGAGCCGGAGCAACATCGAGCAACGGCTTCGGGAAGGCTTCAAGTATCTGGTGGTGGCCGGCACCCCGGGCGAGATCGAAGAGGCGATCCGGCTTGGGCGCAGGCTTTCCGGCCGCGACTGAGCAGTTCTAAACCCTACCGCTTACCACGAAGGCACGAAGACACGAAGAAAAGCGAATGAACTGCCTGCAGTTGGGCCGACACCCACGAGAGGGCCTCAGGCCAGACCACCGCTGCTAGACGACGGTCGGCGAGATCCTTTCCTGTCCCGCCCCTCATTCCCGGTTTTCTTCGTGTCTTCGTGCCTTCGTGATGAGAGGTAGGGGTCTAGACGACCCAGGCGACAACGTAGATCAGGACCATCACAAGCCCGAGCGCGAGCTTCGCCAGGCTCCCGAGCACGAATCCGACCCAGGCGCCCACGCCTGCGCGCCCCGCCTCGGTCACGTTCTGGCGGACCAGGAACTGGCCGGCGGCAGCGCCGAGGAACGGTCCGATGACCAGCCCGGCGAGCCCGAAGAACAGCCCCACCAGAGTGCCGACCGCCGCGCCGAGCATGGCTGCCCGCCCGGCACCCGCACCCTTGGCGCCGAGGCTGGATGCGGCCACATCGACCACGAGAGAAAGCAGGGTGAGCAGAGCGAGAACGAGCAGCAGCGGCCAGCCGACGTGTGCGAACCCGTCGACCCAGGCGGCCAGCAGCAGGCCGGCGAATACCAGCGGCACGCCGGGTAGCATGGGCAGCACCGTCCCCGCCAGACCAACGACGACGACCAGGGCAGCCAGCAGCCAGAGCAGGATGTGCATTGCGTTTCGCTCAGGTGCCGGACCGGGGCGGAACAGCGTTGCGCGCAGCCGCCTTTGCGCCCCGAGCCCCTTGCTCTAGAATAGGCGGACAGGCTTGAAACCGCTCGCAGAGCTGGTTCGGGGCCGCTGGCCAGCAACGGTGGGAGACGAGGCAGGCCGTGGTGCGACCGGGCGGCCGCAAGGTTTCAAGCTCACTGACCGGGCCTCTGCCGAACGATCGCCCACGCCCTGGCGGGTTGCGCCTGCGTTGAAACGACGATCTGCTTATTGAAGGATATCCCATGAATGCAATGAACAAGCGCTTCGCGGTGGCGCTGCTCGTGTTGTCCGCAGGGTTGGGCACGACCTTGGCGCGAGCGGAGGGTGATCCCGCTCCCACCTACCAGCGCGAGGCCGCGATGCAGCGCTACAAGGGCTGCCACTTCACCGACGAGATGGGACAGTATCTGTACCAGTGCGTCAAGAAGAACGACGGCTTCGGAACCCACTGGTGCTACGATGAGACCCTGGAGATATACTGCCCGGCGCAGCTGGCTGCCCGCAAGGCCGCAGAGCCGGCCCCTCATGCCAAGCCGTCCAATTGAGTCATGATTGCAACGGGCGAGAGGAAGCCGCGCATGCGGCTTTTTTCTTGCTTCGTGGCCTGCAGGAGTTGACGGCCTTCGCCTGGCTGCAGCCGGCGGCGACGCGCTATACTGTTAATGTAGCTTTTCGACCATCGCACCGACGCACTTCCGTCATGGGTTCGCGTGCCATCAACCTGCGCCTGGGGCAACCCGGAGACGCCGCCGAGATCGCGCTTATGTCGCGCGACCTGATCGAGCGCGGCTTCGCCTGGTCCTGGACGCGCGCACGCGTGGCGCGCACTATGGCCGGCCGCGACACTGCGACGGTGGTCGCGTGCGCCGGCCGCGAGCTTATCGGCTTCGCCATGATGTACTTCGGCGAGCAGCACGGGCACCTCAACCTGCTCGCTGTGCGGCCCGCCTATCAGCGCCGGGGGGTGGGACGCCGGCTGATGGGTTGGCTAGAGGAATCCGCGCGCACGGCGGGCATCACCGGTATCTATCTCGAGGTCCGGGTGAACAACCAGGATGCGCGGCGGTTCTATCGCGTGCTCGGGTTTCAGGAGCTGACACTGCTGCCGCGCTACTATGGTGGCGTCGAGGCCGCAGTCTGGATGGCCCGCGACCTGCGCCATCGCACCACACCCCACACCGCCTGAGCCGCAGGTCTAGCTGCACCAGGCCGTCGCAGACGATTCCGGCTACGCCGATCTTGCGGGCCCAGTGCAGCCACAGGTCGCCGAGCTTCGCAGCTAGCGCGTCGCCCCCGCCGGCGATGACGATCACGTCGCCTCGCCTGGCCACATCCAGGCTCGCCATGACCGCCAGGATATCGCCGGGCTGGCACAGCGCCGTGACCGCGGGTCCGCACAGGTACATGTCGGGCATGAGCGGCTTGATGCGGTAGTCCAGACAGCCCTTGCCGTTGAATGCGTCCGTGACGAAGCCGGTAGGTGCGCCCTTGAACGCGCGCAGCACGCTAGCCGCGGGGCGCTCGATCTTGCGGCGGATGGTCAAGGCGATCGGCTCTCCGATCATGTCGGGTTTTCTCCAAGAGTTATCGATGCCCGGATGTTACCGTACAGGCCAGGGAAACCCGACTCTTCCCGCCAAGGACGAACCCCTCACCACGAAGACACGAAGACACGAAGACACGAAGAAAACACAAAATGGGATTGCCGTGGTTCGGCCACCAGGAAGAATCGCAGAGTGCATCCCAGACAAACGGGTGCCCAGCGGCATTGAGGCAAACTCCGCGCCGGGCGGGGCCTTCAGTTGCCAGCTCGGGGGTTCTTCGTGCCTTCGCGTCTTCGTGGTGAGCGGTTCTTGTTCCGGCGCTGAAGCGCTCCGCTCGAGATCTAGTGGAACGCGACGAAGTCGGTCGCGAAGTGCCCAACCATCAGGGGCCAGAGGTTCCTCACGCGCAGCGCGAACAGTGCAGCCACTACGCCGTACAGCCCGGTGGCGAGGATCTCGGCAGCGCCGCTCTCGAAATGGGACAGCCCGAACAGCGTCGAAGAGAACGCAACGTATCCCGCCGCCCGGCCGACCCCGGTCCCGGTCGGCGCCATCGCCTCGAGCAGCACGCCGCGGTAGAACAACTCTTCGGCGAAGGCGGCGGTAATGCACAGGTACAGTACGACGGGCAGGTGCGCGGAGCCCGAGGGCATGAGCTCTCCCAGATCGAAGGTTCCACCGCCGGGGAAGAGCCGGACAGCGAGCGTCTGGAAGCCGAAGTAGGACATTGCGAGCGTGCTGAACAGCACGGTCAGCGCCGAGAGCTGGGCCGCGGACCAGCGCTGCCCCGGACCCTCGAGGCCGAAGTCCGTAATGCGCGCATTGCACCACACGCGCATGGCGAAGAGCGTGACGGCAGGCAGGAGCGCCCACTTGGTGATGTCGTAGGTCCAGAACAGGGCGGGGGTGGTGGCAAGCGCTGGCTTGGTGAACCCGTCGAGCAGATTCACCACCAAGAACGGCGCGGAGAGCGTGAGCGCGCAGGCGAACGTGCGGCGCAGGACGTGAGCGTCGGTCACGGCGCAGGCTGCTACTCGTCCGGCGGCGCGCTTTCCGGCACGACGTCAATCAGCTCCACGTCGAAGACCAGCGTAGCCCTTGGCGGCACGTCGGCCGGTCGGGGGTTTTGCAGGCCGTCGTACCCAAGGTTGGGCGGGACCACGATGGTGCGTCGGCCTCCTACGCGCATGCCCGCCAGACCTTTCTCCAATCCCGGCAGCACGCGCCTGTAGCCATAGACAAACGACAGCGACTCGCCTCGGCTGCGCGAGCTGGCGAACTGCTTCCCCTTGTGGTCGATTGCGTCGGCGTCGTACAGCCAGCCAGTGTAGTGCACCACCGCAAACGCCCCTCTGGCCACCTCTTTACCCGTACCCACTTGGTGCTCGATGATCTGGACCTTGGGGGGGCGACGCATCCCTTCCGGCGCGGGGTCATCGGCCGCCACAGCCTGCGTGAGCAGGATGGCAACGACACTCCACAGCGCGACAAGCGCGCGCCGAAGCACCTTGCGCGAGTATGGGATGTGTGGGCTGGGCATGGGACGACCGAATCCGCGGCAGGACGATGTCATCGGCGTGCCGCGGTAAAAAGCGGATTATGCCATCAGCAGGCGGGCCGCACCGCAGCCCGTACCCGCGCCGCGCGTGCCTGGGCTTGGAGGGCCGCTCTTGCCCGGCGCAGGTGCGTTGGCGCCGGGGTGTGCCGGCGTGCGCGCTCAGACTTCCAGCGACGGCGAGCTGTCGGAGGACTTGAAGGGGCTGTGCTCGTTCAGCTCGTCGAGGTAGGCGCCGACGCCGCGCGTCTCGCGCTGGAGGAAGTGCTCCACCGCGCGGGCGAACCGCGGATGGGCGAGCCAGTGTGCCGACAGCGTCCGCTGCGGCAGCAGGCCGCGGGCCAGCTTGTGCTCGCCCTGCGCGCCACCCTCGAAGGCCTGCAGCCCGCGTGCGATGCAGAACTCGATGGCCTGGTAGTAGCAGGTCTCGAAGTGCAGCCCGGAATGGAACTCTATGGACCCCCAGTAGCGGCCGTAGAGCACCGTCCCATTGTGCACGTTGAGCGCCGAGGCGATGGGCTTGCCGTCGCGGCTGCCGAGGACCAGCAGGAGGTTGTCCGGCACGCACGCCGCAAGGTGCCGGAAGAACTCGCGGTTCAGATAGGGCGTGGAGTGATGCTCGCGGTAGGTGCGGTTGTAGCACCAGGCGAAGAAGTCCCAGTCCGACTCGTCGGCGTCGCGCCCCGACAGCCAGCGGAAGGAGATCCCGGCCTCGCGCACGCGGCGCCGCTCCTGCTTGATCTTCTTGCGCTTGTCGTGGTTCATGCTGGCGAGGAACGCCTCGAAATCGGAAAAGCCGGGGTTCTCCCAGTGGAACTGGACGGTGGAGCGCAGCATCAGCCCGCGGCTTTCCAGCTCGGCGGCCTGCTCCGCGGGCGGGAACAACACGTGAAGGGACGATGCCCTCCGGCGTGCGGCCAGCTCGAAGGCGCCGTCCAGCAGAGCGCCGCGGCGCTGCGGCGTATCTGCCAGGAGCCGGGGGCCGGTGGCGGGCGTGAAAGGGATCGCGCACAGCAGCTTGGGGTAGTAGCGCAAGCCATGCTGCTGGTAGGCCTCGGCCCAGCTCCAGTCGAACACATATTCGCCGTACGAATGGCTCTTCAGGTACAGCGGCATGGCGCCGGTCAGCTCGCCGCCCTCCCATAGCGTCACGTACTGGGGCGACCAGCCGGTGGCGGGACAGGCGCAGCCCGTTTCGTGCAGGCCGTGCAGGAAGGCATGCTGGAGAAACGGGGAATCGCCGGCGAGCCGGTTCCAGGCGGCCGGCGCGACGTCGCGCAGCGAGTCGAGGATGCGCAGCGAGGTGGACATGCGGGGAGGGGCGTTCGGACGGCGCCCGGGCGGATTTATCTCATCACGTGGAGTGACTATACTGTACGCGGGACCGGGCAGCCGCCCGCTTTCGAACCCATTTGCAGGAAAGCGACGATGAAGAAGATCGAAGCCGTCATCAAGCCGTTCAAGCTCGACGAGGTGCGCGAGGCATTGTCGGAGATCGGTGTCACCGGTCTGACCGTTACCGAGGTCAAGGGGTTCGGGCGCCAGAAGGGGCACACCGAGCTGTATCGGGGTGCGGAGTACGTCGTGGACTTCCTGCCCAAGGTCAAGGTCGAGGTCGTGATCCCCAGCGCGCTGCTGGAGCGGGCCATCGAGGCGATCATCAAGTCCGCGCGCACCGGTAAGATCGGCGACGGCAAGATCTTCGTCAGCAACGTCGAGACCGTCATCCGCATCCGCACCGGCGAGACCGACGAAGCGGCAGTCTAGGGCAGGCGGGGCAGGGCGCCGAGCCTCGCCCAGACTAGGCTTCGGGGTCCTCGCCTCGTGCCTCGTACCTCGAGCCTCGCGCCTCCAGTAACACAGTGACCGCTCCGCTGCCGCCGGCTGCGGGACGCGCCTCGCAGTAGGCCAGCACTTCCCCGCGCTGCGTCAGCCAGCCCGCGACCTTGCGCTTCAACACGGGCTCGTTGTTGCGCGAGCGCTGGCCCTTCCCGTGGATCACCCGCAGGCAGCGATGTCCGCGCCGCACCGCACCGGTCAGAAACTGGGCCAGCAGCTCGCGCGCTTCTTCGGTCCGCAGGCCGTGCAGGTCCAGCTCGTCCTGCACGGCCCAGAAGCCCGAGCGCAGCTTGCGCAGCACCTGCGGCGACATCCCCTGGCGCAGGAACGCGAGCGCCTCGCCCGACTCCAGCTCCACCTCGAGGGGCGGCTGCTCGCTCAGGCTGTCCGCCAGCACCTGGCGGTCGTCCTGTTCGCGCTGGCGCGGCAGCGGCGTGGGCCGCGCCGGCGGGTGCACCACGCGTCCCTGGTCGGGCAGCGGCTGGACGTCCTTCACCGCCTCGCGGAAGGCGTCGGCGTCGTCTACCGGGGTCGTCCGGTGTTTGGTCATGGCGTCAAACGGTATCGCAGACCTTGTTGAACCACGGAGGACACGGTGGACACGGAGGAACAACTGCTTGGCGTTTCTACATAAGGCGCAAGCGACGGCGATTCGGAATTCGTCACCGAAAGACTAACTGGATGACCGTTGCGGGCCACGATCGGCGCCTCCGCTCGATGCGCCCCAGAGGAGCCGTGTGTTGAGACGCTTTCCTCCATCGTGTCCACCGTGTCCACCGTGGTTCAGACTGGCCGTAGCCGAGATCAGTGCCCCAGTTCGTCGAGATACTTCTCCGCATCCAGAGCAGCCATGCACCCGCTGCCGGCGCTGGTCACGGCCTGCCGGTAGACGTGGTCCTGCACGTCACCCGCGGCGAACACACCCGGGACGCTGGTGGCAGTCGCGTTGCCGTTGCGCCCGGCTCGGGTGATGATGTAGCCGTTCTCCATCTCCACCTGTCCGGCGAAGATCTGCGTGTTGGGTGTGTGGCCGATTGCCACGAACAGGCCCTTCACGGCAAGCTCCTTGGCGCGGCCATCGCGGATATCCTTGATGCGCACCGCGGTCACGCCGCTGTTGTCGCCCACCACCTCGTCCAGCGTGTGATTCCATTCGAGGCGAACGTTGCCCTTTTCGGCTTTCTCGATCAGGCGGTTGGCGAGGATCTTCTCGGCGCGGAACTTGTCGCGCCGGTGTACCACAGTCACGGTCTTGGCGATATTGGAGAGGTAGAGCGCCTCCTCGACGGCGGTGTTCCCGCCGCCGATCACGGCCACGTCCTGGCCTTTGTAGAAGAAGCCGTCGCAGGTGGCGCAAGCCGACACGCCTTTGCCCATGAACTTCTCCTCGGACGGCAGGCCCAGGTACCTGGCCGAAGCACCGGTGGCAATGATCAGCGCGTCGCACGTGTACGTAGCCTGATCGCCGACCAGGGTCACCGGCCGCTCGCCCAGCCTGGCGGTGTGGACGTGATCGAACACGATCTCGGTTCCGAAGCGCTCGGCGTGCCGGTGGAAGCGCTCCATCAGCTCGGGGCCTTGCACGCCCTCCCAGTCGGCCGGCCAGTTGTCCACGTCGGTGGTGGTCATGAGCTGACCGCCCTGAGCGATGCCGGTGAGGAGCACTGGGCTGAGATTGGCGCGCGCAGCGTAGACGGCGGCCGTGTAGCCGGCCGGCCCCGAGCCGAGAATGAGCAGTCGCGCGTGCTTGTTGGTGGTTGCCATGGTGGGAGTCGAGCCGGGGTGGGTGCGGGAAAAGCCGAAATCTATCAGCCCGCTCGTGCGCGTGTCGAGTGCGCCGGCGGCGGCACGCTATAATGCATCATGTACCTAACCGTTTGTAGGCAGGATGTTTTTTAGATCCAAGGCGGCACCCGCGCAGGAGCGGATGCCGCTTCCGCCACGCCTGGCCGGCCTGCTGCGGGAATCCTGGTGGCTGGCGCTGGTTGCGCTGGCGGTCTATCTGACGCTGGTCCTGGGCAGCTACGACAAGGCAGACCCGGGCTGGTCCCACAGCACCGACAGCGAGTCGGTCGGCAATGCCGGCGGCCGCTTCGGCGCCTGGATCGCCGATCTGCTGCTGTACCTCTTCGGGCTGTCGGCCTACTGGTGGGTGGTGTTCCTGCTGCTCGCCACCTGGTGGGGTTACCGGCGCATCGAGGCCACCGGAGGACCCGATCGCCGGCCGTTCTGGATTGCCTGCGCGGGCTTCCTTGCGCTGCTGCTCGCGAGCAGCAGCCTGGAGGCGCTGCGCCTGTACAGCATCCATGCGGCCCTGCCGCTGCAGCCCGGCGGCATGCTGGGCATGGTGATCAGCGGGCCGCTCTATCGCTTCCTGGGCTTCACCGGCGCAACCCTGCTGCTGCTGTTCGTGGCCGCGATCGGCTTCAGCCTGTTCAGCGGCTTGTCCTGGCTGGATCTGGCGGAGCGGCTGGGCGGCTGGATCGAGCGCGCCTGGCTTGCCGGCGTGACACGCTGGCAAGCTGCGCGCGACCGCCGCATCGGAGAGCAGGCCGCGCAGCGCCGGGAAGTGGTCGTGGAGGAGGAGAAAAAGAAGCTCGACGAGCACCTGCCGATCCACATCGAGCCCCCGCAACTGGCCATCCCCAAGTCCGAGCGGGTCAAGCGCGAGCGGCAGCAGCCGTTGTTCGAGGACCTGCCAGACTCGCCGCTGCCGCCGCTGCACCTGTTGGACGAGCCGCCCCCGAACGTCGAGGTGCTGTCGGCGGACACGCTGGAGTACACCTCGCGCCTGATCGAGAAGAAGCTGCTCGACTTCGGCATCGAGGTGAAGGTAGTGGCTGCCTATCCCGGGCCGGTGATCACCCGCTACGAGATCGAGCCGGCGGTGGGCGTGAAAGGCAGCCAGATCGTCAACCTGGTCAAGGACCTGGCCCGCGCACTGTCCGTCATTAGCATCCGCGTGGTGGAAACCATCCCCGGCAAGTCCTGCATGGGCCTGGAGATCCCCAACCCTAAGCGCCAGGTGGTGCGGCTGTCGGAGATCCTGAGCTCGCAGGTCTACGCCGACATGGGCTCGCCACTGACCCTTGCGCTGGGCAAGGACATCGCCGGCAAGCCCGTCGTCGCGGATCTCGCGCGCATGCCGCACCTGCTGGTGGCGGGCACGACCGGGTCGGGCAAGTCGGTCGCGATCAACGCCATGATCCTGAGCCTCGTGTACAAGGCGACGGCCAACGAGGTGCGCCTGATCATGGTGGATCCCAAGATGCTGGAGCTGTCCGTGTACGAGGGCATCCCGCATCTGCTCGCCCCGGTGGTCACCGACATGAAGCAGGCGTCCAACGCGCTCACCTGGTGCGTGGCGGAGATGGAGCGGCGCTACAAGCTCATGTCCATGCTGAGCGTGCGCAACCTGGCCGGGTTCAACCAGAAGGTGAAGGAGGCGGACAAGGCGGGCAAGCCGATCTGCGACCCGCTGGCGCTGAACGTGGAAAGCCCGCCACCGCTGAAGGAGCTGCCCCTGCTGGTGGTGGTGATCGACGAGCTGGCCGACCTGATGATGGTTGTGGGGAAGAAAGTCGAGGAGCTGATCGCGCGCCTTGCTCAGAAGGCGCGCGCCGCTGGCATCCACCTGGTCCTCGCCACCCAGCGGCCATCGGTGGACGTCATCACGGGTCTCATCAAGGCCAATATCCCCACGCGGGTAGCGTTCCAGGTTTCCAGCAAAGTGGACTCGCGCACGATCCTCGATCAGATGGGCGCGGAGTCGCTGCTGGGTCAGGGTGACATGCTGTACCTGCCGCCCGGCACAGGCTATCCGCAGCGCGTGCACGGCGCTTACGTTGCGGACGAGGAAGTGCATCGGGTGGTCCAGTACCTGAAGTCGCGCGGGACGCCCCAGTACATCGAGGGCATTTTGGAGGGCGGCGAGCTGGACGAGGCGCTCGAAGCTGGCGACCTGGAGGGCGGCGACGCCGAGAAGGATCCACTTTATGATCAGGCCGTCGAGATCGTCATCAAGACCCGCCGGCCTTCCATCTCGCTGGTGCAGCGGCACCTGCGCATCGGCTACAACCGCGCCGCGCGCCTGATCGAGGCGATGGAGCGGGCCGGGCTGGTGTCGAGCATGCAGGCCAATGGGAACAGGGAAGTGCTGGTACCGTCGAAGGAGTGAAGGGTGAAGGGTGAAGGGTGAAGGGTGAAGGGTGAAGGGTGAAGGGT